>CAMGIN010000019.1 GCA_946056135.1 uncultured bacterium | reverse complement strand
ACCTAAAGTGCGTAACGCATTCGCCGCGGGCCTTGCCCGCTAAACGATCATTTATGTGATATATTTTGATGCGACTGAACAGTGGCAACCAGAAAACAAAAAGGAGCCTGCCCAAAAGCAGACTCCTTTTCTATGTATGGGCTTAGTGGGTCTCGAGCCACTCGTTGACCTTGGTCTTGGCCAGCCGCTTGATGTCCTCGGTGGGGTAGATGGAAGTCTCGCCGCCGCCGACGTGCAGGAAGTACAGGCCTTCGGGAGTCTGGTACAGATCCTCCTCGTAACCGGTGGGATCGCCCAGCTTACCACAAGAATATGCCTTGATCAGGGTAGCGGTCTCGGTGTCGTACTCCTTCTTGCAGATGATCTTCTTCATGGAATGAACCTCCTTTCCGGTTGGAATGCAACATGACTGTTATTATACACATTTGCGTCAGGAAATCAAGACCTAAATATGAAAAAAACGAACTTTTTGCTAAAAATTGGGCGATGAATCAATTATATTACCGGTAAACAGGGATTCTGTATGTGAAAAATGCACAAAAAATAGACGGTAAGTTTCGGAAATGACCCTTGCGGAAGGGAGGAAAAGGTGATATAGTAGGGAAAACGGAGGGAACAGTATGCAGGATTTTCCATTTTTTTCGACACAGTATGGGGTTTCAGGCCTGAGTCTGAAAGAGATCCCCTACCGGCAGGAGGCCTATATCCGCATCCGGCAGGTACAGGAGGACGGCTTTCAGGAGCATCTTGACGAGTGCGTCCGCTTCTGCGTCATGGCGGGAGCGGAGCGGATCTATGCTGCTGACCATGGGGGTTTGGAGCAGTTTCCGCTGCACGTTTCGGTGCTGGAAATGCGGGGGCAGGCTTTCGTGGACCCGGAGAAGCTGGCCTGCCTGTTCCCGGTGACGGAACACACAGTGTCCCGATGGCGCGGTATTTATAATGAGCGGATGGCCCAGGTGGATATGGCCGGGACCCTGGAAGCCAGGGAAGAAGGCCGCATTCTGGAAAGCGGCGGAGCCTACTTTGTCCACCGGGACGGGGAGCTGCTGGGCATCGGATGGCTGGACGATTGTAAGCTTCTGGCGATGGCGTCGGTGCAGAAAGGTGCGGGAGAGACGGTGATGCACACGCTGATGTCCCTGGTGGAGGGAACGTCCATGACATTGGAGGTGGCCTCAACCAATGTGCGGGCCATCCGGCTGTATGAGAAACTGGGGTTTGTGAAGACGGCGGAACGCACAAAATGGTATCGGGTGCGGTAAAATGCAGAATGCATTCAGCATTTTTTGCCCTGTGCAGGAAAAATACTTGACACCCGACGTATTCCATGTTATAATACCCCAGGTTTCAAGGAAAGAGCCTTGACAGAGGGAGGCGCTGGATGGACGCGTTGGAAATGGCGCTGCTGTTTGACTACTACGGCGGTATGCTCACCGGGAAGCAGAAGGAATGCTTCGATATGCGCTACAATCAGGACCTTTCCCTCAGTGAGATTGCTCAGGCCCAGGGCGTCAGCCGTCAGGCGGTGTTCGACAACCTGACCCGGACGGAGGCGCTGCTGCGCAGGATGGAAGAAAACATTGGCTATGTCAAACGGGACACCGAGATCCGGGAAGCGGCTCAGGAGATCCTGAACGCTGCCGCGGAGTTGGGACAATCTTCCGATCCGGCTGTACAGGCCCTTGCCCAGCGGATTACCGCTGCGGCACAGACACTGAAGGAGTAACTATGGCATTTGAAGGCTTAACTGAAAAGATCTCCTCCACCTTCAAAAAGCTTCGCGGCAAAGGCCGTCTGAAAGAGTCAGATGTGAAGGAGGCTATGCGGGAGATCCGTATGGCGCTGCTGGAGGCGGACGTCAGCTACAAGGTGGTCAAGGATTTCACCAAATCCGTCACCGAGCGCTGCGTCGGCACCGATGTGCTGGAATCCCTCACCCCTGCCCAGATGATCGTCAAGATCGTTAACGAGGAGCTGTGCAAGCTCATGGGCAGCGAAACGAAACATATTACGATTAATCCCAACGGCCCCACTGTGGTCATGCTGGTGGGCCTGCAGGGCGCGGGCAAGACCACCAACGGCAGCAAGCTGGCAGGCCTTATGAAGCGCCAGGGCAAGAACCCCCTGCTGGTGGCCTGCGATATCTACCGCCCCGCCGCAATCCAGCAGCTGAAGGTCTGCGGTGAGAAGCTGGGGATCCCTGTTTTTGAAAAAGGCACCCAGGACCCCGTGCAGACCGCCAAGGAAGCGGTGCTCTACGCCCGGCAGCATGGCTATGACATGGTGTTCCTGGACACCGCCGGACGGCTCCATGTGGACGAGGCACTGATGAACGAGCTGAAGAACATCAAGGCTGCCGTCAAGCCAGACGAGATCATGCTGGTGGTGGACGCCATGACCGGCCAGGACGCAGTGAACGCTGCCCAGAGCTTCAATGAATGGCTGGACATCGACTCCGTCATGCTTTCCAAGCTGGACGGCGATGCCCGTGGCGGTGCGGCACTGTCGGTCCGGGCCGTCACCGGAAAGCCCATCAAGTTTGCCGGTATCGGCGAAAAGCTGGAGGACATCGAGCCCTTCCACCCGGACCGGATGGCAAACCGGATCCTGGGTATGGGCGATGTGCTGACCCTCATCGAGAAGGCGGAAAAGGCCTACGATGCCAAGAAGGCCGCCGAGATGGAGGAGAAGCTGAAATCCAATAGGTTTACCCTCCAGGACTTCTATGACCAGATGGTGCAGATGAAGTCCATGGGTTCCATGGAGGATATTTTGGCCCAGATGCCCGGCGGAGCCAACCTGAAGGGCGTTAAGCTGGACGAGAAGGCCATGGCTCACACCGAGGCCATCATCCTGTCCATGACCCCCAAGGAGCGGGAAAAGCCCGAGATCATCGGCGCCAGCCGCAAGAAGCGCATTGCCGCAGGGGCAGGCGTCAAGGTGGAGGACGTGAACAAGCTGCTCAAGTCCTTCGAGCAGATGCGCAAGCTCATCAAGCAGTTTTCCGGCCCCGGCATGGGGAAGAAGATGAAGCGCATGAAGGGTTTCGGCGGCATGGGAGGATTCCCGGGCTTCTGATTCCTGCAGCAGCATACACTGGTTCGCTGAAAGCAAATTGCTTTGCGATATAGATTTTATAGATTATTTATGGAGGTGAAACTCTCATGGTTAAGATCAGACTGAGAAGAATGGGCGCAAAGAAGGCTCCTTACTACCGCATCGTTGTGGCTGACTCCCGTTCTCCCCGTGATGGCCGCTGCATTGAGGAGATCGGCACTTACAATCCCCTGACCACTCCCGCTACCATCACTGTCGATGCCGAGAAGGCACAGACCTGGATCAAGAACGGCGCACAGCCCACTGACACCGTCCGCGGCCTGCTGAAGAACGCTGGCGTGCTGTAAGATCCCCAAAGGAGAAACCCACAATGAAAGAACTTTTGCTGTATATGGCAAAGAATCTGGTGGATGATCCGGAGGCAGTCACTGTTGCTGAAGTCGATGGCGAGGACGGCAAGGTGCTGGAGCTGCGTGTTGCCGAAGGCGACATGGGAAAGGTGATTGGCCGCCAGGGACGGATCGCCAAGGAGATCCGTACCATTATTAAGACTGTTGCCCAGCGCACCGGCGAGAAGGTCACGGTCGAAATCGTGGATTAAAAAACGAGGATGCGTGGCGGTTTCGTCACGCATTTCGTCTGTCTTGCAGATGCGTTGCTGCAAATTTTAACCCTGGAGGAAGCGATTATGAAACTCCAATATATCGATGCCGGTGAGATTGTCACCACCCACGGCGTTCGGGGCGAGGTCAAGGTGCTGTCCTGGCTGGATTCCCCGGAAATGCTCTGTGACTTTACCCGATGCCGGCTTGACGGAAAAGAATATGAGATGGAATCTGTTCGGGTTCAGAAGACCTGCAACCTGGTGAAATTCCGGGGTGTGGACACCATGGAGGCGGCCCAGGCCCTGCGGGGAAAGACGGTGCAGCTTTACCGGGAGGATATCGACGGTGATGTGATCTTCGCCTCTGAGCTCATCGGGGTGGAGGTTTATGCCGACGGGCAGAAACTGGGATCAATCACCGAGGTGCTGGACTATCCCGGGAACAGTGTGTATGTGGTCAAGGGAGACTATGAATACCTGATTCCCGCGGTGAAGCAGTTCATTCTCTCCACGGACTTGGATGAGAATACCATGCAGGTCAAGCTGCTGGAAGGGATGCGCAGCGATGAGGATTGAGATTCTGACCCTGTTCCCCGATACGGTGGGGGATGTGCTGTCGGAGAGCATTCTCGGCCGGGCCCAGGAGCGGGGCTTCATCCAGATTGAGACACGCCAGATCCGGGACTACACCGCCAACAAGCAGAACCAGGTGGACGACTACCCCTACGGCGGCGGCCGGGGCGCGGTGATGACCGCGGACCCGCTGTACCGCTGCTGGGAAGCAGCCTGCGACGAGGCGGGAGGGCCGGTGCACACCGTCTATCTGTCCCCCTGCGGCCACACCTTCCGGCAGGCCGATGCCATCCGCTTAAGCAAGCTGGACAACCTGATCCTGGTCTGCGGCCACTATGAGGGCATTGACCAGCGGTTCATCGACGAGTGTGTGGACGAGGAAATCTCCCTGGGGGACTTTGTCCTCACCGGCGGCGAGATTGCGGCCATGGCGGTGACCGATGCCGTCTGCCGCATGGTTCCCGGGGTTCTGGCGGACCCGGAGTGCTTCGAGGACGAGAGCCACTTTAACGGCCTGCTGGAATATCCCCAGTATAGCCGCCCGGCTGTCTGGCACGGCAGGGAGGTGCCCCAGATTCTCCTGTCCGGCGACCATGAAAAGGTACGCCGGTGGAGAAGAAAACAGGCCCTGCGCCGCACCAAGGCCCGCCGACCCGACATGTACGAAAAGCTGGACCTGAGCGGCAAGCAGGATCAAAAGCTCCTGAAGGAAATGGAAGCCGAAGATCATCAAAATGGAACATTTTGGAAGAATGACTGAAGAAAGGTAGATCTTATGTTAGAAAAAGTTTTCAAGCTCTCTGAGAACAAGACCAATGTAAAGACCGAAGTCATTGCGGGTCTCACCACCTTCATGACCATGGCCTACATCATCGCGCTGAACCCCAATCTGCTGACCGGCTTCGGCTCCGCGGGTGAGGAGCTGTGGAACGGTGTGTTCCTGGCCACCTGTATTGCCTCCGCGGTGGGCATGTTCTGCATGGCGTTCCTGGCCAATAAGCCCTTCGCCATGGCCCCCGGTATGGGTCTGAACAGCTTCTTTGCCGTGGTGGTTGGCAACATTGTGGCCATGACCGGCATGAGCTATGTGGCCTCCTTCCAGGCGGCGCTGATTATCATTCTGATTGAGGGCATCGTGTTCATCGTGCTGTCCCTCTTCAACGTCCGCCAGAAGATCGTGGAGGCCATTCCTCTTGGCATCCGGCTGGGCATCTCTCCCGCCATCGGCCTGATGCTGATGAACATCGGCCTGGGCTCCAACGTGGGCATCTACGCCGAGGGCAACGGCTTTGCCGCTCCGTTCTATGTCATGCGGGACTTCTTCGGCGCTCTGACCCCCAGCGTGCTGAAGGCCAGCATGGGCGATACCGGCTACACCACCATGATCCTCACCGTGGTCACCATGTTTGTGGGCCTGTTTGTCATCATCGCTATGGCAAAGAAGGGCGTCAAGGGCGCGGTGCTGTTCGGTATGCTCATCGCCTCCGTGATCTACTGGGCCGGTTCCTTTGTCTTCCTGGGCGCCAATCCCTTCGCCTCTCTGGCTACCGCTTCCTTTGTACCCCCCTTCGCGGACATGGCCAGCACGACACTGTGTAAGTTCAACTTCGCGGGCTTCGTGGAGATCGGCTGGTTCACCGTCATCACCCTGGTGATCACCTTCTGCATCATTGACATGTTCGACACCATCGGCACCCTGGTGGGCACCGCCTCCCGGGCGGGCATGGTGGACGAGAACGGCAACATGCCCAACATGAAGGAGGCGCTGCTGTCCGATGCCGTGGGCACCGTGGTAGGCGCCTGCACCGGCACCTCCACCGTCACCACCTTCGTGGAGTCCGCTTCCGGCGTGGAAGCCGGCGGCCGCACCGGTCTGACTGCACTGGTCACCGGCGTGCTGTTCCTGGCCTGCATGTTCCTGGCCCCCATTGCCGCCATCATTCCCGCCGCCGCTACCTCCGCCGCCTTGATCTATGTGGGCGTGCTGATGCTCCAGGGCCTGAAGAAGGTGGACTTCAACGATCTGGACCAGATGGTTCCCGTGGCGCTGATGTTGATCGGTATGCCCATCTCCGGCTCCATCGGCCACGCCATCGGCATCGGCCTGATTGCCTACACCATCATGAAGGTCTTCGGCGGCAAGGCCAAGGAGGTTTCCGTCCTGACCTACGCCATCTCCCTCCTGTTCCTGGTGAAGTTCTTCCTGGCTGTGTAATGATTCTTCCAAATGAAAAAGATGGCTTGCAATGGCAGGCCATCTTTTTTCTTAGGATTCTGTTAAGATTGCATCCAGAGCTTCCCGCCAATGGGGATTGCGGATGTTCAGGTTAAGGGATGTACCGCTGTATGGGGCGGAGAGGATCATTCCCTGTCCGCCGATGCAGTCGAGATGGATAAAATCCAGTTGATGTCCCTGGGGGTCGTACAGTTCCAGCACGATGGTGTAGTGACAGGCGGCGTCGGCACCGGTATAGGGCTTGTTGGTAAAGACCCGCCGGGTGAAGGAGCTTTCTTGGATCAGGGCCTTTAATTTCAGAACCTGATCTCCCGACAGGGTCAGCTCCGTTTCCTGATTGGTCAGGCGGTTGTATTTGGTGACGGCGGCGGTGTAGGCCTCCGAAACGGCGTCCATACAGCGGATCTCCCGGCCATCCACATGGAGATAGGCCCAGGTGCACAGAAGAACCGCGATCACGGCAGCCGCCGCCAGCCAGGGAAGATATTTCTTCTTCATTGCGGAATCTCTCCTTTTTGTTGGATTTGTCAAGTATAGTATAGCATGAATCCGTGGGGCAGGCAAGAGGAACTATGGATTCTGCGATAAACGATCATTTTCTTAACTGTCTTGGAAGAATTGGAAAAGGACCGGCTGTGTAACACAGCTGGTCCTTTTTTGATAGCTTACAGATCGCAGTTGCCCACGGTTCTGGGGAAGGGGAGCACGTCCCGGATGTTGCCCATGCCGGTCAGGTACATGACGCAGCGCTCGAAGCCCAGGCCGAAGCCTGCGTGACGGGCGGAGCCGTACTTGCGCAGATCCAGGTAGAAAGCGTAGTCCTCCGGCTTCATGCCCAGCTCCTCAATGCGGTTTTTCAGAATGTCGTAGTCGTCCTCACGCTGAGAGCCGCCGATGATCTCGCCGATGCCGGGAACCAGGCAGTCCATGGCGGCAACGGTCTTGCCGTCGGGGTTCAGCTTCATGTAGAAGGCCTTGATCTCCTTGGGGTAGTCCGTGACGAAGACGGGCTTCTTAAAAATCACTTCCGTCAGGTACCGCTCGTGCTCGGTCTGCAGGTCGCTGCCCCAGTGGACGGGGTACTCGAACTGGTCGTTGTGCTGCTCCAGAATCTTTACGGCCTCGGTGTAGGTAATGCGGCCAAAGTCGCTGTTCAGGACGTGGTTCAGCCGGTCCAGCAGGCCCTTGTCCACGAACTGGTTGAAGAAGTTCATTTCCTCGGGAGCCCGCTCCAGAACGTAGGAGATGATATACTTGATCATGTCCTCCGCCAGGCGCATGTCGTCGTCCAGGTCAGCAAAGGCAATTTCCGGCTCGATCATCCAGAACTCGGCGGCGTGGCGGGTGGTGTTGGAATTCTCGGCCCGGAAGGTGGGGCCGAAGGTGTAGATGTTGCGGAAGGCCATGGCGAAGGTCTCGCCGTTGAGCTGGCCGGAGACGGTCAGGTTGGTGGGCTTGCCGTAGAAGTCCTGGCTGTAGTCCACCTTGCCGTCCTCGGTTTTGGGAACGTTGTTCAGGTCCAGGGTGGTGACCTGGAACATCTCACCCGCGCCCTCGCAGTCGGAGCCGGTGATCAGGGGGGTGTGGACATAGACGAAGTCCCGGTCCTGGAAGAACTGGTGGATGGCCATGGCGGCAAGGCTCCGGACCCGGAACACGGCCTGGAAGGTGTTGGCCCGGGGCCGCAGGTGGGTAATGGTCCGCAGGTACTCCATGGAGTGCTTTTTCGGCTGTAGGGGATAGTCACCGGTGGAAGCGCCCTCCACGGTGACGGAACTTGCCTGAATCTCAAAGGGCTGCTTGGAGTCCGGGGTTAGCACCAGGGTGCCCTTGACGATCAGTGCTGCGCCGATATTGATCTTGGAAATCTCCTGGAAATTGGCAAGGGTGTCGTTATAAACCACCTGAACGGGGGTGAAGTAAGTACCGTCGTTCAGGACGATGAAGCCAAACTGCTTGCTGGGCCGGCGGTTTCGCACCCAGCCGCCGATCTCTACTTCGGTGCCGGCGTATTTTTCGGTGTTCTTGAACAGGTCGCGAACGGTAATCAAATCCATAACGGGTTCCTCTCTTCCTGCAAAAATATAGAATAGTATACGGCAATTTGGTAGATTTTACAAGAGGGAAATGCGATTTTTGTGAAAAATATTAAACATAAGAAATTCTTAAAGGTACGGCTGTCCGATTTTGTGCTATAATGAAAAACAAAACGCTTATCGGGTTCGATAGGAAAAAGGCAGACGGTAAGCACAGAAAGAATAAGGAGACCCCTGCGGAATGATCGGTATGTATGAAACAAAAGCAAAGCCCAGAATGGCCCGGATCACAAGGCGGGCGCCCTTTGCGCTGGTGACGGTGTCGTTTTTCCTGGTGGAGCTGTTCGCGTTTTTCTTCCTGTCCCTGGACGGGAAAGCTTTTTCCGCGGAGCAGCTGTGGCCCCTGGCGTTTGGTGCTCTGTGGGCTGTAATTCTCAGCGCCTTTCTGCGGCTGCTTCCGGTGAAAGCGGCACGGATTCTGTATGGGGTGCTGTATTTCCTTATGGTAATCTATGCCGTGGTGCAGACCGGGTACTATCTGATGTTTGCACAGATGATGTGGCTGTCGGATTTCCGCTATGCTTCCGAAGGCGCGAATTACTTCTCCGTGTTGCTGAGCTATCCCATCGGCTGGTGGTTGGGACTCCTGGGCCTGGTGGCTGCGGGGGCGGCGCTGCTTTGGAAGTTCCCCAAATGGAAGAAGCGCTGGAAGCCCAATTTGATTGCGGCGGCGCTGCTGGTGTGCGGAGGCGTGGGGGCCTGCTTCCTGCCGGAGGCGGTGTTCCTCCAGGACAGCAGCATCCAGTATGCCGGTTCCGACTACGGTCGTTCCCAATCCGCTGAGGCTGCCTATGAGAATATGTTCAACACCCACCGGTTGTATCAGGTCTGCGGCCTGCACCAGACCTTGGTGAAGGATGTCTATACCCATTTCCTTTATCCCATGACCCCCGGCTACGCGGAAGCCCAGGAGGCGGGAATCCGGGAGATCGATACGTATTTTGAACAGCAGACAGTGGCCGGGGACAATGCCATGACCGGGCTGCTGGAAGGAAAAAACGTAGTGTTGGTGCTGATGGAATCCATGGACGACTGGATGATCGGAGAGCATACGCCGACCCTGTGCCGCTTGATGGAAGAGGGTATCAACTTTACCAGGTTCTATACCCCGGTGTACGGCGGCATTCGGACCTTCAATACGGAGTTCTGCATCAACACCGGCTCCTTCTTAAGCAGCCAGGGCGGCTATGCTTTTGACTATGTGACCAACCACTTTGACCAGTCTCTGGCGAGTTTATTGCGGGAGGAAGGATACTCCGCCAAGACCTTCCACTATAACGATCCTTCCTTCTACAGCCGGGGGGAATTCTCCGAAGCCATGGGCTATGAGGAATATGTCAGCTATGCGGACTTCGTGGCGGGGGATCCGGATGCCAAGAACCTGCTGTATGACGATCAACTGCTGTTCGACAACGCGGATTTGAACCGGGAATTCTTCCGGGAAGGACAGCTGAACCTGAATTTCATCATCACCCGCTCTGCCCACTTAAGCTACAAGTATAACGAGGTTCTCAGCTATTGGGGCCTGAAGAAGTACCCCGAGTACCGGGGGCTGACCGGCAACGAGGAGACGGACTGTGCCTACTTAAAAGCCCGGCTGGTGGACGATCTGTTCGCCCGGCTGCTGACGGAGCTGGAGGCGCACGATCAGCTGGAAAACACCGTTATCATCGGCGTTACGGATCACTATACCTACGGCTACAAGAATACAACGGCCCTGCTGGAGCTCAGCGGCGTGGAGGAGACGCTGCTGCTGGAGCGGACGCCCTGCTTCATCTGGAGCGCGGATCTGGAACCAATGGAAATGGACAAGGTATTGAACACCTCCGATCTGCTGCCCACAGTGCTGAACCTGCTGGGGGTGGAAAGCCCCTATTCCTACATTGGCCATGATGCCTTTGACGACAGCTACGAGGGCTTCGTACCCTTCTCCAACGGCGGCTGGATCGTCGGGAATCTGGCCTACGACGGAAGCACAAAGAAGATGACTTTCATTGACGGCGAGCCAAGGGATGTCAGCGGCCAGCTCCAGAAGGAGATGGCCCAAAAGGTGCAGGAGTTTGTCAGAATCAACAACCTGATCCTGGAAACGGACTATTATTGGGACGAAAACCAGGAAGAGGAAGAATAGTAAGAAGTACTGCTCATTCGGGCGCTGTTCGTAAGTCGGTTTCCATATGAAAAAGGGCTCCGCTTTTGTCCGCAAGGCGGTGCCCTTTTCTGTTTTTTTTATTGCATTTCAAATAACGCATATGGTATATTTGTGGTAAAATAAGGAGGGGAAGGATATTTGAAATGGATACATCTGAGCTGCTTTCGCAAATGCCTGAAAATACCTACCATGTGATTCGGACATCTCTGGTGCAGGCCCAGCAGAAATTGACAAGTGCAGTCAATTCTGCAATGGTAATCGCCTACTGGGAAGTCGGAAGAGAAATCTATAAAGCCTGCGGTGAAAATGACCGGGCAGAATATGGAAGAAAGCTATTGCACTATCTGTCTGATCGTTTGACTGGTGAGTTCGGAAAGGGCTTTGATGAATCAAACCTGCGCAAAATGCGCCAGTTTTACTGTTGTTTTCCAAATCGAGACACACTGTGTCCTGAATTGAGCTGGTCACATTACCGGGTGTTGATGCGGATTTCTGACGAGGTAATTCGTGCTTTCTATTTGGTAGAATGTGTCAAATCGGCATGGAGTGTCCGACAGCTGGAGCGTCAAATCAACACCATGTATTATCAGCGGATTCTGGCCAGCCGGGACAAAGACGCCGTTGCGGGCGAAATCCAGAAACTGGAACCCAAGCCGGAATATGAGAAAATCGTCAAAGACCCCTATGTCATGGAGTTTCTGCAAATTCAGCCGGATACCCATGTGTTTGAAAGTAATTTAGAGCAGGCGTTGATTGATCATCTGCAGCAGTTCCTTTTGGAATTGGGCAGAGGTTTTTCTTTCGTATCCCGGCAAAAACGGTTTACATTGGATGGTCAGAATTTCTATATTGACTTGGTATTCTACAACTATATTCTGAAATGCTTTGTCCTGATTGATCTCAAAATGGATATGCTCACCCATCAGGATTTGGGACAGATGCAGATGTATGTGAATTACTATACCAGAGAACTGATGAACGAAGGGGATAATCCCCCGATTGGTATTCTGCTGTGTGCGGAGAAAAACGATGCTGTCGTGAAATACTCTTTACCGGAAAACAACAACCAGATTTTTGCTTCCAAGTATTTTACCTACCTTCCTACGGAAGAAGAGTTGAAACGGGAACTGAGGTTGGACGACTACCAAAAAAACCTAGATTGATCTGAGATAGAAGCAGAGCAGTGCCAGGGGACCCCCCTTGGTTGGAACGCAGTGACGCAGACAGCGGCGCTCTGACCGGAAAAATTCTATGAATGCCCCCTGTATAGAAGTGTTCCCTTGGTGATCGTTCGATAAATTGGGATTTGCTGGAATAAACGAAGGGAGAAACAAACGTGAAGACACCAGT
The DNA here is from genome assembly GCA_946056135.1 of uncultured bacterium. Taxonomy (GTDB): domain Bacteria; phylum Bacillota; class Clostridia; order Oscillospirales; family Oscillospiraceae; genus Faecousia. Next base: position 15,612 of record CAMGIN010000019.1, on the reverse strand, counting down.
ATTGGAAACAGAACGGTTACTCCTCAGACCATTGACAGTCGATGATGCCGAAAGTGTATTTGCAAACTGGACAAATGACCCCGATGTTGCCAAGTTTATGCGATGGGAACGCCATAAGAATCTTTCAGAAACACGAGAATGGCTTTTGTCCGAAGAAGCACACATCGAAAGTGATAACATTTATAACTGGGGATTTGTCTTGAAAAGTACAGGTGAACTGATTGGTTCCGGAGGATTGGTTTTCCAAAAAGAAAGGCAGATGTATGAGCTGGGCTACAATATTATGAGAAAATACTGGAACAAAGGTCTTGCCACGGAGGCGTCCCAAAGAATCATCGATTTTGGGAAAGAAACACTGAGGCAGAATAGGTTTTTCTGCTGCCACGCTAAAGATAATCCTGCCTCTGGAAAAGTCATGACTAAGGTTGGCTTCCAATATCAGAACGATAGTGTATACTATAGCTGGAATCAAGAAAGAAGATTTGAGTCCAAAGATTACCTGTTAATGGTTGAGTGAAGGAAAACTGACCATTCCAGTTTGTAGGAATGCTTGATCCCATATTGAAAGTAGAAAAACGAGAACAGCCACCGTAGTTTGCTCTGCGGTGGCTGTTAGCTGTCTTACGGACAACTGCCTTTGGGAGCGGGCCTTTTTTACTGGCTGCGTTTGGCCCCGCAGCAGCGGCGGAGACTATAAAGTAAATGATCGTTTAGCGCAGAATCCATCGTTTTCCGTTCCATCCGCAAATATAAGGCACCCCCCTTTATCCGGATCGGATAAAGGGGGAAAGGGTTATTTGTAGGAGGCTACGCTCTTGCGGACCAGGGCCCGGTGGAGGCGGGCTTCTGCCAGCTGGATGTCCGTGCTGGAGGCGCTTTCGTCATGAAGCACCTTGTCGGCCCGCTGGAGGGAGGCTTCGGCCCGGTCTACGTCGATCTTGTCCGCCCACTCAAAGGTCGTGGGAACCAGGGTGACCTCACCACCGGAGACGCTGAGCATGCCGCCGATGCAGGCTGCTGTGCGGCGCTGACCGTTGCTCACCACCACGGCCCGGCCCATGCCCAGGGCAGCCACATAGTCGATGTGCCGCGCCAGGATAGCCACGTCGCCGCCGGTGGTGCGGACGATCAACTCCTCCGCCTGTCCGTCAAAGATCAGGCCGTCGGGGGTGACGATCTTCAGATGGAAGGGTGTCATGCCTTCTCACCGCCCCGGTACTTGGCCACCACCTCGTCGATGGAGCCGGCGAACAGGAAGTAGGACTCAGGGATCTCGTCGTGCTTGCCCTCGATGATCTCCTTGAAGCTGCGGATGGTCTCCTTCAGGGGAACGTACTTGCCCTGATAGCCGGTGAACTGCTCTGCCACGTGGAAGGGCTGGCTCAGGAACCGCTGGACCTTTCTGGCCCGGTTGACGGTGAGCTTGTCTTCCTCGGACAGCTCGTCCATGCCCATGATGGCGATGATGTCCTGCAGCTCCTTGTAGCGCTGGAGGATGCTCTGGACGGCACGGGCGGTCTCGTAATGCTCCTGGCCCAGGATCTCCGGGGACAGAATCCGGGAGGTGGAGTCCAGGGGGTCCACAGCGGGATAGATGCCCAGGGAGGCGATGCCGCGGTCCAGAACCGTGGTAGCGTCCAGGTGGGCGAAGGTGGTGGCGGGAGCGGGGTCCGTCAGGTCGTCAGCAGGCACATAAACCGCCTGGACGGAGGTGATGGAGCCGTTTTTGGTGGAGGTAATGCGCTCCTGGAGAGCGCCCATTTCGGTGGCCAGCGTGGGCTGGTAGCCCACGGCGGAGGGCATACGGCCCAGCAGGGCGGAGACCTCGGAACCGGCCTGAGTGAAACGGAAGATGTTGTCGATGAACAGCAGCACGTCCTGGTGCTTCACATCCCGGAAGTACTCCGCCATGGTCAGGCCGGACAGGCCAACCCGCATACGGGCTCCGGGGGGCTCGTTCATCTGACCGAAGACCATGGCGGTCTTGGCGATAACGCCGGACTCGGTCATTTCGTTGTACAGGTCGTTGCCCTCACGGGTACGCTCGCCCACGCCGGTGAAGACGGAGTAGCCGTTGTGGGCGGTGGCGATGTTGTAGATCAGCTCCTGGATCAGAACCGTCTTGCCCACGCCGGCACCGCCGAACAGGCCGATCTTGCCGCCCTTGGCGTAGGGGCAGATCAGGTCGATGACCTTGATGCCGGTTTCCAGAATCTCGGTGGCGGGCTGCTGCTCCTCGTAGGAGGGAGCGGGGCGGTGGATGGGCCAGGTTTCCGCGCCCTTTACGGCTTCCTTGTTGTCGATGGGCTGGCCCAGCAGGTTGAACACGCGGCCCAGGCACTCGTCGCCTACGGGGACGGAAATGGGCGCGCCGGTGTCCACAGCTTCGATGCCTCTTTGCAGGCCGTCGGTGGAGGACATGGCGATGCAGCGAACCACATTGTCGCCGATGTGCTGGGCAACCTCAGCGACGATGGTGTTTTCGCCGTTTTGAACCGTGATCGCGTTGAGCAGCTGGGGCAGCTGGTCATCCGCGAACCGGATGTCAAGAACTGGACCCATGACCTGGACCACAGTTCCTTTGTTGTTGGCCATTGGAATTTCAACTCCTTTTGCTGAAATAATCGCAGAACTTAACGTAGGGGCCGATGCCCACATCGGCCCGCAGTCAGGGGCACGACCATCATTACGCTCGGCGAATTCGAAACTTTCACACAGAAGGGACGATGTGGGCATCGTCCCCTACGAAAAAACAGCGGGGATCAAGAGCCGGCGACGATTTCCGTGATCTCCTGGGTGATGGCGGCCTGGCGGGCCCGGTTGAACTTCAGGCTCAGGTCGGCGATCATTTCGTCGGCGTTTTGGGTGGCGGAGTCCATGGCGGACCGGCGAGCTGCCTGCTCGGAGGCACGGCTCTCGCACAGGGCGCCGTAGAGAATGCCGCCCAGGTATTCGGGAACGATAGCGGCGAAGACTTCCTCGCTGTCGCCCTCGTAAATGGTGTCGCAGCGGCGGGGAGCAGCCGGTTCTTCTCTGGCCTCGGGCTTTTTCAGCGGCAGCAGCTGCATGGTGGCGGGCTGCTGGGACAGCATGGAGACGAAGCTGGTGTAGGCCACATACACTTCGTCAAATTCCCCCTCCAGGAAAGCCTTACTCAACTGCTTGGAGATGGAGAAGCAGTCGCCGATTCCCACGGAAGCGGCCTCGGCATAGTTCTCCGTCAGGATGGGGACGTTCTTGGACTTGAAAAAGTCCACGGCCTTCTTGCCGATGGGCAGGACCACCGCGTCCTTGTCCTGGATCTGGGACATAACCAGCTTGAGAATGTTGCTGTTGTAGCCGCCGGCGAGGCCTCTGTCACCGGCAATGACCAGGTACATCACCTTTTTCACGGGCCGCTCCTTCAGGTAAGGGGAGGAGAAGTCCCGGTTGGACCGGGTGATGTCCCGGATGGTGGTATAGAGAATTTCAAAATAGGGGCGGGAGTTCGCAACCTGCGCCTGGGCGCGGCGAAGCTTGGAGGCAGCCACCATTTCCATGGCCTTGGTGATCTGCTTGGTGGACTCCATGCTTCGGATGCGGGTTTTGATCTCCTTGGTGGAAACGCCAGCCATGGGCAAATCCCTCCTTACGCTGTGAACTGGGCCACAAGCTCATCCAGGGCGGCCTTCAGGGCGTTTTCGGTGTCGGTTTCCAGCTTGCCGGTGGCGCGGATGGCCTCCAGGATATCGGCATGGTAGTTGTCCATGTGCTCCTCAAGCCGCTTCTCAAACTCGGGGATGGCGTCCACAGCGATGCATGCCAGATACCCATGGGTGACGGCGTAGATGATGCACACCTGCTGGGCCACTTCCTTGGGGGCGTTGTTCTTCTGCTTCAGCACCGCCACGATCCGTTCGCCCAGAGCCAGGCGGGCCTTGGTGTCCGCGTCCAGGTCGGAGCCGAACTGGGCGAAGCTCTGCAGCTCCCGGTACTGGGAGTACAGCAGCTTCAGGGAGCCTGCCACCTTCTTCATGGCCTTGATCTGGGCGTCGCCGCCCACACGGGACACGGAGATACCGGGGTTCACGGCGGGCATAACGCCGGAGTTGAACAGCTCGGTCTCCAGGAAGATCTGGCCGTCGGTGATGGAGATGACGTTGGTGGGAATGTAGGCGGAAACGTCACCGGCCTGGGTCTCGATGATGGGCAGCGCGGTCAGGGTGCCGCCGCCCAGTTCGGGGGACAGCTGTGCCGCCCGCTCCAGCAGACGGGAGTGGAGGTAGAAGACGTCGCCGGGGTAAGCTTCCCGTCCGGGGGGACGGCGGATCAGCAGGGAAATGGCACGATAGGCCACGGCGTGCTTACTCAGGTCATCGTAAATGACCAGCACGTCCTTTCCCTGGTGCATGAAGTATTCGCCCATGGTACAGCCGGAGTAGGGGGCGATATACTGCATGGGAGCCAGCTCGGAGGCGGTGGCGGAGACCACGATGGTATAGTCCATGGCCCCGCCTGCGGTCAGGTTGTCCACAACCTGGGCGACAGTGGAACGCTTCTGACCAATGGCCACATAGATACAGATGACGTCCTTGCCCTTCTGGTTCAGGATGGTGTCGGTGGCGATGGTGGTCTTGCCGGTCTGCCGGTCGCCGATAATCAACTCACGCTGGCCCCGGCCGATGGGGATCATGGAGTCGATGGCCTTGATGCCGGTCTGCAGAGGACGGCTGACGTGCTGGCGCTCGATGATGCCGGGGGCCGGACTCTCGATGGGGCGGTAGGCCTCCGCTTCAATGGCACCCTTGCCGTCAATGGGCTCGCCCAGGGCGTTGACAACGCGGCCAATCAGGCCCTTGCCAACGGGGACGGACACCACGCGTCCGGTGCGCTTGACGGTATCGCCTTCCTTGATGCCCTGGTCGCTGCCAAGGATGACGATGGAGACGGTGTCCTCCTCCAGGTTTTGTGCCATGCCGAAGGAGCCGTCGGGGAATTCCACAAGCTCATTGACCATGCACTTGTCCAGGCCGGAGGCCTTGGCAATGCCGTCGCCCACCAGGATGACGACGCCGGTCTGGCTTACTTCCAGTTTGTTTTCGTAGTTCTTGATCTGACTACGAATGATTTTCGTGATTTCTTCGGGTCTCAGTTCCATACAGTCCCTGCTTTCTCGTCAGAGTACGGTTTTGTTCAGCAGATCCCGGACGGCATCCAAACGGTGGGACACGGTGTCGTCCAGGCGCTGACCGTCATAGTCCAGGCGTACGCCGCCCAGGACCGCCGGGTCAATCCGGCTGTGCAGCTTGATCTGCTTGCCGGTAATCTGATTGAGCTTGCGCGTCAGCTTCTCCGTCTGGGCCGGGGTCAGAGCCACGGCGGTTACGGCGGTCACGCTCAGAATGCCGTGATCCTCATTGTAGTGCGCGGCATAGGCGTCACAGCAGTCGGAAAAATAGCGCATATAGCCCTTTTCCGTCAGGATCTTCATAAAATTCAGAACATAGGGGTGAACGCGGTCCCGGAAGCCGTCATCCAGAATCTGGCAGCGTTCCGCCTTAGTCAGGGTGGGGGAGGAGAGAAGGCGGATGTAATCCGGCTCCTGCCGGAAGCAACTGCGCAGAGCCTCCAGTTCCTGCCCAATGCGCTGGTCCAGGGCTTCGTCCTTAGCCAGCTCATACAGCGATTCGCTGTAAACATTTCCGACTTCGGTCATACGTTATCACCCAATTCGTCCAGGAAGCGGTCGATCAGCTGTTCCTGATCGGCGACCGTCAGCTCCCGCTCCACCACCTTGCCGGCAATGGCCATGGCAAGACCGGAGATCTCATCCTTGGCATCGTTGATGGCCTTTTTCTTCTCCATCTCGATGTCTGCGGAGGCCTTGCTCTTGATCTGAGCGGCAGCGGCCTGGGCCTGGCTGATGATCTCCTCGCTGCGGGCCGTGGCAGTCTTCTGGGCGGTGAGCAGCAGATCATCCGCCTTGGCCTTGGCCACGCGCATGTTCTGCTCATAGGTTTCTTTGATGGCGTTGGCCTCGGATTTCGCGGCCTCCGCGTCGGCGATCTGCTTGTCAGCGGCCTCCCGGCGCTGGTCAAGGATGGCCTTGATTTTATCCAGGAAGAAGATCTTGACGATAAGCAGCTGGATAAACAGGTTGCAAATCTGAGCAATCAGGGTTACGGGGTTTACCGTCACTAAGGACTGGTAAATGGTATCCATTGCGTTGCCTCCTTCCGGCGTAATAAATTCGGTTATTTGCCGGAACTCAGCCCAGGTAGTTCATGAACATGCCGGGAGCCACAAAGATCAGCAGCAGGCCGGTGACGAAGCCGTAGATACCAGTGGTCTCGGACAGGGCGATGCCCAGGATCATGCTGCTGGTGACGTCACCCTTGCACTCGGGGTTGCGGCCGATGACTTCACAGGCACGGGCGGCGCAGTTGCCTTCACCGATACCAGGGCCGATACCTGCGATCAGAGCCAGACCCGCGCCGATGGCGCAGCCAGCCAGGGCGATGCCTTTTGCCAAAATCTGATAGTCCATAAAAATTTCCTCCTATAATTGATTACAAAGGTTTATTCAAATAGCCAAGGGGTGATTTAATCGCCCGCAGCCTGTTTGATGAAGAGAGTGGTGAGAGTGCAGAAGATGAAGGCCTGGATACAGCCGCCGAACCAGTCGAAGTACAGGCTGGGGATGGCGGGAATGCCCACGGTCAGCCAGGGATAGTCCACACCAAGATTGGTAATCACGGCCAGAACGCCCAGCACCGCGGCGACAATGCCCAGGATGAAGAACAGTTTTTTCTTTGCCTTTTTGCCGTACAGCAGCACTGCCCCGCCGATTACCGCCAGGATGACAGCCGCAATCAGGCTGGAGCCCAGCTTGTGGAACAGAGCATAGCTGGCGGTGGTCAGAGCGGCGTAAATCAGCGTGCCGATGACCGTGCCGGAGAGAATGTTGCCGAAGTGACGGCAGGCCATAGAGATGGGGGTGAACAGCTCGCTCATGATATTGATGGGGGCCAGGACGAAGATGGGGTCCAGGAAGCCCTTCAGGTAGCCGCCGATGCCGGAGGCCTTGATCTTGTGGTACGTAATCAGCACGAAGACCACCAGCGCCCAGGCCAGCTCTGTCATCAGGTCCGCCGTGGGACTCCAGATACCCAGCAGGCTGATCAGGTTGGAGACGATGCTGGTGACGAAGATGGTGCCCACCAGCGGAATGTAGCGGTCAAATTCCGGCCCCATATTGCCCCGGACGAAGTTCACCAGGGAGGTGTAGATCATTTCCGCCACGGCCTGCTTCCGGGAGATGCCGGTGACCTTCAGCCCGTGGCCCAGCCAGATGCACAGGGCGGAGATAATGGCCAGGACCAGCCAGCTGACCACCAGGGTCTGCGTGATCTGAACGGTCCCGAAAATGGGGACGTTTTCGAAAGTGGCGAGAATTCTCGCGCCGTTAATTGATACTTCCATGTTGCATCACCTCATAATCATTAGACTTCGAAGCTTTCCAGACGGTCTTCCGGTTCCTCATCCTCCCCTTCCGCAGGGGCGGCGGGGGCGGCAGGCTTTTCGCTGGGCGCTACCAGCTTGCCCCGGGTCTGTAGGAACAGGATCACCACATTGGGGAACAGAATGGGAGCGGCCCCGGCCACAAAGTGAATCTGGGGAATCAGGAAGCAAACTACCACCCACACAGCTTGAAGGAGCAGGCGGAGGTTGTAGCTCATCTGGAAGCGCTGCTTTTGCTTGCGCTTGTTCTCGATTTCCACGGCGCTCTGGACCGTCAGGCAAAGAATTGCAAAATTCAGAATCGCCACAACGGAGCCGCACAGGGCGCCCAGCAGAATCCTGCCCAGGGAAAAGGTCCCGATGCCGAACTGGCTCAGCACAAACAGGGCTGCGACCAGAATCCCATCGCAGACGAGGACGCCCAGGGCAATGCGGAAAATTTCTTTACGGGATGCGGACTGTAATTTCATGTTTGGAGAACTCACCTTCGTCAGGAAATTATTTGTGGTCGTTGAAGGCCACGGGCGGTTCCTTATCCCCGCTGACCTCCCCGGCGGCTTTGCGCAGGGAGCGCAGGCAGGAGCGGGTGGTGCTGATGCTGGTCAGGACCCCCAGAATCCCCAGAACAATCACGATCCACAGGCCCAAACCGAACTTGTTCTGCAGCCAAACAGCGAGACACAGGAAAAACAGGGTGGGAAAGATGCAGGAAAATCCAAACTGGACCACCCACAGCAGAAGATTCAGCAGTTTCATACTTCCTCCCGCCGGGACAGAATCCGTCAGCCCCGGCAATTACAATTCATTATACCCGATATTCCGCCGAGATTCAAGGCAAATTTGTGAATTGTTTAGAAAATGTACATTACTTTTTTCCTTTTGACGTAAAGATGCCATAAAGAACTGGAAGCGTATCCAGATTCCGGAAATCCTTTTGCCGCGTTTTTCTCAAGGTTACGGAAGAAGTTGGGAAGAAAAGGGGATTTGAAAATCTTCCAAGAAAAGGGCTTTTCATTTTGGACGGGATGTTGTAAAATAAACCTGATTGGAACCAAATTCCCGGCTCCGGCATACATTATCCTGAGGTGGTTTTCCATGGCGGGGTATTTGGTGCTTGCCGTACTGGCAGCCTTCGGTGTTCTGAGCTTGCTGTGGGCAATGTTTGGCTGGCTGCTGCCGGTGTGCCGGGAAGGGTGGATCCTGTGCCCCGGAAAGCCGGGGGAGCTGTCAATGGTATATGTGTACCTCTGGCTGCGGAGCATGGGCATCGTGAAATGTCCCCTGATCCTGGCGGATCTGGGGCTGAGCAAAGAAGAACGCATTCGTCTAACGGAAAAGGGAATCGAAATATGCAGCCTTGCGGAGCTGTCCGAAAGGCTTGGAATTGGAGCGGAAACGACTTGACGGAAGAATTGGAAATCCTCCAGGGCGCTATCAGCGCTGTGGTGTATCAGAATTATGAAAACGGCTACGCGGTGCTGCGGCTGAAGGCCCAGGACGGTCAGACCGTTACCGTGGTGGGCACCATCCCGCTGCCTGCCGTGGGAGAGCAGCTCATGGTCACGGGCCGGTGGAGCAACCACTCCAGCTATGGCCGCCAGTTCGAGGCGGAGTTCCTGGAGCGGCTTCTGCCCCAGAGCAGCATGGAGATCCTGAGTTATCTATCCAGCCGGGTGGTCAAGGGCATCGGCCCCAAGCTGGCCACCCGGATCGTGGAGCGCTTCGGCGACGAGACCTTGCAGGTTATGGAGCGGGAGCCGCTGCGGCTGGCGGAGGTCCCCGGGATTTCCCGGGAAAAGGCCAAAGCCATTGGGGAGGAGTTCCGCCTGCAGGTGGGTATGCGGCAGCTGATGGAGTTTTTTGCCATGCACCACCTGCCTGCGGAGCTGGCGGTGCGTACTTATAAATTATACGGAGACAGCGCCATGGAGCTGCTGTACGACGATCCGTACCTGCTGATGGAAGAGGGCCTGGAGGCCCCCTTCGGTGCGGTGGACCGGTTTGCCATCGAGCTTGGGGTGGCGGGAGATGATCCCCGGCGGGTGGAAGCGGGCGTCCTGTTTGAGCTGAACTACAACTTGACGGCGGGACACAGCTTCCTGCCGGAGGACAAGCTGATTGCCGCCACGGCCCAGCTGCTGACGGTGGAAACGCAGGGGGTTCAGTCTGCCATCGGGCGGCTGCTGGAGGCGGACCGGCTTGTGCGGGAGCAGCTGGCGGGCATCCGGGTGATCTACCTGCCCAGGCTCCACGAAGCGGAAACCTACTGCACCCGGAGTCTTCTGGACTTCGCGGGGCACACCTTCCCGGAGCCAAAGGGGCTGGACAAGCTGATTCGCCAGGTGGCAAAGGAAAGCGGCATCGACTACTCCGCGGAGCAGGAGCAGGCCATCCGGGAGGCGGCGACCTCCGGACTGCTGCTGATTACCGGCGGCCCCGGCACCGGCAAAACCACGATTTTAAACGGCATTCTCTCTCTGCTGGGCCAGATGCAGCTGCGCTGCCTGCTGGCGGCCCCTACCGGCCGGGCGGCGAAGCGGCTGACGGAGGTGACGGGGGAGGACGCCTCCACCATCCACCGACTTCTGGAGGCCTCCATTGACCAGAACACCGGAAAAATGTTCTTCGTCCGGGATGAGGACAACCCCCTGAAAGCCGACGCGGTGATCGTGGACGAAATGTCCATGGTGGACGTGGAGCTGCTGCATGTCCTCCTGCGGGCCATCCCCAAGGGAAAGCGGCTGATCCTGGTGGGCGATCCGGATCAGCTGCCGCCGGTGGGGCCGGGCTTCCCCTTCAGCGACATGCTGCGCAGCGAAATGCTGCCCACGGTGCGGCTGACGGAGATTTTCCGGCAGGCCCAGAAGAGCCTGATTGTCATGAACGCCCACCGGGTCAACCGGGGCGAAATGCCGGAGCTGCGCAGCGTCACCAGCGACTTCTTCTTCATGCGCCGCCAGAGCGAGGAGACGGTATGCCAGCTGATCCGGGACCTGTGCACCACCCGGCTGCCCAAAAACAAGGGCATTCCCCCGGAGCAGATCCAGGTGCTGTCCCCCACCCGGAAGGGCGGCGTGGGCACTGTCAGCCTGAACAAAATGCTCCAGGCGGCCCTGAATCCCCCGTCACCGGAGAAAAAGGAGCGGTCTTTCGGGGACTTCCTGTTCCGGGAAGGGGACCGGGTGATGCAGATCCGCAACAACTACGATATTATGTGGAAAAAGTGCGACGGCAGCGCGGCAGGCACCGGAATCTTCAACGGCGACGTGGGGATTATCAGACAGATCGATCCTGGCGCGGAGACCATGACCATCGTCTTTGACGACCGGGAGGCGGACTACGACTTCACCCAATTAAACGAGCTGGAGCCTGCCTATGCCATGACGGTCCACAAGAGCCAGGGCAGCGAGTACCGGGCGGTGATCCTGGCGGCCTGGAACGGCTCGCCGTATCTGCTCAGCCGCAGCATCCTGTACACCGCCATCACCCGGGCCAGAGAGCTGCTGATTATCGTGGGCCGGGAGGAGACCGTGGCGGTGATGACGCAAAACGCCAAGAAAAACCGCCGGTACACCGGGCTCAAGCTGCGGTTACAGGAAAAAAACCAGCCTGGGGAATGAACTTTTGTACTGGATCGTGAAATACGTTTACAGTTACGCCCACTGTAGGGGAGGGTCAGTGACCCTCCCGCAAGGTTTCTGTTTTTTGCGCAGTCGGATCTGTCGCAGTTTGTGAAAACAAAGACTGGGAGCATCCATTTTTACGCTCTGTCTCGTAAAGCAGCGGGAGGGTCAGTGACCCTCCCCTACAGTGGGTGCAGACGAAACCGGTCATTCATAGTTCTTTTAACGGAGCCAGACGATAAGAGATTGACGGATAGGGGGAGTATCATGCGGCTGTATTATTGGCTGGTCAGCATTCTTTTTCCGCCCAAGTGTATTCTGTGCGGCGGCCTCCTGGACCGGGACGAAACGGATCTGTGCCGGCGGTGCCGGGTGGAGACGCCTCAGTACCCGGGAAGGAAAAGAAAGCTACAATTTCTTGACAGTTTCGCCGCTGTCTGGTACTATGAAGGGAACGTAAGAAGCAGTCTCTTGCGTTATAAGTTTTATCACGCCAGAAGCTACGCCGGTTCCTACGGCAGGCTTCTTGCCATGGTTCTCCTGGAGGAATACCCGGATGGCTTTGATGTCCTGACCTGGGTGCCCGTCAGCCCCCTGCGCAAGCTGCGCCGGGGCTATGACCAGGTGGAGCTGCTGGCAAAGGCGGTGGGCAGGGAGCTTGGCATGACGCCGGTGCCCCTGCTTCGGAAGGTTCGTCACAACCGTCCCCAGTCCGGCATTCGTGGCGTTGCGGAGCGCAGAGCCAACGTGCTGGGCGCCTACCGGGTGACAGACCGGGATCGGGTGTCCGGAAAGCGGATTCTGCTGCTGGACGACATCCTGACCACCGGCGCCACTGCCGGGGAGGCTGCCAGAACGCTGCTGACCGCCGGGGCGAAGGAAGTCCACTGCGCCGCAATGGCGGCGGCACAAAAGTAAAGTAGGTGTCTAACTATGTTTTTATTTTCCAATGACCTGGGGGTTGACCTGGGTACTTCCAATGTTCTGATCTACGCCGACGGCAAGGGCCTGGTGGTCCGGGAGCCCTCTGTTGTGGCGGTGGACAAGAATACCGGTAAGATTCTGCAGGTGGGTGCTGCCGCCCGGAACATGCTGGGCCGTACCCCCGGCAACGTGGTGGCCATGCACCCATTAAAGGACGGCATCGTCTCCGACCATGAAATGACGGTGCGCATGCTCCAGGAGATGTTCAAAACCGCCACCAAGGCCTCCATCTTTACCCCGAAACCCCGTGTGGTTATCTCTGTTCCCTCCGGCGTGTCCGAGGTGGAGGAGCGCTCCGTCATCAACGCCGCCATCGAGGCAGGTGCCCGCCGTGTGTTCCTGATCGAGGAGCCTCTGGCAGCGGGATTAGGCGCTGGGCTGGATATCCGGGGCGCCAGCGGCCACTTGGTGGTGGATATCGGCGGCGGCACCACGGATATCGCCATCCTGAGCATGAACGGCGTGGCGGTGTCCTCCTCATTGAAGATCGCGGGCAACTATTTTGACGAGATGATCGCCCGGTATGTCCGCCGCCAGCACGGCGTGGTCATCGGCGAGGTTACGGCGGAGAATGTCAAGATCCAGATCGGACAGGTCTACCCCCGGGACGAGGAGCGCAGCATGAACATCAAGGGCCGGGACGTCAAAACCGGTATGCCCAAGCTGGTGACTCTGACCTCCACAGAAGTTTACGAGGTTCTCCGCCGTCCCGCCCGGCAGATCGCCGACGAGGTGCTGGCGGTGATGGAGCAGGCCAGCCCGGAGCTGGTGTCCGATGTGTCCGAGAATGGCATCACCCTGACCGGCGGCTGCGCCCAGATCTGGGGCATGGACCTGCTGCTGATGGAGCGCACCGGCATCGCCTGCATCCTGGCGGATGACCCGGACTCCTGCACCGCCTACGGGGCAGGCAAGAGCCTGGCCTGGATCAACAACATGCAGGAAGGGCCTATCAATATCGCCAGAAAACGCGCTATGCGCGGATAACCAACACCCCCACCGGAATGCTCCGGTGGGGGGCGGTTTGTGTTGGTCGGAAATCTGTTCCGATAGCGCTCGGTAATTGAAACAATCGTTTACAGTTCGTAGGGGGCGGCATCCTTGACGCCCCTTGTGACGGTACTGCATGCAAAAGGGGTGTCAAGGATGCCGCCCCCTACGCTTGCTACGCAAATCTTTTTGCGGTTCTTCTTCTATCGAAAATACTGGGATAAACGATCATTTCGCGGCTATTGGCGTTTTTCAATATGCGTTATGCATTAAAAAAACAGACTGCCTCACCGGAATGGGAGGCAGTTTGTCTTTTGTCTCATTCTTCCGTGATCCCGCTGGAGACGGTGCCGTCGCCGGTGACATAGCGCATGGCCAGGGTCATAAACGGGGTGTCCCCGCCCATATAGATCTCCTGGGAAAGAAGATTTTCGTATTTGTCATAGACACACACCGCCCGGAGGGACTGCTGCGTGCCGCTGGCATCGCATTGGTATGCCTTCTGGATCAGGGTTCCGTCTACGGCTTCTTCATAGGTGTATTTTTGCCAACTGGTTTCGGTGCCGTCGCTTTGACAGGTGGTGTCGGTGAGAACACGGCCTGCTTCATCGTATGTATAGACGGTATAGTGATCCAGCCCGCCGCCGCTGTAGACGTCCTCCCGTACCTTCTTGCCTGCTTCATTGTTGGTGTATTCGGAGCGGGAAGTCAGGTTCTGGTCGGCGATCCAGCGCTCCGATGTAAGCAGATGGCCGTCGGCGTCGTAGGTGTTGTCCACGGTGTTGCTGACTTCTCCGCTCAGATACACCTCCGAATGGGTGGTGTGGCCAGATTTGTCCGTGACGGTCACCCCCTGCAGCTCCGACACCCCGTTTTGAACCATGGTGATGCGTGTGACTTCCTCTGTGATCTCATAGAGGGTCCGGGAGGTCTCCTGGCCGTTTGTGTAGTTGACGGCTGCGATCACGTTCCAGTCTTCGTCAAATTCGTTGACGGTGCGATTGACCTGTCCGGCAGCGTGGATGGTGGTGACGGTTTCGGCCAGATAGAATTTGGGTACTTCCTTTTTTCCGCAGGAAGCCAGCGTCAGGGAAATCAGCATAAGCGCGGTCAATACGGGAATCATGGGCTTTTTCATACGATAACCTCCTTATTCATCCTTCAAAAATTCCAGCTCCAGGGGCGGGTCCAGTTCCGAGGGGACATAGCCGCCGTTTTTCTTTCGCTGCTTGACGCATTCCGTCAGCAGGTACTCGATCTGCCCGTTGACGCTGCGGAAGTCGTCCTCTGCCCAGGCAGCGATGGCGTTGTACAGCTTGGGGGACAGCCGCAGGGGCACTTGCTTTTTCTGATTGTCCGGGGCAAGGCGCAGGGGGCCTTCCTTCTTCTGCTGGGCCGCCATATCAGTACAGAGAGCCGGAGTTGACGATGGGCTGGGCGTCCTTATTGCCGCAGAGGACTACCAGGAGGTTGGAGACCATGGCGGCCTTCCGCTCCTCGTCCAGCTCCACCACGTTGTTCTCGTTCAGCCGCTCCAGAGCCATCTCCACCATACCCACAGCGCCGTCCACGATGAGCTTTCTGGCATCCACAATGGCGCTGGCCTGCTGCCGCTGGAGCATGACTGCCGCAATCTCGGGGGCGTAGGCCAGATAGGTGATCCGGGCGTCCACAATCTCCAGACCGGCTTCCTCCACCCGGGCCTGAATCTCTGCCTTGATCCGCTCCGCTACCACCTCACTGGAGCCCCGCAGGCTGCCGTCGTCCGCCACGCCGTCGCCGGTGGTGTCCACGTTGGGGGCGGTGTCATAGGGGTACAGCCGGACGATGTTCCGCAGGGCGCTGTCACATTGCAGTGACAGAAAAGCCTTGTAGTTGTCCACATTGAAGGCGGCTTTCGCGGTGTCCACCACCCGCCACATGACGGCGATGCCGATCTCCACGGGATTGCCCAGGCAGTCGTTGATCTTCTGCTTGTTGTTGCTCAGGGTCATGATCTTCAGGGACATCTTCATGCCGCTGGGCTCCGCGTTGCGGCTGGATTTCACGTCGCCGCTCTGGTTCAGCTGGGTCCCGGCGGCGGGGTTCACGGCGGAGCAGAAGGGGTTGACCCAGTAGAAGCCCTCGCCCTTCAGGGTGCCTACATACTTGCCGAAGAGTGTCAGCACCAGGGCCTCCTGGGGCTTCAGCACCTTCAGGCCCGCCATCAGGAACAGGGCGATCAGCGCAACGAAGAGGCAGAGGATCCCGACCACAACGCTGCCGTTGTCTGCGCTGATGGTCCAGAAGAAGACCACCATTCCCGCCACCGCAGCGGCCAGCAGGATCAGCAGCATGGGCATGCCGTTTTTGTTTTGACTCAGTACCTTTTCTGTCATAGAGAATTCCTCCTTTGGGATTTCTTGGATGTATTAATATGATATCAAAAAGATATCAGATTGTCAATGGCCTTTCTGAAGAAAGGATTCAACTGTATGAAATTCCTTGCAAAAATGAGCGTTTACAGAACGTAGGG
>CAMGIN010000018.1 GCA_946056135.1 uncultured bacterium | reverse complement strand
TTTAGCATTCAGCATTTTGCATTTTGCATTCGCTCTGCGCTAAACGATCATTTATTGGAACATCCCAGGAAATGAGGTAGGATTATGAACTCTGCGTTTGAACTTTTCTTTACATCGCTGAAAGACAAAAAGATTGCGGTACTGGGCCTTGGGGTCAGTAACCGGCCCCTGGTGCGGCTGCTGCTGGAATTTGGCTGTGACGTGACAGGCTGTGACCGGACCCCCCGGGAGAAGCTGGATGCCGAGGTGCTGGAATTGGAGCAGCAAGGCTGTAAGCTCCATGTGGGGGACGGATACCTGGATGGGGTGGAGGCGGACATTGTGTTCCGGACCCCCGGTATGCACCCGGCCAATCCCGCCATTGAGGCCCTTCGCAGCCGTGGGGCCATGGTGACGTCCGAGATGGAGGTCTTCTTCGAGGTCTGCCCCTGTACTATTCTGGCGGTAACGGGTTCTGACGGCAAGACCACCACCACCACGTTGATCTCTGAGATGCTGAAAGCGGAGGGGAAGACGGTGTGGCTGGGGGGCAACATCGGCACGCCCCTGCTGCCCCTGGTGCGGCAGATGAAGCCTGAGGATTACGCCGTGGTGGAGCTCAGCTCCTTCCAGCTGATGGACATGACCCGCAGTCCTAACCGGGCGGTAATCACCAATCTGGCCCCCAACCACCTGGACATCCACAAGGACATGGAAGAATATGTGGACGCCAAGAAGAACATCTTCCGCTATCAGGACGAGAGCGGCCTTTTGATCCTCAACGCCGACAACGCCATCACCGCCGCCTTCTGGGGCAACGGCGAAACCCGGTTCTTCTCCCGGCAGGGGAAGGCCCATGTGTGCCTGGAGGACGGCGTCATCTGCCGGAATGGAGAGAAGGTGCTGAGCGTCAGCGACATTCTCATTCCCGGCGTCCATAATGTGGAGAATTACATGGCTGCCATCGCCATGGTGGAGGGCCTGGTGCGGGACGACACCATCCGCCAGGTGGCGAAGACCTTCGGCGGCGTGGAGCACCGCATCGAGCTGGTGCGGGTGAAGGACGGCGTGAAGTTCTACAACGATTCCATCGCCTCCAGCCCCAGCCGTACCATTGCCGGTCTGCGGAGCTTCCGGCAGAAGGTTATTCTGATCGCGGGCGGCTACGACAAGCACATCCCTTATGATGTCCTTGGACCGGAGATCTGCGCCCATGTGAAGAAGTTGTTCCTGGGTGGCGCTACCGGCGGCAAGATCCGGGCCGCCGTGGAGAACTGCCCGGAGTATGATCCCAAGGCGCTGGAGATTGTGGACTGCGGCAGCTTCGAGCCTGCGGTCCGGGCTGCCGCTGCGGCAGCGGTGGAAGGGGACATCGTCCTCATGAGTCCCGCCAGCGCGGCCTTCGACCAGTTCAAGAACTTCATGGTCCGGGGAGATTTCTACAAAAAGCTGGTAAAGGAGCTGTAAGCCATGGATATCACCAAGCTCACACGGCCCGCCCGGAAGCTGCTGCCATTGAAACCCTGCGGCGCGGTCATTGTGGCGGCAGGCAGCGCCACCCGGATGGGGGGCATCGACAAGGTCATGGCCCTGCTCAAGGGCGAGCCCATGATCCTGCACACTGTCCGCAATTTCCAGAATTGCGACGCCATTTCTGAGATCGTCATCGTCACCCGGGGGGACCTGATCCTGCCCATCACCGGGCTGTGCAAGGGCCTTAACAAGGTCACCGCCGTGGTGGCCGGAGGCAAGAGCCGTCAGGAGTCCGTCCATTTGGGGCTGAATGCCCTGTCGGAGAAGGTTCAGCTGGCTGCGATTCATGACGGGGCCAGGCCGTTGATTACCTGGCAGCTCATCGACCGGGTGGTCCGGGCCGCCAATACCTACGGCGCGGCGGCTCCGGCCATCCCCGTCAAGGACACCATCAAGGTGGTGGAGGGCCGGGCAGTGAAGGAGACTCCGGACCGGGCTACCCTGTTCGCGGTCCAGACCCCCCAGGTTTTTGACTTTGACCTGCTCCGGGGCGCTCTGGCAAAAGCGGAGCAGGACGGGGCCCAGATCACTGACGACTGCTCCGCTGTGGAGCGGATGGGCATGGTGGTGAAGATCGTGGAGGGCGATGAGCGGAACCTCAAGGTCACTACCCCCCTGGATCTGAAAATCGCGGAGCTGCTGATGGAGGAAGCGCAATGAGAATCGGACACGGATATGACGTACACCGCATGGTAGAGGGTCGAGATCTGATCCTGGGCGGGGTGAAGCTGGACTTCGAAAAGGGTCTGGACGGCCACAGCGACGCGGATGTACTGCTTCACGCGGTGTCCGACGCCCTGTTGGGGGCGGCGGGCCTGGGAGACATCGGCCTCCACTTCCCGGATACAGACCCCAAATACAAGGGCGCGGACTCCTTAAAGCTGCTGGAAGCTGTCGGACAGAAGATAGCGGCGGAAGGCTATCGGGTGGGCAACATCGACGTGACCATGATCGCCCAGAGGCCCAAGTTGAGAGACCACATCCCCCAGATGGAGCGCAACATTGCCGCCGCTCTGGAAATTGATCCGGGCAGGGTCAATGTAAAGGCCACCACGGAGGAAAAGCTGGGCTTCACCGGAACAGGTGAAGGCATGGCCTGCCACGCGGTATGCCTGCTGGAAGAGAGATAAGATAGGAGATACAAGATAGGGGAACCATCTTGTATCTCCTTTTTTCTGACATTTTCAAGGCGGTAAATGATCGTTTATCGCAGCATTTACGATGGTTCCGCCAGGGTACCGACTACCACTGTCATTGCGAACCAGCGCGCACGCTGGTGTGGCAATCCGTTCTCCAAAGGCTGCAATTTTTTGAGCATTTCCGTAGAATCAGCCTGTGCAAAGGGGAGACGGATTGCCACACCAGTCTGCGGACTGGTTCGCAATGACAGCAGGAGTTGACTCTGGAGCGTTTTGTTGACAACATTGCATGCGGTAAGTTTTTGGTGCGATAAACGATCATTTATCTGAAATTACCAGAAAAATTTTTGGCGAAGTGTGAGACAAAAGCGGCCTTTGAATCGTTATATAGATAGGAAGATACAGAAGGAGGCATGGCGATGGATGTTCTGTACTTATTTCACCGCTACCGGGACGATGTCTACCGATTGGCGGTGAACTATACCCACAACCCCCAGGAGGCGGAGGACGTGTGCCAGACGGTGTTCCTGAAAGCGCTGGAGCAGCAGGCGCTGGCCCCGGGGAAGGAAAAGGCCTGGCTTATGCAGGTGACGGCAAACGAATGCCGCAACCTGCTTCGGTCTGCCTGGTGGCGGAAAACGGTGCCCCTGGATGAAACGATGCTTTCCTCCGGAACCCAGGTGGACGAGACGGTGCAGGCTCTGGGGAAACTGAAGCCAGAATACCGGGTGGTGCTGTACCTGCACTATTATGAGCAGTTGACCTCCGGGGAGATTGCCCATTTGCTGAAGATCCCCACCAGCACGGTGACTACCCGTCTGGACCGGGGCCGGAAAAAGCTGAAGAAACGATTGGAGGAGGGCTGAACATGAAAAGACGCTTGTTGGAAGCCTACGACGCCATGATGATGCCGGAGAGCTGCGCCCGCCGAATCGAGCAGAGTCTGGAGCGGCAGATGAAAGCGCGGCAGGGAAGACGGAATGTGGGAATTTACGCCCCCCCCAAGCGAAACAACTGGGCTCTGGCGGCGGGGCTGGTGTGCCTGGTACTGGTACTGTCGGTGGGAGGGACATTTCTGTTCCTGAACGCCGCCAACCACACCGCCGCGAAAACGCCGGAACCCGCTGTGACGCATCCTTCCGTTCTGGAGACCACAGCACAGTTTTCCCTCACGGAGGATGGACGGGCTTTCCTGGCGGATATGTGTTATTACATGCCCGACTGGGCCGGCTATGCCTCCCTGAATGATGAATTCTGGAACGATTTTCTCTATCTCTCTTTCACAGATCCTAACATGTCCGAGGATAGAAAGGCGCTGACGGTTTGTGGGGAGACGGAGTTCGTCAGCACATACCAGGAAGATTTGGGAGTGGTGGAGACGCAGGTGAAGATCAGCCGGGAAAGGGTTAACGACTATGTGAATCTGGCCATGGGTTGCGATTTGCCGGAGGACTTCCAGCCGAATCAGGAGGGACTATCCTATGCGGACGGCTATTTCTATGTATCTTTGTCGGATTTTGGATCGACGGGCTATTCCTTCCGGGATTGGGAGCCCCATGAGGAGGCTTATGATACCTATGCACTCGTATATTTTGACTGCTTTGTGGACCAGCCGGAGAATGTGGTGGCAACCGTGTCCTTCGTGATCTACCCGGCGGAGAATGAGAACGGCTTTACTGTCATTAGCAAGGAAATGAGTTTCATCGATGAGGAAGATCGGCAGGAGATCCGGAGGGTCGTATCCGATTTCGCGGAAGCGTATTTCGCCGCAGATGTGGGAAAAATGCGGGAGTATTTGGAAGAAAGCTTTGCGTGGCAGGTGGAGGGCTATTCCGGAAACGGGGAAGCTGTGTCCATCGAAAATATCCGGGGATTATCTGAGACAAAGCAGCGGCAGGTGGGCGATGTGGAGTTCATGGCTGTGGAGTTCCTGGAGGGAGACTGGTCAGACAGCCTTAGCTATTTGTCCATGGAGCTTGTCAAGCAGGAGGACGGCTGGAAGGTCCGGTCTTACGGCTTGGAAAAATAGAATCAGGTCTGGATTCTATTCCTGAAGGAGACCATCGCGCATCCCTCCTGCTTCCGAACTTGATCACGGAAATTGTTGTACTCTTTCACAGGGGGAAGTGTTGCTTTTTTTCGCAGAATATGGTATGATTCAACACAGTTTGATACATTATGGAGGTTACCCGCTGTGAAAAAAGTATTGTGCGTGGTGCTTGTGATTTTGCTTGTTTTCGCGCTGGCCGCCGCCGGAGGCTATGGCTATGCCTGGTACCGCAGCAACCATATTTTCGTGGAGGACGCGGTGTACCCCATCGACGCCCAGAGTCTGGACCTGCGGGGGCAGGATATTTCCTTTGACCACTATAATGCGGTTCACAGCCAGCTGCCGAACTGTGAGATAGCCTGGGACGTCCCCTTCCAGGGTGGGAAATATGCCAACGATACCGAGAGCCTGACGGTTTCCAGCCTGTCCGACGAGGATATGGATATTCTGCTCACCTACTTCCCCAAGCTGAAACGGCTGGATGCCAGAGGCTGCCGGGAATATGATCGGTTGGTCTCCTTACAGGAGAAACTGCCCCAGTGCCAGGTCATCTACCAGGTGGATCTGGGCGGCAAATCCTTCGAATTGGACACGGCGGAGCTGACCCTGGAAAACGGGGACTATGATTTGGACACCCTGATGAAAAACCTTTCCTATCTGCCCCAGGTCACGACCATCACGCTGCGGATGCCGGAGCTTTCCCAGGAGCAGATGGAGGAACTGAAAACGGCCTATGAGACGATCACGTTCAGCTGCACCGTGGCGCTGCTGGGCAGAGAGTACGACACCCAGACCACGGCGCTGGACCTGTCCGCTATGACCTCGGATCAGGTGGCGGAAGCGGTTGAGAAGCTGGCTATGCTGCCGAATCTGGAAACCGTGGAGCTGATGGACGCCAGCGGCCAGAGCGGACTGACCAAGGAGGATGTGAAGGCCCTGATGGCTGCGGCTCCGGAGGCGGCCTTCCACTATACCTTTGATTTCTACGGCCAGACGCTGTCCACCGATACCGAGGAAGTCAAGCTGGCAAACATAAAGATTGGTGACGAGGGCGAGGCGGAGATCCGTGCGGCCCTGGACCTGCTGACGAATTGCAAGCGCTTCGTGCTGGACAACTGCCAAGTCTCCAACGAAGTCATGGCCCAGATTCGGGAGGATTACCGGGACCGGACCAAGGTGGTCTGGCGGGTCTACTTCGGCAAAGGCAGCACATTGACAGATGTGCAGGTCCTCCGGGCGGTCTATGACCTGGTGGATGACAACTGCCAGAACCTGATCTACTGCGAGGATGTCCGGTTCATGGACATCGGCCACAATGAGTATCTGGATGCAGTGCCTTTTGTGGCGGGAATGCCCAATCTGGAGTATATCATCGTCTCCGGTGCGCCCATCAAGGATTTGACTCCTTTCGAAAACTGCAAGAAGCTGAAGTTCTTGGAGATTGCTTTCTGTGAGTATATTACCGACCTAAGCCCTCTGGCTAGCTGCGAAAACCTGGAGATGCTGAACATTGCAAATACACACGCAGTGGACCTGTCGCCCCTGGACGATCTGCCCCTGACCCACCTGATGGCGAGGACTTACCCCTCCGGTGTCTGCCGGGTTCCCAAGGAGGAGCAGGAGCGGTTTGCGGAGCAGCATCCCGACTGCTGGGCCTCCTTCACCGGCGCACAGCCCTACGGCGATGGATGGCGGTATACTGAGGATATGAAGGATTACCTGGAATCCTATGCCCTGCTGCGCCAGGCCTTCCGCTATGACCAGGATCCCAATATTCCCAACCATGTTGGCTGGTATTTTGATGAATCTGAAGCAGAATAAAGGAGTGCAAAGCATGAACAAAATCATTCATACTGAGAAAGCCCCGGCTGCCATCGGTCCCTATTCCCAGGCGGTTCAGGCAGGAAACACGCTGTATGTCTCCGGGCAGATCCCCATTGACCCTGCCACCGGAGCCTTTGCCGGAAATGACATCATCGCCCAGACCCGACAGTCCCTGACCAACGTCCGCAACATTCTGGAAGCGGCGGGCTATTCTCTGACCGACGTGGTGAAGACCACGGTACTGCTGGCGGACATTGCCGATTTTGCCGCCATGAACGGGGTCTATGCCGAATTTTTCACGGAGAACTGCCCTGCCCGGGCCTGCTTCGCCGTGAAGGACCTGCCCAAGGGGGCATTGGTGGAGATCGAGGCCATCGCCTGCAAGTAAACAGATTTTTGTAGGGGAGGGTCATGTGACCTTTCCCTGCTTTTGTAAGGAGCTATGCTATGAATATAGACGAATTGAAACAGAAAATGCGGGAAGCAAACTATGTCTTTGACGATACCCTGGCTACGGTGCTGTATGTGGCACTGCAGCTGGGGCGGCCTCTGCTGATTGAGGGCGCGGCAGGCGTGGGCAAGACCGAGGTGGCAAAGGTCATGGCCTCCGCTCTGGACCGGGATCTGGTGCGGCTGCAGTGCTACGAAGGGCTGGACGAGAGCAAGGCCCTGTACGAGTGGAACTACCAGAAGCAGCTGCTGTCTATCCAGGTGAACATGAACGTTCAGGACAAGGACACGTTAACAAAGCAGCTGTTCAGCGATGAATACCTGCTGGAGCGGCCCTTGCTGAAATCCATCCGCTCGGAAAAACCGGTGGTGCTGCTGATTGACGAGATCGATAAGGCCGACGAGGAATTTGAAGCCTTCCTGCTGGAGCTGCTGTCGGAGATGCAGGTTACCATTCCCGAGATCGGCACCGTGAAAGCAAAATCCATTCCCTTCGTGGTGCTGACCTCCAACCGGGCAAGGCCCCTGAGCGAGGCCCTGCGGCGGCGGTGTGCCTATCTGTACATTGACTATCCTGATATGGAAAAGGAGCTGGCCATCCTGCGGGCCAAGCTGCCCCATGTGGACGACCGGCTCTGTGCCCAGGTGGCTCTGGCGGTACACAAGCTGCGCTCCAACGAAGCCATCCTGAAAAAGCCATCCATCGCCGAAACCCTGGACTGGGCGGCGGCTCTGGACGCCCTGGGCATCCGGGAGCTGACCCCCGACGCTCTGCGGCAGACGGCAGGCTTCGTGCTGAAGAATAACGAGGACCTGACCGCCCTGGAGGAAACGGGAGAGGAGGAACATTCCTGCGGCTGCGGAGGGCACTGCCATGGCTGATCCCGCAGTATATCTGGAAAAGCTCTCCGCCTTCTCCCGGATGCTGCGGCTGGAAGGTCTGTCCGTCAGCCCCAAGGAGACCGAGGACGCCAGCCGCCTGCTGATTGCTTTGGGCATGGAGGACCGGGATCAGGTAAAAACTGCCCTGCGGACGGTGTACGCCAAGTCCCGGGAGGAACAGAATTCCTTTGACCGGTGCTTTGACGGCTTCTTTCTCTCGGAGGAACAGATGCGAAAGCAGGCCCAGGAGCAGATGCAGCGGGAACAGGAATTGGAGCAGCACCGGCAGGAAGCAGAGGAGGAACTGAAACTGGGCGGTCAGCCCATGGACCTGAGCCGGGAGCAGCGGGAGACCTACGCCGCCATGCCGGAGGAAGCCCGGCAGCGTCTTCGAAATTTTATGGACAAGTACCGGGGCACCGCCGAGCGGAACCCCAAGCTCTACAGTGAATTCATTCACTCCGTCTTCACCCGGACCCTGCTGGAGCAGCAGATGCTGATGGAAAATGCCGGGATCGGCGGACAGGAATCGGACCCGGAGCTGGGTCTTCTCTACCGGGATATTTCGGATTTCAAGGACACGGAGATCCCCAAGGCCATCGGCATCATCCAGGCTGTGGCCCGGCAAATCAATGGCGAATTGTCCGCCAAACGGCGCTCCGGAGGCAGCGGCGGAAAGCTGGACTTCCGCAGGACCATCCGTTTAGGATTGGAGACCGGCGGCAGCTTCTACCGGCTGCGGTATAAGCGCAAGCCCACCCGCCGGAAGCAGCTGGTGCTGCTGTGCGATGTGTCCGGCTCCATGGTGCAGTTTTCGGAATTCGCCCTGCGATTCATCCAAAGCCTGAACCAGGTGTCGGACAGCTCCCGGACCTTCCTGTTCTCCGAGACCATGGTGGAGGCAGACCCCTTCAAGCTGCAGAACATGGATCTGTTCCGCTCCTTTGTCAAGGACTCCGGCATCTACGGCAGGGGCACAGATTTGGGCTCTGCTCTGGAACAGCTGTGCGTGCTGAAACCGGCAGTTCTGGGCGCATCCACGACGCTGCTGATTCTGTCAGACACCAAGACCATTGACCAGCCCCGGGCTGTGGCGGCCTTATGGGAAGCCAAGCGGCTGTGCGGCAGGGTGATCTGGCTGAATCCCATCCCGGAGCGCAAATGGCAGTACATCCGCAGCATCCAGACCATGGCTGCCATCTGCCCCATGGTTCCCTGCAGCACATTGCGGGAACTGGCGGCTGCGTGCAGGAAACTGAATTGAGTGTGGAGTTAGGAGTTTGGAGTTATGGTATTTCCTTCGGAAATGATTGAAATAAAGTAATTATTCAGTCATACCCCAAGTTTCTCATATAAATGATTGTTTATGCCAGCACCCATTGTAGGGCGGGGTCATGACCCCGCCGACGCACTATGTTGATAGATATTCCCGGTTAGTGGCAAAATCCGAACATTACGCATCCAATTTTCGTAAGCAAACGATTGGGCTGGTCGGCGGGGTCATGACCCCGCCCTACAGTTGGTGCAACTATAAACGATCATTTACCGCGCAAAATGTAGCCTCGACTGAATAGTTACGAAATAAAAATGGTTTCGAGCTTGCGTCAGCTTGGCACATATTCGTTTCAATCCATCCACGAAGTGGATACCTTAACTCCACACTCCACACTCCACACTCTCTTCCTCCCTACGAGGAATTCTATGAAGCGGCGGAACTTGCATTTAATTTCTTAATCCTTGCCATTTATATTTTCATTCCTGGCTTTTCGGCTTTGGTGTTGACAGAAAGCGTGGGAAAGTGATATAGTATGACAATCAAGTGTCCTGTACACATACAAATGTGCGCGGAACGCAAAATGAAGGAGAGAAATAGACTATGAAAAAGATTCTCGCTGCCCTGTTGGCAGCCCTGATGCTGCTGTCTCTGGCCGCCTGCGGTTCCAGCAGCTCCGCCCCCGAGACCACCGCTGCCGCTCCTGCGGAAACCGCTGCTCCCACTGCCGCTGCTGAGACCCCTGAGACCGAAGCCGCTGCCGCTCCTGCGGAAAAGTATGTTGTCGGTGTCTGCCAGCTGGTTCCTCACCCCGCACTGGACGCCGCCACCCAGGGCTTTGTTGACCGTCTGACCGAGCTGCTGGGCGCGGAGAACGTGGAGATCCAGGTGAAGGTCGCCGCCGGTGACTCCGCTACCTGCGCTCCCATCGTTACCGACTTTGTCACCCAGGAAGTTGACCTGATTATGGCCAACGCCACCCCCGCCCTGCAGGCCGCTGCCGCTGCGACCGCTGACATCCCCATCCTGGGCACCTCCGTCACCGAGTACGGCGTGGCCATGGGCATTGAGGGCTTCACCGGCACCGTAGGTGGCAACATCTCCGGCACCTCCGACCTGGCGCCTCTGGACGAGCAGGCTGCTATGGTCAAGGCTTGGTGCCCCGATGCCAAGACCGTTGGCCTGCTGTACTGCTCCGCCGAGGCAAACTCCCAGTATCAGGTGGACACCGTCAAGGCATACCTGGAGGAAATGGGCTTTACCTGCACCCTGTATCCCTTCGCCGACTCCAACGATCTGGCTGCTGTGACCCAGACCGCCGTTGACAACTGCGACGTCCTCTATGTCCCCACTGACAACACCGTAGCTTCCTCCGCTGGCATTGTCGATGGCATCTGCCAGCCCGCCGGTGTCCCCGTCATCGCGGGCGAGGAAGGCATCTGCCAAGGCTGCGGCATCGCCACCCTGTCCATCAGCTACTATGACCTGGGTGTCAAGACCGCTGAGATGGCCGCTCAGATTCTGACCGGCGAGGCAGATATCTCCACCATGCCCATTGCTTATGCCGACACCGTGACTCCCAAGTACAACGCCGCTGCCTGCGACGCGCTGGGCATCACTCCGCTGGAAGGCTATGAGCCCATTGGCTAATTGACAAAGGAATCTCCGGGCGAGGCGGCGTTGCCACCTCGCCCACTTCCGCTCATATGCGTATGGGTTAAACTTCTTCGCTTTCTTATCCGTATCATCCCCATTTGGAGGAATTCAACATGACAAGCTTTCTCAACGCCTTGCCCGGCGCCATTTCCCAGGGCCTGATCTGGGGAATTATGGCCATCGGTGTGTACATCACCTATAAGCTGCTGGACATTTCCGACCTGACGGTGGACGGCTCCTTCTGCACTGGCGGCGCGGTCTGCGTCGTACTGATGACAGCGGGCTATAATATCTGGGTCGCCATGCTGGGCGCTACCCTGGCAGGCCTGCTGGCAGGATTGGTTACCGGCTTTTTCCACACCAAGTGCGGCATTCCCGCCATCCTCTCCGGCATCCTGACCCAGCTGGGACTGTGGTCCGTGAATCTGGCCATCATGGACATGAAGGCCAATATGCCGCTGAATGTGAACAACTATGACCTGCTGATCTCCCTGCGCTACCTGCAAGAGGTCCAGAAAGGAACCCGGCCTTTCTACCAGCATCCCGTGATTGTGGTGGGGCTGGTGACGGTTGTACTGATTGCTGTGCTGTACTGGTTCTTCGGTACGGAGCTGGGCAGTTCCCTCCGGGCTACCGGCGCCAACGGCAACATGGCCCGGGCCCAGGGCATCAATACCAGCTTCAACAAGGTGCTGGGCCTGGCCCTGGCCAACGGCTTGGTTGCCCTGTCCGGCGCGCTGCTGTGCCAGTATAACGGCTTCGCGGAGATCAATATGGGCCGCGGCGCTATCGTCATTGGCTTGGCTTCCATTATTATCGGCGAGGTGGCCTTCGGAAAGCTGTTCCGTAATTTTGCCCTGAAGCTGCTGGCGGTTTCTTTGGGTGCCATCATTTACTATGTGGTCATTCAGTTCGTCATCAGCGTCTTCAAGATGAACACCAACTATATGAAGCTGATTTCCGCACTGATCGTGGCCCTGTTCCTGGCAATCCCTTACTGGAAGGAACAGTATTTCCGCAAGAAAGGTAAGGTGAAGGGCAATGCTTAAGCTGGAAAATGTCTGGAAAACCTTCAACCCGGGCACCATCAACGAGAAGGTGGCCCTGCAGCGCCTGAACCTGGAGATGAAAGAGGGCGACTTCGTCACCGTCATCGGCGGCAACGGCGCTGGTAAGTCCACCATGCTCAACGCCATTGCGGGTGTCTTCGGCGTGGATTCCGGCACCATCACTATCGACGGCGTGGACGTGACCAACCTGCCGGAATACAAGCGGGCCAAGTACATCGGCCGGGTCTTCCAGGACCCCATGATGGGTACCGCCGCCACCATGCAGATCGAGGAGAATCTGGCCCTGGCTGCCCGCCGTGGCAAATCCAGGACCCTCCGCTCCGGCATCACCAAAGCCGAGCGGGAGGAATACATCGAGCAGCTGAAGATTCTGGATCTGGGCCTGGAAAACCGGATGACCGCCAAGGTGGGCCTGCTTTCCGGCGGCCAGCGGCAGGCGTTGACGCTGCTGATGGCCACCCTCCAGCGGCCCAAGCTGCTTCTGCTGGACGAGCACACTGCCGCCCTGGACCCCAAGACTGCGGCAAAGGTCCTCAGCGCCACCCAGCGCATCGTGGAGAAGGACAACCTGACCACCATGATGATTACCCACAACATGCGTGATGCCATCGCCTACGGCAACCGGCTGATCATGATGTACGAGGGTCATGTAATCATTGACGTGTCCGGCGAGGAGAAGAAGCATCTGACGGTGGAGCAGCTGCTGAACCTGTTCAGCCAGGCCTCCGGCTCCGACGAGGCGGACGACAAGCTGCTGCTTTCTTAAAAAATTCAACAGGGCACGTACCATACGTGCCCTGTCTTTTTGGGATAGTAGCCATTGATTGTTTATCTGCGCAGCCCTTGGCTCTCCCTTTGGGAGAGCTGGCACGCCGAAGGCGTGACTGAGAGGGGATACAACGCCCCTCTCCGCCCTGGCGTTCCGCTTATGCCTCTCCCAACGGGAGAGGCTAGAGCGCCGTAAGCGCATGTGCGTCTATCGAAAAATAAACGATCCATTATGCATGTACCTTTTGGTATGAAGGAAATTGACTGGGAGGAAACTATGAAGCCAACTGAATTGTTAGAGATCCTGTCCGTGGCGGAGAAGCTGAAGTGCAATACCCGCCACTGCTATACGTCCAACGGACGCCATGAAAGCGTAGCCGAACACAGCTGGCGCGTCGCTCTGATGGCTATGCTGCTTTCCTCCGAATTTCCGGAGGCGGATATGGATAAGGTCATCCGCATGTGTCTGATCCACGACCTGGGAGAGGCCTTCACCGGGGACATTCCCACCTTCAACAAAACCGCCGCCGATACAGAGAAGGAAGACACCCTGTTCGACCAGTGGGTTGCCACCCTGCCGGAGAAAACAAGAGAGGAATTTTCCGCCCTTCTTACGGAAATGAACGCCCTGCAGACTCAGGAGGCAAAGCTCTACAAGGCGCTGGACAAGCTGGAAGCGGTGATCCAGCACAACGAGTCGGACATTGCTACCTGGCTGCCCCTGGAATACGACCTGCAGCTGACCTACGGTGAGGAAAATGTACAGTTCTCTCCCTGGCTGAAGGAGCTGAAAGAGGAGATCAACCGCCAGACCCGGGAAAAGATTGCCCGGGGAAAATAGTTGAAAAGAGAAATGATCGTTTACGCTTGCACCAACCGTAGGGCGGGTGCTGCGATATACGATCGCTTATCGGCCAATCTTCTGCCGGTCACAGGTCCTGCAGATCCGCGAATGGGATGTCGTTTTCCAGGTTGTCCCTGGCCAGGTCCGTGTCGATGATCCCGTGGGCCTTGGAAATAGGCTTTTCGTGCCAGACCTTTTGGCCTGCGCCTGCGGTTCCCGCAATGATGGGGGCCGCTTTTTCTTTCCCGCTTCTGGCCTTGCCCTGGATCTGAGGCACGGGAGAAACGTCATTCCTAGGTCCCCGGGGAACATCAGGATGGGTCATGCCCTGCTTTGCCATGTTCTTCACCTCGACGGTAGTATACCTCAAAGAACGAAAACCATACAAGAGCTGGCTGTATGGGGATGCAAATGAAAGATCGGAATTCCGGTGCGGCTGAGAGCTATTTTGGAAAAAAACGCGGCTCAAAATGGGTTTCCCGTTTCAAGCCGTGGTGTTTATTTACAGGGAATCAGTCTGCGGGGAGGAGTTCTTCCAGGTCTATCTCCTCGTAGAGCTTATCACCGTGGAAAGCCTGGACCTTCTCCCAGGTCACGGCTTCCGCCCCCAGATATTCCTCCAGGCACAGCCCGGAGTCCTTCATGTCCAGGGAGACCTCTTTGCCTACATACCGGAAGTGCCAGGGTTCGTCCACAATGCCGGTGATGGACTCCTTCTCCTCGGTGTAGCGGACAATAAAGCCGTAGTCCCAGCAGTGCTCCCGAAACCAGGGGATGGCTTCGTCGCCCAGCAGATCCACCGCCAACCCCAAGTGATGTTCACTGGTGCCGGGAACCGCTACGGTTTCCAGGGCCTTTTCCCGGGCTTCGGTAAATTCCAGACCGAATTCCTCCATATGCTCCTGGGTGCGCAGCCCCAGGATAGCGGTTTGCTCTGCCAGGGTGCGGTAGGCGGAGTTGAACACATATTCTATGCCTGCGGCATTGCAGTCGGCAAGCATCTGCATCAGAGCGTCGTAGCAGCGGGAATCCACATCGTGGTAGTCCACGACGTTGACCAGGTCCATTTCATAGTAGTCCGGCACGGGATTCAGGCCGTTGACCAGGATCACTTCAATGCCCTTGGGACTGAAATAATGGGTTTGTCCATCAATCACTGTGGGTCCCACGGCTGCGGTGCCGTCCTCCCGGAGGTAGTAGCTGTATTCCCCGATCTGGAGCCAGCCGGTGTACATCAGACCGTCGTCCAGAAAGAAGTAGCGGTTTCCATCCAGTTCCAGCCAACCCACTGCCATGGGGCCTTCCGGGAGATAATAGCGGCGGCCTTCCTCTGTGTCCACCCAGCCGGTGACCATCGCTCCGTCTTCGCCGAAGCGGTAAAACCCGTCCTCCAGCGCCACCGGGCCCGTGACCATAATGCCGTCATCGCCAAAGTAGTAGCGGCTGCCGTCCAGCTCCGCCAGGCCCAGGGTCATGACGCCGTCCCGGTCAAAGTGGTAGGTGCTGCCCTCGATCTCCTGCCAGCCGGTGCGCAGAACGCCGCTCATCAAGTAGTACCGGTTTTCTCCCTCCTGGAGCCAGCCGGACACCATGGCGCCGCTGGCGTCAAAGTAGTAGGTCTTGCCGCCCTGCTCCATCCATCCGGTGGTCATTTTTCCGTCGCTGCCAAAGTAATAGGTCACGCCGCCGATGTCCTGCCAGCCAAGGTACGGTGTTCCGTCCTCGTGGAGGTAGTAACGGCCTTCCGTCAGCGCCAGCCAGCCCGACACCGGCTGGGCATGGAAATCCTGGTAAAACCGGACACCGTCCTTCTCCACCCAGCCGCTGCGGTCCACATGGCTGTCGTACCACCGCCAGCCGCCGTAGCCCAATGCTGCCAGCAGGAGAAGAAATATCAAGATCACCGGAACAATCATCCGTTTTTTCCTGTACATGCGATCCCTCCCCGGGAAAAAATTGCATTTATTATACCACGAATCTGAAAAAATGCAAGCAAAGGGAGCGCCCTCCGTCTGGCGTTGGGCAGTGCGGAGCCAAGGAATTGCTCTGCGATAAAATGAAAGGCTCCAGGTGCGCAGTTTATGCTCAAAAATGTAAAATCTTAAGAAAAAAGACAGTAGATTTTTTAACATAATCTGCTATAATGGGAGAGCAAAAGCGATTTTTATCCTTGACAGGCCTGCGGCTTGTCGTTACGGAGGGATTTCATGGCGTCCCAAAGCAAGAAATTGAAGATCCTGATTACCACGGATCTATATACCACCAACACCAACGGCGTGGTTACCTCGGTGCAGAACCTGTTCGGCGAACTGAAGGCCAAGGGCCACGACGTGCGTATTCTGACCCTTTCCAATGACATGCATTCCCACAAGGACGGCGCGTTGTATTATATCCGTTCCTTGCCCTTGGGAGTGGTGTATCCCGATGTGCGGATGCCCACCGCATTCCACCATAAGCTGATCCAGGAGCTTATCGACTGGAGGCCGGATGTGATTCACAGCCAGTGCGAGTTCTTCAGCTTCCAGTTCGCCACCCGGATCTCCCGGCTCACCGGTGCGCCTATCGTACATACCTACCATACGCTTTACGAGCAGTATGTGGGCTACCTGGTGCCCAGCAAGCGGGTGGGCAATGTGCTGGTGCGGGTGCTGTCCCGGGAGCGGTTGAAAAAAGTGAAAACTGTGGTGGCTCCCACCCAGAAGGTGGAGGACACCCTCCACAGCTATGGCATTCACAGCCCTATCAGTGTTGTTCCCAGCGGCATCAGCCTGGAGCAGCACCATCAGCGTTTGACCTCCGAGCAGCGGCGGGAAAAGCGCCGGGCCCTGGGTATCCGGGACGACCAGCAGGTGATGCTGAACCTGGGCCGCCTGGGCACCGAAAAGAACCTGGGAGAACTGATGGAACTGTTTGCCGAGGCCCAGAAGGAAAACGAGAATCTGGTATTCCTGATCGTGGGTGACGGTCCCGCCAAGGAGGACCTGGAGAAGCAGGCGAAGGAACTGGGGGTTGCGGATCATGTAATCTTCACCGGCATGGTGGAGCCCTCGGAGGTCCAGAACTATTATCAGCTGGCGGATGTCTTCGTCAGCGCCTCCACCAGCGAGACCCAGGGCCTGACCTACATCGAAGCCGCCGCCAACGGCCTGCCCCTGCTGTGCCGCCAGGACGAGTGCCTGAACGATGTGCTGAAGGAAGGGGAGAACGGCTACGAGTACACCAGCGCCGAGGAATTCCTGAAGGCCATCGACACCGTGCTGGAGGACCCGGAATGGCGGGAGGAGGCCTCCAAACGCAGCGAGGAGATTGCCGCCGGGTTTGGGAAAAAGGCCTTCGGCGATGCCATTGAGAATGTCTACGAATCCGTGCTGTAACGGATGATCCGAACGCGCCGCCGGAATCCTGGGCGGCGCGTTTTCCATTGGCAACAGGTCAACCGTTTTCACTCCACAGGATTCCCCCGGCGCTTTGGTTGACATATCGCAAAAACCAGTTATAATGAAAGACAGTATGACCGATAGGGGCGGAAGCATGAAGGGAAGAAAATGGATTTCGGCAGCGGCCATTGCGCTGTGCACGGCGGTGACGGCGCTTCAGCTGGGGTGGATGCTTACCTCCGGAAACGGTTTCGCCGCGCCCCAGAGTGTCCGCACCGGACATTTGGATATCAGCCAGTATCTGCAGGATGGGCTGGCGGATGCCCTGGGCGGCGTTCTTTCGGCGAAGAAGGTGTACCGGCTCAGCGATCAGGACCTGGTGGCCCCGAAGCCTGACCCTGCCTGCTATGGCTCTGCGGAGGACCCAGCCCAGCTTCAATGGCTGCTGGACGCCGGGGCGGAGCTGCTGGAGGGTCAGGAGACCCTGTTTTCCACCGATACCCCCATCCAGGAGGGCAGTACCGTCCGGTATTACCTGGATGAGACCATTTTCGCCGTAACCTGGAAGCAGCCTCTGGGCAGCTCCATGTACACCTTTTCCGAGGTGAAGATTGCCCATCCCTCCCAACTCCGCCGGTTCCTGTCCGACGGGAAATACAGCTCCGGCACCCTGTACACCACCACGGAGATGGCCCAGAGCGTCAACGCGGTGGTGGCCTCCAGCGGCGATTACTACGACTACCGGGAGATCGGCATTGTGGTCACTGACGGTCAGGTCCACCGCAGCCGGGGAGAGCTGCTGGACACCTGCTTCGTGGACGAAAGCGGGGATCTGGTGTTTACCTATGCCGGACAGATCACGGGCCAGGAGGAAGTGCAGGCCTTTGTGGACAAGCATCGTGTCCGGTTCAGCCTGTGCTTCGGCCCGGTGATGATCCTGAATGGGGACCTGTGTTCGCCCAAGCAGTACAATTCCGGGGAGGTCCATTCGGAATACGCCCGGTCCGCCCTGTGCCAAATGGGAAAGCTGCACTACCTGGTGGTCATCGCCAACACGGAAGAACCTTGCTATTCTATGCCTACCCTGAGCCAATTTGCCCGGCAGCTGTGGGATCTGGGAATCCCCACTGCCTACGCTCTGGACGGGGGCCAGACTGCGGCCATTGCCATGGACGGGAAGCTCGTCAACAACGTCAGCTATGGCAGCCAGCGCAGAATCAGTGATATTGTCTACTTCGCCACCGCTGTGCCGGAGAGATCGTGAGGTTACACAATGAAGATCGCAAAGCTATTTTCCGGAATATTTGCCGCCCTGGGCGCTGTGCTGATGCTGGCAGCCCTGGCGTTGAGCCTGGTTTCGCTGAACGCGTCTCCCCGGCTGGTTCGGGTGCCGCAAGGGGCTGTAGATCAATCCCAGGCCCTGCTGGACGCCATTGCCAAGGGCGATTTTGACGCCGCAGGGAAGACGATGTACGGTCAGCCGGAGCTGAGCGGGGAACCGGAGGCCGAAGACGCGGCAGGGCAGAAGATCTGGGACGCCTTTGTGGGCAGCCTTTCCTGTGAATTCCGGGGCAGTTGCTACGCTACCGACACCGGTCTGGCCCGGAATGCCGTGATCACCGCCCTGGATGTTTCCACCGTTACCGAAGCGGTGGGGGAGCGTGCCCATGCCCTGCTGACCCAGCGGGTAGAGACAGCGGAGGATATGGCGGAGCTGTACGATGAAGAGAACAACTTCCGGCAGGATCTGGTAGATGCTATCCTGCTGGAGGCCGTGGACCAGGCCATCCGGGAAAACGGGCAGACCGCCTCGTTTGACGTGACCCTGACCCTGATCCAGCGGGATGGCCAGTGGTGGGTGGTGCCGGACCAGGCGCTGCTGCAGGCCATTTCCGGCGGCCTGACAAGGAGGTAATGCCAGTGGGATATCAACCGAAATATGCCGCCCCCAGAAGCCAGCCTTTCCATAATCAGCCGCCGAAAAACCCGCCGTCCCAAAAGCAGAACCCCGAAAACCGGCAGAAAAAGAGCGTGGTTCGCACCGTACTGTTTGTCCTGCTGGGGATCGTGGTGATCCCGGTGTCCCTGGTGCTGACCTGGCATCTGTTGACCGGCATGGCGCAGAACGTGGGCCGGCCCAAGCCTGCTGCCCAGGCGAAAACTGCTGACATGGCGATTCGGGAGCAGATAATGGACTATGCGGCCCAGGAGGTCAGCACTGTCCGCAGCGCTCTGCTGGCGGAGGAGCGACCCCAGGAGGAGATCCCGGAGGAGACCCTGCCGCCGGTGCGGAAGCTCTACTGGATCGAGGAGGGCACCCAGGTGGCCCCGGAACCCAACCCGGATGGCTACGGTTACAGCGATGACCCGGTGGTTCTGCAGCAGGTGGTGGATCAGGCCGCCTGGCTGCTGGACGGGCAGGAGCTGTATTTCCGGCCGGATGCTGAGCTGTTCCAGGGCAGCCAGGTGAAGTATTATATGGATGACAGTATCTTCGCCATCACCTGGAAGGAGGTCCACGACGGTTCTGTGTACACCTTCTCCGAGGTGAAGATCGGCCATCCGTCCCAGTTCCGCCGCTTCCTGGCAGGCGGGGAGTACGGCTCCGAGATGCAGTACCTGACCACGGAAATGGCGGAAAGCGTCAATGCCGTGGTGGCCTCCAGCGGAGACTTCTACCGCTTCCGGGACTTTGGCGCCGTGGTCTATGAGGGTGTGGCCCGCCGGGTGGAGGGCACCTACGCGGAGACCTGCTATATTGATACGAACGGCGACATGCACTTCACCTACGGCGGGGACGTGCTGACGGTGGATGACGTCCAGGCCTTTGTGGACGAGCACGACATTTCCTTCAGCCTGGCTTTTGGGCCGATCCTGGTGGATAACTACGAGCTGGTGGAGCACACCTGGTATGGCGTGGGCGAGATCGACGAGGGCTACGCCCGGGCCGCCCTGTGCCAGTTGGGGGAGCTGCATTACATTGTTGTGACGGCCAACACCGAAGGGCCCTACCAGGACATCCCCACAGTGAAGATGTTCGCGAAAAACATTGCGGCCACCGGCTGTAGAATGGCCTACTGCCTGGACGGCGGACAGACTGCCGCCATCGTCATGGGCGACGAGCTGATCAACCGCCCGGTTTACGGCCAGCAGCGAAAGATCAGCGATATCATTTATTTTGCCACGGCTGTGCCGGACGGAGGTTGACGCCATGGATCGGATTGCGTATATCAACGGAGACTCTTTTGTCTACTGGAACTCTATCATCCTGACCCTGGCGGCGGCAGTGGCCATCTGCTTCTTCCTGGCCTTCTACCTGCGGAAGAACGGGAACGCCGTGGCGGCCTTCGCTGCGGTGCCGCTGAGTCTGGCTCTGAGCCTCATTGCTGCCCGGTTCTTCCACTGGTACTGCCGGGCGGACAGCTATACAGGCTTCACCGCCGCCATGACGGACTATTCCTCCGGCGGCTATGCCCTGATGGGCGCTTTCCTGGGGTGCTTCCTGGCGGCGGCGGTGCTGCGGCTGGTATTCCTGCACCGGAACCTGCCGGAAATGCTGGACTGCATGAGTCTGGCGGGCCTGGCGGGCATTGCCGTGGGGCGGCTGGCCTCTTTCTTCAATTCCACAGACCGGGGGCAGATTGTGACCGCTACCCAGTCTCTGCCCTGGGTGTACCCTGTGACCAATGCGGTGTCCGGAGCTACGGAATACCGCTTGGCAACCTTTGTGATCCAGGCCATGGCGGCGCTTTCCCTGTTTGCAGCCTTGACGGTATTTTACCTGCGGGGCACCAAGCGGAGAAAGCTTAAGGACGGGGACACCTGCCTCATTTTCCTGATGTGCTACGGAGCCTCCCAGGTGGTACTGGACAGTACCCGGTATGACTCCCTGTTCTTCCGCAGCAACGGCTTTGTGAGCATCGTCCAGGTTCTGGGTGCACTGGGGCTTGCCCTGGCGGTGGTGGTCTTCTCGGTGCGCATGGTCAAGGCCCGGGGCTTCCGGTTCTGGCAGGTGCTGCTGTGGCTCCTGATTGCCGGAGCCATCGGCGGCACGGGCTTCATGGAATACTACGTCCAGCGCCACGGCAACGAGGCGGTATTTGCCTACAGCGTTATGACCGCCTGCCTGCTGGGCGCGGTTCTGCTGACCCTTCTGATTCGCCTCACCGCAGTAACGGTGGAGAGAAAAATGCTGAATTCTGAATGCTAAATGCTGAATGATAGGAACGGTAAGTTATTCGAACAAAGTCTGGACAACAGAGAAAGAATATCTTCCTCTGTTGTCCGGGATTGTGCGATCGATGGGCCATGGAGGAATCCTGGCCCTTTTTCGTTTATCGCGAGTAACGATTCAGTCGTGTCTAAAATCTGTACGGTAAATAATCGTTTATCGTAGCAGCCACAGTAGGGGAGGGTCATTGACCCTCCCGCCAGCGGAAAGGTTTTTGAGCAGTCAACCCCGTCGCTTTTTGTGATAATCCGCACTGGCAGCAACCTATTTTACACGCTGTCCC
Source organism: uncultured bacterium (assembly GCA_946056135.1). Lineage (GTDB taxonomy): Bacteria > Bacillota > Clostridia > Oscillospirales > Oscillospiraceae > Faecousia. Next base: position 6,815 of record CAMGIN010000018.1, on the reverse strand, counting down.
ATTACCAAGCGGGAGGGTCAATGACCCTCCCCTACAGTTGGTGCGTCTATAAACGATAATTCATATGAGAAACTTGGGGTACGACGGAATAGTTACCATCGCGAAGCGATACCTTAACTCCACACTCTACGCACACACCAAACTCCACACCGAAACAAGAAATCTTGGTAATCCTGTCGATTCCCCTCGGCTGTTTTTGCTCCCCTTTTTGCTACTCGGACAATTGACAAACGACAGATAACGTATGTATAATACGGGTATACTAGGAAAACTATGGCGGTATTTATCCGCTCCGAATAGACGAAGGAGGATCCTATGACATCCCAGGAAAAGAAGCGGCTGCAGACAATTGCCTGCAAGGTGCGTATGGGGATCATTGAGAGTACCCATGCAGCCAAATGTGGTCATCCCGGCGGCAGTATGTCCGCGGCGGATTTGATTACCTATCTGTACTTCAAGGAACTGAACGTCGATCCCAAGAATCCCAAGTGGGAGGACCGTGACCGGTTTGTCCTTTCCAAGGGCCACTGCGCACCCGCTCTGTATGCCGCCCTGGCGCACCGGGGCTTCTTCCCGGTGGAGGACCTGGTGACGCTGCGGAAAGTGGGCAGCTATCTGCAGGGCCATCCCAACATGAACAGTGTCCCCGGTGTGGATATGTCCACCGGCTCCCTGGGCCAGGGCATCTCCACCGCCTGCGGCATGGCGCTGGCAGGGAAGGTGCAGAAGAAGGACTACCGGGTCTATACCCTGCTGGGCGACGGCGAGATCCAGGAGGGCCAGGTCTGGGAGGCCTGCATGTTTGCCAGCCACTACTCCCTGGACAACCTGTGCGTCATCATCGACAACAACGGCTTGCAGATCGACGGCGACGTGGCCAAGGTCATGAGTCCCTATCCCATCGACGAGAAGCTGACCGCCTTCGGCTTCGCTGTGCAGACCATCGACGGCCACGATCTGGATGCCATTGATCAGGCCTTGAATACCGCGAAAACCGTCACCGGCAAGCCCAGCGCCATCATCCTGAAGACCGTTAAGGGCAAGGGCGTCTCCTTCATGGAGAACGTGGCGGGCTGGCACGGCGTGGCCCCCAACGACGAGCAGTATGCGCAGGCCATGGCGGAACTGAACCAGCAGCTTGCGGAAATGGAGGGCAGATAAGATGGCAGAAGTCAAGAAAATGGCCACCCGGGAGGGCTACGGCAAGGCCCTGGTAGAGCTGGGAAAAGAACACAGCGACATCGTGGTGCTGGACGCCGACCTGGCAGGCTCCACCAAAACCGGCATGTTTGCCAAGGCCTACCCTGATCGGCACTTCAACTGCGGCATTGCCGAGGCGGATATGATGTGCGTGGCTGCCGGTCTGGCATCCTGCGGCATGACCCCCTTTGCTTCCTCCTTCGCTATGTTTGCCTCCGGACGGGCCTATGAGCAGATCCGCAACTCCATCGGCTATCCCCACCTGAATGTGAAGATCGGTGCTTCCCACGGCGGCTTGTCCGTGGGCGAGGACGGCGCTTCCCATCAGTGCTGCGAGGACTTTGCCCTGATGCGCTCCATCCCCGGCATGGTCGTCATCTGCCCCGCTGACGGCATTGAGGCTGAGGCTGCCACCAAGGCCGCTTACGAATATGAGGGCCCCGTCTATCTGCGGATGGGTCGTCTGGCTGTGCCCCAGTTCCATCAGGAGGGCTTCCGGTTTACCATCGGCAAGGGCGAGATCATGCGCGAAGGCACGGATATTGCCATCATCGCCAACGGCCTGATGGTGTATGAAGCCATGCAGGCGGGAGATGCTCTGGAAAAACTGGGCATTCACGCGAGAATCGTCAACATGTCCACCGTCAAGCCCCTGGACGAGGAACTGGTTCTGAAGTGCGCCAAGGAGTGCGGCAAGATCATCACTTGTGAGGAGCACTCCGTCATCGGCGGTCTGGGCGAAGCGGTTTGCAGCTTCCTCAGCGAGACCTATCCCACCCCGGTCAAGCGCATCGGCGTGGAGGACAAGTTCGGCTTCTCCGGTCCCGCCTACGAGGTGCTGAAGGCCTTCGGACTGTGTGCCGACCACATTGTGGAAGTGACCCGGGAATTCCTGGGGAAATAAAATTTATCAGCAGGTCCTTGCACAGCCGGGGACCTGCTGTTTTCGTATGGGAGAAGGGGGAACCTATGATTCTTTCCAAATCCAGCGCCCAGCAGATCGTGGAAGAGATCGGCAAGCTGGTGAAACAGAATATCAACCTTATGGACGAGACTGGGCACATCATTGCCAGCAACGATCCCGCCCGTATCGGCACTTTTCATGAGGGCGCCTATCAGATCATCACACGACATCTGACGGAGCTGTACATCACGGCGGAGCTGGAGAAGACTATGCCCCTGGTCCGTAAGGGAATCAACCTGCCCATCGAGGCGGAGGGGAAGGTGATGGGCGTCATCGGCATCACCGGCGACTATGATGAGGTCATCAAATACGGCCAGATCGTCAAGAAAATGGCGGAGATTCTGATCCGCGAGCGGATCAATCTGGACGCAGAGCGGCTGGATCTGCGGGTCCGAAGCCGCTTCCTGGAGGACTGGGTTCTGTCTGACGGACTCAGTAATCCCCAGGCCCTGTCCGAGCGGGGGTTTGCCATCGGCATTGATATCCATATTCCCAGGCGGTGCGTGGTGGTCAGTGTCAGCCATTTGGAGTACTATACCAACACCCTGGAAGGTCAGCAGTTCATCGACCGGGTGGAGAGCGCAGTCAGTGATTTTATGAGTCAATACCGGGGCAGCATCATCCTGCGCAACGCTGCCCGGCAGATCCTGCTGATTCCCAAACGTTCCACCACGGAGCTGACAGCGCTGTGCCGGAAGCTGTCGGAGCTGGTGGAGCAGCGGTTTGGCGTACGGCCTGCCATCGGCATCGACGGCGCCGCCGGAGATATCCACACAGCCTACCTGCAAGCCAACCGGGCCTGGCGGGTAGCGCCCCACAGTACGGACAATATCATTTGTTACGCTTCGCTGAACGCGGAGCTGATCCTGGACGATATTCCCGGCAAGGCGAAGCTGGAGTATCTGCGCAAGACCTTCCCGGACCGGACCGTCCCGGAGCTTCGGGATGACATTGCCCTGCTGGAGGCCTATTTTGCCGCGGAAGGCTCCCTGACTGCCGCAGCGGATGCCATGTTCATTCACAAGAATACCCTGCAGTACCGGCTCAAGCGCCTGGCAGAGACCACCGGCCTGGACGTGCGCAAGCCAAGCAACGCCCCGGCACTGTACCTGGCGGTGCTGTTTTACCGGGATATGGAAAACGAAGGGTATCTCGCCATATAGCACAAAACGGACGGATGATTTTTCATACAATTGTTCCCGAAAACAATCATTTGCCGTGAATTGCGTTTTCAAAAACATAGCTGTTTACCAAAGAATGTTGTATAATACTTACAACAGAGCGAAGAATCCCAGGTGTATGCTTGGATAATTTGCTCAAATTTCTGGTAGCAGGAGGAAGATAAAATGACTGGCCTACCCTTAATTATCGTTTTTGTCCTGGCGATCGTGGTTATGATCGTGGCAATCTCGAAGTACAAAATCCATCCGTTCATTTCCATCATGACCGTGTCGTTGCTCCTGGCACTGCTGGCGGGCATTTCGCTGACAGAAATTCCCGGTGTCATCGGCGCGGGCTTCTCCGGCACCTTCAGTTCCATCGGTATTGTGATCATCCTGGGTGCGCTGATCGGCAGCATCCTGGAGAAGACCGGCGCAGCCCTGAAGTTGGCGGATATGGTCATCAAAATCGTTGGCAAGAAGAACCCCGAGCTGGCCATGGAGCTCATGGGCTGGGTGGTCTCCATCCCCGTGTTCTGTGACAGCGGCTTTGTTATTCTGGATCCCATCCGCCGCGCTCTGGTCCGCCGTACCGGCACCTCCAGCGTGGCCATGACCGTGGCGCTGTCCGCAGGTCTGTACATCTCCCATGTCTTTATCCCGCCTACCCCCGGCCCCATTGCTGCGGCCAATACTCTGGGCATCGGCGATAACCTGCTGCTGGTCATGGGCATGGGCGTCCTGGCCTCCATCCTGCCCCTGATCGCTGGCCTGTTCTACGCCAAGTACATCGGCAAGAAGGTCAAGACCGATGCAGAGCTGGCTCCCTCCGGCGAGGTTGCGAAGACCTATGAGGAGCTGGTGGCGGAATACGGCAAGCTGCCCGGCGGCGCCAACGCTCTGGCTCCTATTCTGGTGCCCATTGCGCTGATGGCTTTGGGCTCCATCTCCTCCATGGCAGGCTGGTCCGGCCTCCTGGGTGACCTGTGCACCTTCCTTGGCAAGCCCATCATCGCGCTGGCTGTGGGCACCGTCTTCGGCGTCATCCAGCTGGGCACCGCCAAGAAAATGGGAGAGTTCTACACCATTACCAATGATACCCTGAAGACTGTTGGCCCCATCCTGTTCGTCACCGCTGCCGGCGGCGTCCTGGGCAAGGTCATCGCCTCCTCCGACATGGTGAACTACATCACCACCAACGCCGGTGCGCTGGAGACCGTAGGCATTCTGTTCCCGTTCCTGCTGGCCGCTATCCTGAAGAGCGCCCAGGGCTCCTCCACCGTGGCCATCACCACCACAGCCGGCATTCTGGCTCCCCTGATGGGCACTTTGGGTCTGGACACCCCTGCCAAGGCAGCTCTGACGGTTATGGCCATCGGCGCAGGCGCTATGACCGTGTCCCATGCCAATGACTCCTACTTCTGGGTGGTAACCAACTTCGGCGAAATGACGCCTGACCAGGGCTACAAGACACAGACAGTCATGACACTGATTCTGGGTATTGCCTCCATGGTCGGAATCTTCATCCTGTCGCTGATCTTCTGATACAATTAACCAAAACAGGCAGGGTGGACTTTTCCCCCTGCCTGTTTTCATCCAGCTGGAAAAGGAACAGAAAAGCGCAGACGGGAAGTGTTTCGCGTAAATGATCGTTTAGCGAACCAATGCCTTCCACAAAGGGGAAGGCATGGACGCTCCCGCGCCAGTACGGCTATCTGAGATAAACGATCATTTATCTGAAAAGATCTACTTCCCAAAGTCGCGCTTGTGGTTAGAAAGGAAAGGACTGTGATTCATGGATAGGAATTTACGCGCCCATGCGGATGCCGTGGTGGCTGCCTCGATCCGGGCGGTTCAGCCGGATGCGGCGGTGAAGCGGGCCCTGACCGGGCAGGAATTTTCTGGCCGGGTGGTGCTGGTAGCCGCCGGTAAAGCCGCCTGGCAGATGGCAAAGGCAGCTTATGACTGCCTGGGGTCCCGGATCGACAGCGGCGTGGTCATCACCAAGTACGGCCATGTCATGGGACCCATTGCCAATTTTGCCTGCCGGGAGGCGGGACATCCCGTGCCGGATGAGAATTCGTTCTCTGCCACTCGGGAGGCACTGGAGATGGTTTCCGGCCTTGGGCAGGGAGATACGGTGCTGTTTCTGCTGTCCGGCGGCGGTAGTGCCTTGTTTGAAAAACCCCTGGTCTCCGGCGAGGAGCTGCAGGATATCACCGGGCAGCTTCTGGCCTGCGGCGCGGATATCGTGGAGATCAACACCATACGGAAGCGCCTTTCCGGGGTGAAGGGCGGCCGGTTTGCCCTTGCCTGTGCCCCGGCCAGGGTATTCTCGGTTGTTCTCAGCGATATTCTGGGGGACCCGCTGGATATGATTGCCTCCGGCCCCGCTTATCCCGACAGCAGTACCAGCCAGCAGGCGTTGGCCATTGCGGGCAAATATGGCCTGAGACTGTCCTGCGGGGCCAGAGCGCTTCTGTCACAGGAGACACCCAAGGAGCTAAATAACATCACGACCCAGATCACCGGCTCCGTCCGGCAGCTCTGTGCCGCTGCCGCCGCTGCCTGCCGGGAATTGGGGTATAAACCCATGATTCTGACGGACCAGCTGTGCTGCCAGGCCAAGGAAGCGGGAAGTTTTCTGGCATCCATCCTCAAAACCCATGCCCGGGACGGCGAAAAGCTCGCATTCCTTGCTGGCGGGGAAACGGTGGTGCAGCTGACGGGCAAGGGAAAAGGCGGCCGAAACCAGGAGCTGGCCCTGTCAGCCGCAGAGGGCATCTGGGGGCTGAAAGGCGCGGCTGTGTTCAGCGTGGGAAGCGACGGCACCGACGGCCCTACCGATGCGGCGGGAGGCTACGCCGATTACGAAACCGCCGGAGAGCTGAAGGCTCAGGGGGTGGAGATCTACCGTGTTCTTCAGGAAAACGATGCCTATCATGCCCTTCAAAAGACCGGAGGGTTAATTATGACCGGCCCCACCGGCACCAATGTAAACGATGTGGCGGTGGCTCTGTTGGATGCGAAACGCTGAGGAATGACTGAATAATTACAAAAAAGCAAAAGAGTAATAAAATTAATACTTGCATTCTCTTCCGCTTATGGTATAATCTACATAGCTGTTGTTTTCGGTTGATTCCCGGACGGGAGTGTGAACCGAATGCGAAGTGCTTTTCGCAGGACAGCCTGACTTGATTATAAAAGCGTCGAGAGGAGCGATTGAATGACGCGTTCCATAAAGAGAATGCTTTGCCTTATTCTGGCTTTCACGGCTGCTGTGAACATCGCGGCAATGCCTGCCTTCGCCATTGGCACCCGGGAAGAAATCCCGGAGGAGCGGGTCATGCTCTCGGTGGAGGCGGTACCGGAGGACAGGGAAGAGACAGCTCCGGATTCCCTGGAGGAGCCGGAGGAGACCCTGCCTGAGCAGTCACAGCCGGAGGAAGAAACCGTGCCCCTGCGCAATGGGTTCCCGCTGTTTTTGCAGA
>CAMGIN010000017.1 GCA_946056135.1 uncultured bacterium | reverse complement strand
TTCACGCTCTGTTTCGTTACGCAGCGGGAGGGTCAATGACCCTCCCCTACAGTGACCATAGCACTGCACCTGCGGTCGAGGGGACCAAAGGATGTTCGTCAACCACCCAAAGCGCGTAACGCATTCGCCGCGGGCCTTGCCCGCTAAGCGATCATTTATCTGTTGTTTTCCGGCTGTGACGGAATCGATACGATCAGGGAGGAATATGAATGAGACTGCGCCCCTTTGCCAAACAGGATGCCCAGACGATTCTCGGCTGGGTCCGGGACGAAACGGCCTTCCGGAAGTGGAGTGCCGACCGGTATGACCGCTACCCCATTGGCCCGGAGGATATCTGCGTCCAGTACGCCTCCAGCGGGGACGCTGACACCTATTTCCCCGTGACGGCGGTGGTGGGAAGCGATGTGGTGGGACACATGATTATGCGCTTTCCCGGTGAAGACCGGAAGGAACTGCGGTTCGGCTTTGTCATTGTGGATGATGCGAAGCGCGGTATGGGTTACGGAAAACAGATGCTGACCCTGGCGGTTCAGTATGCGTTTGCCCACTTCCCAATTCAGAAAATCACTCTGGGTGTGTTTGAAAACAACCCTTCGGCGTATTCCTGCTACAGGGCCGTAGGCTTCCGGGATGTCCCAACAGAGCCGGCGGAATCTACCATGTTATGGGCCAGGACTGGAAGTGTCTGGAGCTGGAACTGGAGCGCAGCGCTTTGAACTGCCGGCGGCTGACCGAGGCGGAAAAACGCCAGATCTGCGCCTGGAAGTATGACGGGGAATATGCCGTCTATGATCTTCCTGCCTATGAAGAAATGCGGGAAAGGCAGACCGGGTTCTGCAATCCGGAGCGGGAAGCTAATTACCTTTCCTGGCATCAGACGGGCTGTCTTGTGGGGTTTACCAACCTTTTGGAGGAAGAACGCTCGGTCTTTGCCGGCATCGGCGTAGCCCCGGAATTCTGCAGTCAGGGCTATGGTCAGCGGATCCTGAAGGAGATCTGTAAATTGTCAAAGCAGCATTACCCTGACAAGCCCCTTTATTTGAAGGTTCGCACCTGGAACATCCGGGCGGTGCGCTGTTATGAAAAAGCCGGACTTCGAATCGATGGAGCGCCCTTTGAACAGGTGACCGGCATGGGGCCGGGAACCTTTTATCGAATGGTCAGAGAAGAATGAGGTGAGAGTATGGAGCTGCGGCACACAGCAATGCGGGAGGGACGGCTGTCGTCGTTTCTGCGGGGAGAACTGCATATGTCCTCGGGACTGATGAACAAGCTGAAATGGGGTGACGGAATCCGGGTCAACGGCATCCCCCAGCGAACCAACTACCCTGTTCAGTCCGGGGACGTGATCACTGTTTGCCTGGAGGAGGAAGCCCCGGAATACCCCGCGGAAGACGGCCCCCTGTCCATATGCTATGAGGATGACTTCCTTCTGGTGGTGGACAAGCCCGCCGGAATGCTGATCCACCCGTCCCGGGCCCGGAACGAAGGGACCTTAGCCAATCTGGTAGCGGGGTATTACCGGCGGACAGGACAGAAGAGGGCGTTTCATCCCGTGACCCGGCTGGACCGGGACACCTTCGGCATCGTGCTGCTGGCAAAGAGCGCCTATGCCCATGCCCTTTTGCAGGAGACCCAGGTGCGAAAGACTTACCACGCCCTGACCTTCGGTGGCCCCCGGGACGATATTGGAACCATTGACGCACCCATTGCTCGTAGGCCTCTGCCCAGCCTGCTGCGTTATGTGGGCCCCGAGGGGAAGCCCTCCGTTACGGAGTATCAGGTTTTGCGGCGGCAGGAAGCGTTATGCAAACTTTCGCTTCGCCCTGTCACCGGGCGGACCCACCAGCTGCGGGTGCACTGCGCCTATATGGGCTATCCGATTCTGGGGGACCCCCAGTATGGCAGTCAGGAATCCCAGGCGCTTTCGGCGGAATTGGGACTAATCCACCAGCAGCTCTGCGCCAAACGGCTGGAATTTTCCCATCCCCTTACCGGAGAATTGCTGGTGCTGGAATCCGGCATGGATGTCGGAGCTTTGATTGGAGAAAAATGATCGTTTCGCGGGCAAGGCCCGCGGCGAGTGCGTTACGCACTTTGGGTGATAGACGAACATCCTTTGGGCCCATCGACCGCAGGTGCAGTGCTATGGTAAGTGATCGATTATGCCTGCACCACCGTAGGGGCCGATTGAGGCACATCGGCCCCTTCGATGGGTGCATAAGGGAACGATAGATATTGCGATAAACGATCATTTACAGCAGTAGCGAAACACTGCGTTCTGCATCTTTAGGGTATAAAAAAGATTTTCTCTCCAATCCTATTGACAACAGAGAGAAAGAGGCGTATACTATGCTTAACACATGAATGAATGCTCATATGTAGAAACATAAAAAGGAGGAGACCCATGGAAAAGAAGGTCTATATCATCGACAATCTGGACTGTGCCAACTGCGCGTCGAAGATCGAAGCCAAAATGAACGCCCATCCCCAGGTACAGGAGGCTACCATTACCTTCTCCACCCGCCAGCTGCGACTGACGGCAGAGGATCCGGATGCTTTGATCCCGGAACTGCAGGAGCTGGCCCGGACTGTGGAGAGCGAAGCGGTGATTTATCCCAGAGAGAAGGCTCCGGAAAAGGAGCATTCCCACAAGCATCACCACCATGACGGTGACTGCTGCTGCGGGCAGGAACACCACGAGCACCATGACCACGATGAGGATGGCTGCTGCAGCCATGCGCATCCCCATCACGACGAGGATGGATGCGGCTGTGGGCATGACCACAGCGATCACCATGAAGATGACCACCATGGGCACGGACATCATCCTGAGGAAGAAAACGACAGCCCCAAGCCTCTGCTGATCGGGGGTGTCCTGTTTGCGGCTGGCCTGGTGCTGGAGCGCCTGGGCTTTGGCTGGCTCAGCATGGGGGTCTGCCTGATTGCCTATATCCTGCTTGGCTGGGAAGTGGTGCAAACAGCCCTGAAAAATCTGGTCAAGGGCAAAATGCTGGACGAAAGCTTCCTCATGGCACTGGCTTCCATCGGCGCTTTTTTCATCGGCAACGCCCCGGAGGGTGTGGGCGTCATGCTGTTCTACCGGGTGGGCGAGTACTTTGAACACAAGGCGGTGGAGCGCAGCCGCAGCCAGATCATGGAAGCGGTGGACCTGCGGCCGGAGGTGGTGCATCTGGTAGACGGTGAGACTGTGCGGGATATCCCGGCAGAGGACGCCGAAGTGGGTAACCTGGTGCTGGTTCGTCCCGGCGACCGGATCCCTCTGGACGGCATTGTGGTTTCCGGAGAGAGCCGCATTGATACGGCTCCTATCACCGGCGAGCCGGTGCCGGTCCGTGCGGCGGTGGGAGACAGCGTGATCTCCGGCTGCGTCAATACCGTGGGACAGCTGACCGTCCGGGTAGAGAAGCCTCTGGCGGAGTCCATGGTCACACGGATTCTGGACAGCGTGGAGAACGCCGCTGCCAGCAAACCGAAGATCGACCGGTTCATCACCCGCTTTGCCCGGATCTATACCCCTGTGGTGGTGAGCATTGCGCTGGTCACAGCCATTGTTCCCTCCCTGTTCACCGGAAACTGGAGCTACTGGGTGTATACGGCCCTGACCTTCCTGGTTATGAGTTGCCCCTGCGCCCTGGTGCTCAGTGTGCCCCTGGCCTTCTTCGCGGGCATCGGTGCGGGCAGCAAGAAGGGCATCCTGTTCAAAGGCGGCCAGTCCATGGAGGCCATGGGAAAGGTTAAGACGGTGGTGGCGGATAAGACCGGCACCATCACCAAGGGCGATTTCAATCTGCAGAAGATCGAGGGCAGCCAGGATTTGCTTGCCCTGTGTGCCAGCTGTGAGCAGCAGTCCACCCACCCAATCGCGGCCAGCATTGTGGCGGCGGCGAAGGAGCAGGGGCTGGAGCTGAAGCTTCCGGAGGAGCTGGAGGAGCTGCCGGGCAGGGGCATCCGGGCGGTGCTGAATGGCCGGGAGATTCTCTGCGGCAATGCCCGTCTGCTGAAGGAAAAGCGTGTGGCGTTCCGGGACGCGCAGGCCTACGGCACCAAAGTGCTGGTGGCGGTGGACGGCGTCTATGAGGGTTATCTGCTGATTGCGGACACCCTGAAGCCTGGAGCCGAGTCCGCAGTGCGGCAGCTCCGGGACAGCGGCATTGAAACGGTGATGCTTACGGGCGACGCGGAGGATGCGGCCCAGGCGGTTGCCGGCATGGCTGGCATCCGGGAGGTCCACGCGGGCCTGCTGCCCCACCAGAAGCTGGAGCATCTCCAGGCCATTCGCGGGGAAAAGGGCGCGGTTATGTATGTGGGCGACGGCATCAACGACGCGCCTGTACTGGCGGGAGCGGATGTGGGTGCGGCCATGGGCAGCGGCGCGGACGCGGCCATTGAGGCGGCGGACGTGGTATTCATGACCTCCGATGTGGAAGCGGTGCCCCAGTCGCTGAGAATCGCGAAGCAGACCGCCCGCATCGCCTGGCAGAACGTGGTGTTCGCGCTGGCCATCAAGCTGGCGGTGATGATCCTGGGCCTGTTCGGCTATGCATCCATGTGGATGGCAGTATTCGCTGACTCCGGTGTGGCGATGCTGTGTGTGCTGAATTCCATCCGGCTGCTGTACAAGTAATAAACCAAAAGAGGAAAGGCCCGGGCCTTTCCTCTTTCTGATGCAAATGGTTATGTAAATGATCGTTTATCGCAGCATTTACGATGGTTCCGCCAGGGTATCGACTACCATTGTCATTGCGAACCAGCGCGCACGCTGGTGTGGCAATCCGCTCCCCTTGTAGGCAGTACGAATAAACGGAAATGCTCAAAAAACGTAACATTTGGGGAAACGGATTGCCACACCAGGAAAGCGGACTGGTTCGCAATGACAGCAAGAGTTGACCCTGAAGCGTTTTGCTGAAGATATTGCACAGGGAAAGCGTTGGTAAGATAAACGATCATTTATCGTACGATTGCAGAAAGCTATTTTTTATCATCCCCGAAGGGGATACCATCATTTTGCATTCTGCATTCAGCATTTTGCATTGCAAAAAAAGCATCCCGCCGGAGAGAAGCGGGATGCCTTGTTTTCTTTATGGGGCTTCTTATTTGCCAAAAGCGTCCAGGGCCAGCTTAAACGCACCGTAGGCGCCGGCATCGTTGCCGAGAGAGGCCAGGGTGAACTTGGCTCCGCTGGCGGCGTGGAAGACATACTTGTGGAAGTAGGGCTCGATTCCGGAAATCAGCATATTGCCTGCCTTGCTGACGCCGCCGCCGATGACCACCACTTCGGGGTTGACGGTGGAGCAGACATTGGCCAGGAATTCGCCTGCATAGTTGTAGAACTGGTCCAGTACTTCCAGCGCCAGAGCGTCGCCTGCCTTGCCTGCATCGAAAATGTCCTTACAGGTCATGTTGTCCAGACCCCGCAGGGCGCTGGGCACATCGGTGGCAGCCAAACGGAGCTTTGCCATGCGGACAATGCCGGTAGCGGAGCAGTACTGCTCCACGCAGCCGTACTTGCCGCAGTTGCAGGGAATGGTCTCGTCCCGGTTCAGCACCAGGTGGCCGATCTCCGCGCCGGAGCCGTGGGCACCATGCAGCAGCTGGCCTTCCACCACGATGCCGCCGCCCACGCCGGTGCCCAGGGTGACGAAGACCATGTTTTCGCAGCCCTGACCGCCGCCTTTCCAGAATTCACCCAGAGCAGCCACGTTGGCGTCGTTGCCTGCCTTTACAGGGAAACCGGTGAGAGACTGCAGGGTTTCAGAGATGTTGAACACGCCCCAGCCCAGGTTGACGCACTTGTTCACCACGCCCTTCGCGTTGACGGGACCCGGCACACCGATGCCGAGACCCAGAATGGCAGTTTCATTGATGCCGGAGCCGTCTATGTACTGCCGGATGGAGGCGGCAATGTCGGGCAGGATCTGGGCGCCGCCGTTGTCGGTGACGGTGGGAATCTCCCATTTTTCCAGCATGGAGCCGGTTTCGTCAAAATAAGCGATCTTGACGGTGGTTCCGCCAAGGTCAATGCCAAAGCCGTATTTCATAGTTTTGATCCTCCTGATGATTGGATGCTTCTATTATACATAGGCTGACAGAAAAATGCCAGAGGGAAACCGAAAAAAGTTGTCCCCCCAGGAAAATTGTCATGGAGTCCGTCCGGAGCATGGCTGGACTTTTCGGTGATCGTTTGTAAAAACTTATAAAACTTTCCAGCCGGGTCTTGCGTTTATGGCAATTTTGCTGTAACATATAGGTGACGCACCCCATATATAAGAAAGGACGTGTTTTCACAACATGATCAAAGTTGATATCTCGAATGTTTGGGGCCAGCTGGCGCTGCCGGATCTGCTGGCAATGGAAAAGGAAGTTGCCGCTGCCCATACCACCCTGACGGACGGCACCGGCGCCGGCAATGACTTCCTGGGCTGGCTGAATCTGCCTGTCCGTGAGGCCACCGAGGAGATCACCCGGATTCAGAAGGCTGCCAAGAAGATCCGCAGCGATTCAGATGTCTTTGTGGTCATCGGTATCGGCGGTTCCTATCTGGGCCCCCGGGCAGCCATCGAGCTGCTGCAGGGTCCCAACCACAACATCGGCAAAGGCAAGGGCAATCCCCAGATCTTCTTTGCCGGCAACGGCCTGAGCACCCGTCACTGGAATGAGCTGACCCGGCTGCTGGAGGGCAAGGACTTCTCCATCGCCATCATCTCCAAGTCCGGCACCACCACCGAGCCTGCCATCGCCACCCGCGCCCTGCGCTGGATGCTGGAGCGCAAGTACGGCACCGACGGCGCCAAGAGCCGGATCTATGCCATCACCGACCCCTGCAAGGGCGCTCTGCGGCAGATGGCCACGGAAGAGGGCTGGGAGACCTTCATCATTCCGCCCAATGTGGGCGGTCGCTTCTCCGTGCTGACCCCTGTGGGTCTGCTGCCCATGGCTGTGGCCGGTATCGACATCATGGAAGTGATGAACGGCGCCATGGATGCCAAGGAAGCCTACGACCTGCGCTCCTTTGAGAACCCCGTCTGGCAGTATGCCGCTGTCCGGAACCTGCTGTACCGCAACGGCAAGGCGCTGGAGATCTTCGAGTCCTTCGAGCCCGGCTTCAAGATGTTCGGCGGCTGGTGGCAGCAGCTGTTCGGCGAGTCCGAGGGCAAGGACGGCAAGGGTATCTTCCCCGCAACTGCTGAGCTGACTGCAGACCTGCACTCCCTGGGTCAGATGATCCAGCAGGGCGAGCGCAATCTGTTCGAGACCATGGTTCGCTTCGACGCTCCCCAGACCAAGTACACCATCGGCTCCGACTGGAAGAACCTGGACGGCCTGAACTATCTGGAGGGCCGGACCTTGGACTTCGTGGATGAGAAGGCGTTCCTGGGCACCGTGGCCGCGCATGTGGATGGCGGCGTGCCGGTTATCACCATGGATGTGGGCGAGCTGAACGACCGGAAGGTTGGCGAGCTGTTCTACTTCCTGGAGCTGAGCTGTGGCGTTTCCGCTTACATCCTGGGCGTCAACCCCTTCAACCAGCCCGGTGTGGAGCTGTACAAGCGCAACATGTTCCGTCTGCTGGGCAAGCCCGGTTACGAGAAGTAATTCGCTGACACATAACCCAAACAGGAAGGACCGTTGGCCCTTCCTGTTTTTGAAAAAACGATAGTAGAATTCACAAATTAGTAGTTGCAAATTTGCGTGTTTGCTGGTAGAATGTGCATAAGCCATTCTAAAGGCAAGCAAAGGAGGATATTTCCGATGATTCATGTTATTATGGGCCAGAAGGGCACCGGCAAGACCAAGAAGCTTCTTGACGCGATCAACCAGGCTGTGGCGGAAGCCCATGGCGATGTGGTTTGCATTGAGTACGGCAGAAAGCTGACCTATGACGTTTCCTACAAGGTTCGTCTGGTGGATTCCCAGGAGTACGCCATCAGCACTCCCGAAATGCTGAAGGGCTTCCTCAGCGGTCTGCACGCCGGTAACTTCGATATCACCCATGTGTTCATCGACAACCTGTACAAGACCATTGGCAAAGACCAGGTTGCGGCGGAGGATTTCGTGACTTGGTGCGCCAAGTTCGCTGCCGACAACAGCATGGAGATTACCATCACCATCTCCGAGGATCCTGCCAACGCCTCTGAGGCCATGAAGCAGTATCTGTAATTCCGGTTACATACACACCGCCGTGGCTTTCCACGGCGGTGTTTTGCTGTACAGCAACCAAACGATTTTGCCAATTTGCGGAATCGTTTTTTATGAAAGGTCGTATCGAGTATGCGTTGTGACTGCCATATCCATATGGTATTGGATGGTATGGATTGGAGAGCCGCCATCGCCCGCCATGCGGAGCGGGTGGATGACACCTGGATCCGGGAAACGCTGAATACCTATCGAAAGCTTGGTTTTACCTATCTGCGGGACGGCGGCGACCGTTGGGGCGTGGGCCGGAGAGCACGGGAGCTGGCAAAGGACTATGGGATCACCTACCGCACACCTCTGGCACCGCTGTGCAAGGCAGGGCATTACGGCGGATTTATCGGGAAAAGGTATGTAAATGAGAGGGAATACGCCGCCCTGGTGGTTCAGGTCAGGGAAGACGGCGCGGATTTCATCAAGATCATGATTTCCGGGCTGATGGATTTTGACCGGTTTGGCGAGCTGACGGAGGAAGGCCTGCCTGCGAATGAGATCCGGGAGCTGATCCACATTGCCCACGAGGAGGGGTTGCCTGTTATGGCCCATGCCAATGGGGCCAGGACGGTGGAGGCGGCTGCCATCGCCGGGGTAGACTCCGTGGAGCACGGGGCTTATCTGGACGAAGATGCCCTCCAAGCCATGGTGGAAAACGGAACTGTCTGGGTGCCAACCTTATCTACCATCGGGAATCTGCGCGGCCGGGGCCGTTTCTCGGAGACGGCGGTGGAGCGAATTTTGGAGAGCGCCCAGTCAAATGTCCGGTCCTTTGCCGGAATGGGCGGTCTGCTGGCCCCCGGCACCGACGCGGGAGCCTGGGCGGTGCCCCACGGAAGCCTGACAGAGGTACCGCTGCTGGAGGAAGCCCTGGGCCTGGAAACAGAATCGGTGTTGGATAGAGGGATCACGGCGCTGCAAAGAAAATTCTGACAGCGGCCGGAGCCTGCCCGAACTCTTGACGGTGGGGAAAACCGTGGTATAATGATTTCAGAAAGGAAAGAAAGGGGAAGTATGTATGTGGTTACTGTTTGCACTGCTGTCCGCCGTGTTCGCAGCATTGACCTCCATTCTGGCGAAGGTCGGCATTGAGGGTGTCAATTCCAACCTGGCCACAGCGCTTCGTACCCTGGTGGTACTGGTCATGGCCTGGGGAATGGTGTTTCTCACCGATGCCCAAGGCGGTATTTCCGCTATCAGCAAAAAGAGCTGGCTGTTCCTGATCCTCTCGGGTCTTGCCACCGGTGCGTCCTGGCTGTGCTACTACCGGGCACTGCAGATCGGCGAAGCCTCCAAGGTGGTGCCCGTCGATAAGCTCAGTGTGGTGATCACCCTGGTGCTGGCCTTTGTGTTCCTGCATGAAAAGGTCACGGTGAAATCGGCTGTGGGTTGTGTGCTGATCGGGGTGGGAACGCTGCTGATGGTGCTGTAAGGTTTTCGAATGTGAAGAAAAAAAGGAGGAGCACATGGGAAAAGAAAAGAAACAATCTGGGGGGAAAGAAAAGCGCAGGCGCGTTTATTATCGGAATAAAACCACGGTGACCGTGTATCTGATCCTGCGGGCATTGATCATCGCCGTTATGGTCCGTGCCGTCTTCCTGCGGGAGTACCACAATGTGTTCCTGTGCGCACTGTCCTTGGCCTTGATGATTATGCCCAGCATCATTGCCAAGACGCTGGAGATCGAGCTGCCCAGCACCCTGGAGATCATTATTCTGCTGTTTATTTTCGCGGCGGAGATTTTGGGAGAATTGAACAGCTTCTATGTCCGGATCCCCCATTGGGACACCATGCTGCATACCATCAACGGCTTCCTCTGCGCCGCCATTGGCTTCGCCCTGGTGGATATGCTGAACCGGAACGAGCGGTTTTCCATCCAGCTCTCCCCCATGTATCTGGCCCTGGTCTCCTTCTGCTTCTCCATGACCGTAGGTGTGCTGTGGGAGTTCTTTGAGTTTTCCGGGGACACGTTCCTGGGGATGGATATGCAGAAGGACACCGTTGTAACGGCCATCAACACCGTTGCCCTGGATCCCACTTTGACCAATACGGTGGTGCGGGTGAAGGATATCGCGGATGTGATCATCGTCCACTCTGATGGCACCCAGGAGGCCCTGGGGCTCGGCGGCTATCTGGACATTGGCATTATCGACACCATGAAGGATCTGTTCGTGAATTTCATCGGCGCGGTGGTCTTCTCCGTCATTGGCTACTTCTATGTGAAGCAGAAGGGAAAGGGCAAGGTAGCGCCCCGCTTCATTCCCCAGGTGATTACACGGAAAGAAAAATCAAATGATTTGAAATAAGCAGAGTAATCAAACCGCTTCTCCCAAACCAAATGGAAGAGGCGGGCTTTTTAAAATGCAAAATGCTGAATGCAGAATGCAAAATGAGCGTTCGGAGAAAAGGTAAATGATCGTTTCGTGCAGAGCGAATGCATTCAGCATTTTGTATTCGAAGATAAACGATCATTTTTGCGAAAAGCTCTGCTGCGGCTGAATGGTTACCAAAAAAGAAGCAGGAGAAGCCGGCTGGCTTCTCCTGCGGAATTGTTTTTGAAATGCGTATCAGGCGTTCCGGAACCGGGACAGGAAATCCCGGGTCTCCTGCATCTGGGGATTACCGAAGACCTCTGCGGGGGTTCCTTCCTCGCAGATCACGCCCTGATTCATGTACACCACATGGTTGCTGACGTCCCGGGCAAAGGCCATTTCGTGGGTGACCACCAGCATGGTCATGCCCTCCCGGGCCAGAGAGCGCATAACGTTCAGCACTTCGCCCACCATTTCCGGGTCCAGAGCGGAGGTGGGCTCGTCAAACAGCAGCACCTCCGGGTCCATGGCCAGGGCCCGAGCAATGGCGACCCGCTGCTTCTGGCCGCCGGAGATTTGCCGGGGCTTGGCGTTGATGTAGGGGGCCATGCCCACCTTCTCCAGATAGTACATGGCGTGGGTTCTTGCTTCGTCCCGGCTCTTTTTCAGCACCTTCACCTGGCCCACAATGCAGTTTTCCAGCACCGTCATATTGTTGAACAGGTTGAAGGACTGGAACACCATGCCCACATGGGAGCGGTAGGCGGCGGCGTTGTACCCTCGCCCCGTCACATTTTCCCCGTGGTAGAGGATCTCGCCGGAGGTGGGGATCTCCAGTAGGTTGATGCACCGGAGCAAGGTACTTTTGCCGGAGCCGGAAGCGCCGATGATGGAGGTCACGTCGCCCTTGGCAACGGTAAAGTCAATGTCCCGCAGGACCTGGTTGCTGCCGAAAGCCTTGGACAGGTGGTTGACCTGTAAGATCTTGTCTGCCATATCAGCGTTCTCCTCTCGTGCGGCCGTATTTCAGCTCCTGGCTGACCTGGTCCCGGTATTCCTTGCTGCGTTCGTCGAAGGGGGTTCCCCGGTCCGGATGGCTGTAGGTACCGGCGGTCATGGTCAGCTGGTCCTCTTGGACCAGTTCGTAGCTGCTGCTGCCGTCCAATCTTTTTTCCGCCCACCGCAGCAGGAAGGAGGCGATCAGGGTCATGGTCAGATATCCCGCCATTTCCACGGTGGCGGAGGGAAAATACAGGTAGCTGGCGCCCACGGCGGCCCGGTGGGCGGCAAAGAAGTCCGGGAATCCGATGATGAACATGACGGAGGTATCCTTGACGTTGATGATGAAGTTGTTGCCGATCTGGGGCATGATATTCCGCAGAGCCTGAGGGAGAATCACGGAGGTCATGGTCTGCACATGGTTCATGCCGATGGCCTTGGCGCCCTCGGTCTGGCCGGGATCAATGGAGATAATGCCGCCCCGGACGGACTCGGCCATGTAAGCGCCGGTGTTAATAGACACCACCAGAATGGCGGCCACCCAGATGTTGGTGAACTTCAGGGCGCTGTCCGTGAAGTAGGGCAGGCCGTAGAAGACAAACACCGCCTGCAGCACCATGGGGGTGCCCCGGAAGACTTCCACATAGATCCGGACGATGGCCCGAACCAGCTTTAGAAGGAAGCGCTTGGGCAGGGGATCGTTTTTGGTATAGGGGATGGTATTCAGCACACCGCAGACGAAGCCGATCAGGCAGCCGATGACCGTGCCGACCAGGGCCAGAATCAGGGTGTTGCGCATACCGGTGATATAAGAACTGCCGTATTTTCCCCAGAGTTTGGCAATATCGGCAAAAAGCTGGACAAATTTACCCATGGGTCGCTCTCCCTTCTGTGACACCATAAGGCGAGAGGGGCTTTGCCCTCCCGCCTTAGGCATATGGTCATTCTTTATTCGCTCAGGGGCTGGATGGAGATGGCGTAGGCCATCTTCTCGTTGAAGTCCTCCACGGTCATGGTGGCGAGGACCTTGTCAATGGCTTCCTTCAGCACGGTGTTGCCCTTGCGGACAGACACGCCGATGTTGACGTTCTCGGCCCGGACTTCCTCAGAGAACTGGAAGTCGCCGTCGGTGCCGGAGAAGTCCAGAATCTTCAGATCGGGGTAGGCAGCCACGGCACCCTGGGCGGTAGGCATATCGGTGCAGATGAAGTCCACCATGCCGGTCTCCAGGGCCATCAGCATGGCAGGAGCGGTCTCGGAAGCGGTCTGGATGTTGGCGCCCTCGATCTGGGGCAGGCACTGGTCATACCAGATGGTAGCAATCTGGGCGGTGCAGGAGCCGCCGGCCAGGTCCGCGATGGAGGTGGCGTTTGCGTAGGCACTGTCAGCCTTGGTGACGCAGACGATGGTGGCGTAGAAGTAGGGTCCGGCGAAATCCACCTGCTCGGAACGCTCGGCGGTCATGGACTGACCGGCGATGACCGCGTCGAAGGTGCCGGTCTGAACACCGGGAACCAGGGAATCCCAGTCGGACTGGATGACCTCCAGCTCCCAGCCGTTGGCCTCGGCGATGGCTTTGCCGATCATAACGTCATAGCCGTTGGCGTAGGAGCCGGGGACGTTGGAGATGGGCACCGCGCCGTTGGAATCGTCGCTCTGGGTCCAGTTGTAGGGAGCGTAGGCGCACTCCATGGCGATGGTCAGCACGCCGTCTTCCACACCGGAGGGGACGGCATCTTCTTTGCTGCCGCAGGCAGCCAGGGACAGGAGCATCACAGCAGCCAGGAGCATACACAGGAACTTTTTCATTTTTCTTCAACCTCTCATAAAGATAGATTCCGGGACTTTTTTCCTTCCGGTAAGGATAAAAATTGGACCGCTTTGTCAAGCGGTCCATGGGAATTGGGAACATCTTCATAGGAGAGATTCCGAACAGCCATTGATAGCGCTTCACAAAGTTCTTGTGACAGTCCTGCAGATCTTCTCTGCAGACCCAGCGAAGGAAGACCGGGCAATCTTCCCACACTTCGGCGGCGCTCCCTTTCCGTTCCGGCGGCTGCACGACCTTGCCGAAACCTACTGATGAGAACCGCGCCTCTATCTAAGCGATTCAATTTTGTGTGTATACTACCACGCAGATGCGGGGATGTCAATATTTCGCAAATGCAGATTCGCAATTTTGTCAAGGCTGTCAAAAAAACGGCGGGAAACACGGAGAAAATTGGCATTTCCTCAGGAAAATCTCCGGTTCCGGCTCCATTATACCCCGAGGACAAAGGAAAAGCCCCGGTTGACTTCCCGAAATTCCCTTGCTATACTGAAAAACAGATTGAAAAGAGAGAAGCAGGAGGGACCGCATATGCAGGCATTATCAGACCGCACGGCTGGCTTTACCGATTCCGTCATCCGGCGGATGACCCGGATCTCCAACCAATACGGAGCGGTGAATCTTTCCCAGGGCTTTCCGGATTTTGACCCGCCCCAGGAAATTCTGACCCGGCTGGAGCAGGTGGCCCGGGAGGATTTCCATCAGTATTCCATCACCTGGGGCGCCCAGAATTTCCGGGAGGCCCTGGCGGAAAAACAGACCCAATACATGGGCCGCCCCGTTGATCCCAATGGGGAGATTGTGGTCACCTGCGGCAGCACCGAGGCCATGATGGCGGCCATGATGACGGTGGCAAATCCTGGAGACAAGGTCATTGTGTTTTCTCCGTTTTATGAGAACTACGGCGCGGACACCATCCTCTCCGGGGCGGAGCCCATCTATGTGCCGCTGAACCCGCCGGCGTTTGATTTCGACCCCGAGGCACTGGAGGACGCCTTCCGCCAGCATCCCAAGGCGCTGATTCTGTGCAACCCCTCCAATCCCTGCGGCAAGGTGTTCACCCGGCAGGAGCTGGAGATCATCGCTTCCCTGGCGCAAAAGTATGATGCCTATGTGATTACCGACGAGGTGTACGAGCATATCGTCTATGCGCCAAACCGGCATACCTACTTTGCAACCCTGCCCGGCATGTGGGACAGGACCATCTCCTGTTCCTCTCTGTCCAAGACCTATTCCATCACGGGCTGGCGGCTGGGCTATACCATTGCCCCGCCGGAGATCACGGAACGGATCAAGAAGGTCCATGATTTTCTCACCGTGGGCGCGGCGGCACCGTTACAGGAGGCGGTGATTCCCGGCCTCCGGTTTGGGCAGGAATACTATGACGGACTGCTGGAAAAATACACCCACAAGCGGGACCTGTTCCTGCAAGGACTGGATGACCTGGGCCTGGCCCACACCACACCCCAGGGGGCCTACTATGTATTGCTGGACATCTCCGAATTCGGCTATGACAGCGACATTGCCTTCTGCGAAGATTTGGCGAGGCTGGTGGGGGTAGGAGCCGTCCCCGGCTCCAGCTTCTTCCGGGAGCCGGTGAACCACCTGATCCGGCTGCACTTCGCCAAGCGGGATGAGACGCTGGCGGAGGCTCTGAACCGGCTGGAGCAGCTGAGAAGGAAAATTCCGAAGGGAAAATAAAAAAAGCCCCTTTCGGAGCATAACATATGAAAAAGAAATAACCCTTGACTTTAGCCGAAGCTTTTTTCGACGGTCAAGGGTTATTTCCTGAATTTTTGGGTTCGATCATTGGGTAACCTCGCTTTCTTATATTAGACGAGACTTTCAAAATTGTACTTCGAATTGCTTCCGCCGTTCAATTCCTTTATTATCGTTTCCTAGAAATGTATGTCATCGGAAGATAAGGGAAAGTCCGTCTTTTGATTCCCTTTTTCATAGGAATCGGGGTGAACTAGATCATTGGTATCACCTCTTTGTAGCTATATCATAGCGCTTTTAAGTCCCTTTTGCAAGATGGTAAATTTCATAAGAAAGTTCAGCGGAATCCGTGCAAATCGGAGAAACTGGAATTATTCCCAGATTTTTTGTTGACATAGGAAGAAAAAGATGGTATGCTGAATCTGTTAGGGCGGCTGAAAAAGCTGGCCCTTCTTACATTTTTTGGAGGTGAGCTCTGTGCTGTGGAATATCAAAAACGGGAGTCTGAAATTCCCGGATACGGATATGGACTATATCCGCTTCGGAAGCGGAGAAAAGGTCCTCGTCATGCTTCCGGGGCTGGGAGATGGTCTGCGCACGGTGAAAGGGACCGCCCCAACCATGGCGCTGCTGTACCGGAAATACGCAAAGGAATATACCGTTTATATGTTCAGCCGCAAAACCTGCCTGGCAGAAGGCAGCACCACCAGGGACATGGCCCGGGACCAAAAGGAAGCCATGGATGATTTGGGGCTTGCAGAGGTGGATCTTTTGGGTGTGTCTATGGGCGGCATGATCGCCCAGCATTTTGCCGCCGATTACCCGGAACGGGTGCGGAAGCTGGTCCTGACTGTGACTGCCCCTCGGCCCAACCCCATTCTGACGGAATCGGTGGAGGGATGGATGGATATGGCCCGGGAGGATGACTATCCCGCTCTGATGGACAGCAACCTTCGCCGGATCTACTCTGAGGCCTATTACTGGAAAAACCAACGGTGGATTCCGCTGGTGAGCAGGCTGACGAAGCCCGATTCCTTTGACCGTTTCCTCATTCAGGCCCAGGCCTGTCTGACCCACGATGCCTTTGAACGCCTGCCCCATATCCAGGCTCCGACTTTGGTCATTGGCGGAGCGCGGGACCGGGTACTGGGCGGGGAAGCCTCCCGGGAGATCGCGGAAAGGATCCCCAATGCGCAGCTGTACCTTTATGCCGACTACGGCCATGGGCTGTATGAAGAGGCAAAGGATTTTAACCGCCGTGTTCTGAACTTTTTGGGTTAGGAATCCTGCTGTAAATGATCGTTTATCGCAGCATGTACGATGGTTCCGCCAGGGTACCGACTACCACTGTCATTGCGAACCAGTCCGCAGACTGGTGTGGCAATCCGTTCTCCAAAGGCTTCGATTTTTTGAGCATTTCCGTAGAATCCGCCTATACAAAGGGGAAGCGGATTGCCACACCAGCGTGCGCGCTGGTTCGCAATGACAGCAAGAGGGAAGCCTGGTGCGTTAAGTTGACAATATTGCACGGGGAACGCTTTGGTGCGATAAACGATCATTTACCGGCTTGGAAATTGTTCACTTTATTGTAAACCAACAAAAAAATATAGTTGACAATCTGCGCTTTCATATGCTATACTCCTGACGAAAAATTTTTTCGATCATTAGGAGGAAATTCATATGGAAACATCTATATCACCCAAAATGAGAACTGTGGATATGGCGTATATTGCCATCTTTGCCGTACTGATCGCCATCTGTTCCTGGATCTCTGTTCCGGCAACAGTTCCCTTCACCCTGCAGACCTTCGGCGTGTTCCTGGCTGTGGGCGTCCTGGGGGGAAAACGGGGCACTCTGGCAGTGCTGGTTTATCTGCTGCTGGGCATTGTAGGCCTGCCGGTTTTTGCCGGATTTGCCGGAGGCATCGGCACCCTGCTGGGCAGCACCGGCGGCTATATCATTGGCTTTTTGTTCTCTGCTCTGGTGATGTGGGCTATGGAGCGGCTTCTGGGGAAGAAGACCTGGGTTCTGGGGCTGTCCATGGTGCTGGGGCTGCTGGTTTGCTACGCCTTCGGAACGGCTTGGTTCATGGCGGTTTATGCGAATACCACTGGCACCATCGGTCTGGGCACGGCGCTGGGCTGGTGCGTCATTCCCTTCCTCCTGCCGGATTTTTTGAAGATTGTCCTGGCGCTGGTTGCCTGCAGAAGGCTTGCCGCAGCCCTCAAGCTCCGCTGAGCGGTTATTGTGAGGTGGACGTGTGACCACGAAGGAAAAACTGCTGGAGCTGCTGGAAGGCAATAAAGGCGTTTATTTCTCCGGGGAGGAGATCGCCCAGAGGCTCTGTGTGTCCAGAGCCGCGGTATGGAAGGCCGTGAATGCACTCCGGGAGAAGGGGTACAGCATTGACGCGGTGACCAACAAAGGCTATTGCCTGTCCGAAAGCACGGACATCCTTTCGCCCCAGGGGATCCGGAAGTACCTGAAGCCTGGCTATCAGGAGATGGCGCTGACGGTGCTTCCCGAAGCCGCTTCCACCAACACGCTTCTCCGGGAAAAGGCCAACCAGGGCGCCCCCGAGGGCTGTACCGTGATTGCCAACTGTCAGACCGCCGGACGGGGCCGCCAGGGGCGGCAGTTCTATTCTCCCGGGGAGACGGGAATCTATATGAGTGTCCTGCTGCGGCCGGTCCACTATGCGCCCCAGCAGGCAGCCATGCTGACAGCGGCGGCGGCGGTGGCCATGTGCGAAGCCATCGAGGCGGTATCAGGAGAGACGGCCCAGATCAAATGGGTCAACGATATCTTTGTTCGGGGAAAGAAAGTCTGCGGCATTCTGACGGAGGCATCCTTCGGCCTGGAAAGCGGAGCCCTGGAGTATGCCGTATTGGGGGCTGGCGTGAATGTCTATCCGCCCAGGGCGGGATTTCCCAAAGAGCTGGAGTCCATTGCCGGGGCCATCTTCAACTGTGACCGCAGTGACGGGAAAAACCGGCTGGCTGGAGAATTCCTTAACCGCTTTTTGGACTGCTACTCCGCGCCGGAGCGGACAGAATACATTGCCGCCTACCGAAGCCGCAGTATGGCGGTGGGAAAGAACGTTACCGTATCTTCCGGAAACCGGACACGCAATGCCTATGCCTATGGGGTAGACGATCAGTGCCGTTTGCTGGTGCGGTACGAAAACGGGGAAACAGAGAGCCTCTCCTATGGGGAAATCAGTATTAAAGTTTAGCAAACTGGCAGAAATCCGCGCATCTACGCTGCGTAGAGCTTACCATTTTTGGGGGATTCCACGCCGCGTGGGTGTTCTTTAACCATTTCCTATGGTATTCTGACGGCGAAGAAAAGGAGGCGCAAATCATGGATCAGATCAAAATCGGAAAATTTATCGCCCAGCAGCGCAAGGAGCAGTCCATGACCCAAAGGCAGCTCGCCGATATCTTGGGCATCAGCGACAAGACCGTCAGCAAGTGGGAGACCGGGAACGGCCTGCCGGAGGTTTCCCTGATGATGCCGCTGTGCGATCGTCTGAAGATCAATGTCAATGAGCTGCTTTCCGGAGAACGCCTGACCGACTTCAACTATAAAATGAAAGCGGAGGAAAACATGATGGATTTGGTATATGAAAAGGCACAGAGCAGGAAAAAGATCCTTCTGTCGGCAATTGTGTGCGGCCTGACACTTTTGTCCGGGATTCTGCTGATCCTGCTGGTGGGGTATTTCCCGATGACGGCGCTGATCCGCTGTCTGCTGATCGGTGCGGCGGTTCTGGAAATCGCCGGAGGCATTGCGGTGGCAGTGGTACTGGACCTGGAATCGGGAACCTTTGAGTGTGAGAAATGCGGAATCCGGTTCGTCCCGGCCCCGGGAGCCTACATTGCGGGGCCCCACACCCTGACCAAACGAAAACTCAAATGTCCCCACTGTGGCGAAGTGTCCTACTGCAAAAAGAGACTTACCCACTGAAAAGAATTCCCCGCGAAGGCAGCCTGCCGCTGTTCTTCGCGGGGATTTTTTGCGGCTTGCTGTTTATTATAGAGAAAACACGCAAGAGGATATGCAAGTATGATGGAATGAAAAATTCACAAATAGCAATTGCAAATTATACCGATTTTATGTAAAATAGCAATGATAACGGAGCTGATCCCCGAAAACAAATTGATACGGACCGCGCAGAAACTCCGGCCGGTCCGCGGATGGCGTCTGAAATTGTCCATCAGAAAGAAGGAACCATATGAAAAAGAACCCCATTACCATCGATCCCAACATGAAAGACAGCTACATCCCGGCGCCCTATGTCCTGGAGGAGGGCGAGCATATCAACGACTTCTATCTGGAGCCCGTTCTGTTCCACAACGAGAACGGCCCCACTATCGGCGTCACTACCTGCGGCGTTATCGTGAAGGACGGCCTGTTCTTCAAGGATATGGACAATGACGGCGTCCTGTCCCCCTATGAGGACTGGCGGCTGAGCCATGAGGAGCGGGCTGCTGATATGGTTAAGCACCTGCCCCTGAAGCAGCAGGCGGGTCTGGTGCTGAATACCCTGTGGAATACCCCCCTGTCCATGACCCGGGAGGGCGCCAAGGACGAAAACGGCAATATCGTTCCCAGCAAAATCTTCAAGCGCTACGATCCCAGTGAGCCCATCCCCAAGGGCATCCTGCCGGGGCTGGACAACCGTGTGGACGACGGCCAGGTGCTGGAGCAGAAGCTGGCTGCCGGTGTCTACCGGGGCGAGATGCGGGCGGAGGCCGGTGTGGCTGCCCTGTATCACAACCTGGGCACCCAGTATGTGGAATACGAAGCCTGCCAGGGCGGCGTTGCCATTCCTTACTCCCTGCACACCAATCCCATCAACATCGGCTATCCCGACTTCCTGGGTATGGGCGCTGCCTGCATGGGCGACGGCAGCTTCGATATGGTCTACCAGATGGCCCAGACCGACCGGAAGATGATGAGCGCCTGCGGCCTGCACATCATGTACGGTCCCCAGGTGGATGTCTCCACCGATCCCCGCTGGCCCCGGAACTCCGGCACCTACGGCGAGCGGCCGGAGATCACCGCCGGGATTACCCGGGAGCTGGTCCGGGGCTACCAGAACGGCGAGGACGGCCTGAAGGAAGGATCCATCGTCCTGACCGTCAAGCACTTCCCCGGCGACGGCCCCGCGGAAAACGGCTTCGAGCCCCACCTGCCTATCGGCCAGTGGCGGCTGTACCCCACGGAGGGCTCTATGGAGAAGTACCACCTGCCGCCTTTCCAGGCTGCTTTTGACATGAAAGCCTCCGCCATTATGCCGGATTATTCCCGGGTGGGCACCGATGGCCGCAGCAAGCCCCAGTACTACCGGGGCAAACTGACCTCCACCGAGCAGGTGGGCTCCACCTACTCCAAGGAGCTGATTACCGATCTGGCCCGGGACACCATGGGCTTCACCGGCTACGTCAACTCCGACTCCGGCATTACCACCACGCAAATTTACGGCGTGGAGAATCTGAGCGTACCCGAGCGGTATGCCAAGGCCATCTCTGCCGGTACGGATGTCATCGGCGGCAACTATGACGCGGAGAACATCGTCAAGGCCGTGGAGGATGGGTTCCTGCCCAAGACGGATCTGGACCGGGCCAACTACCGGCGGCTGCTTGCCATGTTCCAGCAGGGCCGTGTGGACAATCCCTACCTGAATCCCGATGAAGCAGACCGGGTTCGGGCCGAGAATTTCGAGGGCGCGAAAAAGGCCGCCTACCGTGCCTGCCAGAAGGAAGTGGTTCTGGCCAAGAATCACGAAAATGTGCTGCCCATGGCCAAGGGCAAGAAGGTCTATATCGCGGTCTTCTCCGGCGAGGATGCCGGCGCGGCCCTGGCCCAGATGATGGGCGCGGGTGTGGCAGGCGAGGACGACAACGAGAAGCTCCGCCTCCAGCTGGCGGATCTGCTGAAGGCCAAGGGCTTTGAAATTGTGGACACCCCCGAGGAATGCGACTACGCCTACCTGCATGTATGGCCCAAGCAGAACAACATCGTCTTCGTGCAGCGCTCCATGCCTGTGCTGGAGCTGGTGGACGGCCTGATGCACGAGGGGCGGGAGGTCAATAAGTCTCAGAAAAAGACCGGCAATTTGATCCCCATCAGCACCCTGCGGGGCGTGGACCAGATCCCCGGCTTGGCGGAGACCGTACACGCCCACGGAGGCAAGGTCATCGCTACCTGCGTGGTCTGCAATCCCTGGATTCTGGACAAGCTGGAGCCCTACTGTGATGGCCTGACCTTCCAGTACACGGTATCTCCCGTGGCCATGGGCAACGCTCTGGGGGCCCAGATGGACGTGCTGGCCGGCGACTTCAACCCCACCGGCAAGATGAGTCTGACCATGGTTTCCAGCCCCGACGTCATTGCCATCACCGAGAAGGAGATCGACGGCGTTGTGCGGGAGATCTGCGCCTCCCCCAACGACGTGCCCGGCTATGACAAGGACCAGTACATCGATCCCGAGATTCTGAAAAACGTTAAGGGCGGCAGCTACGCCTACTGCGACGCCGACGGCAACTACTACCGTTCCGGTTTCGGCCTGAAATACTAAACCCAAGAAACAGCAATCCCCTGCCAAAGAAGCAGGGGATTGTTTCGCATGAGAAATAATGCGGCTCATTTCGCAATTATCATTTTTCATTCGCACTGCGGGTTTCCACCCGGATCGTGGCCGCATAGGCACTGTTGCACAGGCCCAGAGCGGCGGAGACCATGAACAGCGTCTCGATGCCCAGGGTCTGCCAGATCCAGCCGCCGAACAGGGCAATAAAAATGGTAATCACATGGTTGATGGAAACGCCAGTGGAAATGGTGGCCTTCATTTCGTCGCTGTTGTCCGCCAGGGCTTGCACATAGACATTGGAGGCCATGGAGGCCAGGGAGATCACTGCGTCCAGCACATAGTTGACGCAGCAGACGAGAAATGCCACATTCATGGGGAAGATGTGATGGGCAAACCCGTAGAAGAAGCACACCACCACCAGGATCAGGGTGTCTGCCACCATCACAGTCTTATAGCCCACTTTGTCAATGATCCGGCCCACAATGGGGGAGGCGAAGAAGCATGCCACCGCCGACACGGCAAACAGCAGGCTGACCATGGCCGCGTTGGCACCGTAAAACAGGATCAGCACATAGGGTCCAAAGGTGAAGAACACCTGCTTCCGGGCGCCGTAGAACATCTCCAGCATGTAATACTTGCGGTACTTTTTGTGGAAGTAAAAACGGCGTTTGCTGCGGTCCGTCTCGCTTTTGCCGGTAACTTTCAGGGAACAGATCAGGGCGAACCCGGCCAGCACTGCCGCAATGCCGAAGAAACCCTTGTAGGGCTGCCGGGCGGAGATCAGGGAGAATGCCGCCACGATCACCAGGTAACCCACCAGGGTGCCGATCTGATAGATGGAGTTCTGGACGCCCTGGGCAGCGCCGCCCTGGCCTTGTTTGGCGTATTGCAGCGACAGGGTTTGTTTCATCCCCAGCTGGATGTGCTCGCCCAGGGAATACACGCAGATGGCCAGCGTTGCCAGCACCTTGGTGTCCGGCAGCAGGGCGTGCATTCCCATGCCGATCAGCATAATCACGGCACCTGCCTTGAACAGGGCCTCCGCCGACAGCATGTAAAACACCGCCAGCAAGAATACCAGGGTGACGCCGGGCAGCTCCCGGAAAAACTCGGTGATGCCCCGGTCCATCTCTCCCATGGACACCACTTCCGCCAGATAGTTGTCCAGCATACCCTTGTACAGGCCATAGGAAAGGCCGGTAATCAGAATGCACAGCAGAAAATACCGGACAGCAGAACCATCTTTAAAAACCGATGAAATGGAATTCTCTTTTTTCATATGAAACCTCTCTTTTCCCGTTCTCCCATTGCCGTGGGGAGCAAACGATGGTGCCATTATAGCATAGGGTTTTCTCACCGGCAATACCCAAAAACGGACTTCCAAATTCGCGAACCGATGTTGAAAAAGTCGTGTTCACCTGATAAAATAGAAACGATACAGATCCTTTTCCTACAAATAAGACTATAAAGGAGTGCGTTGTTCATGATCCAATTCGGTTTACGTCTGCACGACGCGGAAAAGCTACCCATGGAGCAGGTGCTGCCCCTGGTCCGGCAGAAGGGCTTTACCTGTGCCCATCTGGCCCTCAGTAAGGCTATGAAGGACTATCCCTGTACCCCCAGCGCCCTGACCCCCGGCTATGCGCTGTACCTTCGCCATCTGTTTGAGAAAAACGACATTGACATTGCGGTGCTGGGCAACTACCTGAACCTGGCTCACCCGGATGCAGCCGCCCTGTCTGCCATCCAGGAAAAGTATTACGCCCATATCCGGTTCGCTAGCTTGCTGGGCTGCGGCATGGTGGGCACCGAGACCGGCGCGCCCAACCCGGAGTATAAGTTCTGCCCCGAATGCCGCAGTGACGAGGCTCTGGCAACCTTTATCCGCAACCTGAAGCCAGTGGTGCGCTGCGCGGAGCAGTTCGGTGTGATTATCGCCATCGAGCCGGTAGTGAAACACATTGTCTACGATGCCAAGCGGGCCCGCACGGTGTTGGATGAGATCGGCAGTCACAATCTGCAGATTCTGTTTGACCCGGTGAACCTGCTGAGCATGGACAACGTGGACCACCGGGACGAGGTCATCGCTGAGGCCATCGAGCTGCTGGGAGACGACATCGCCATGATCCACTTCAAGGATTATCTCCTCCAGGATGCCGGCGGTCAGTTGAAAGCCGCCGCAGCGGGCCTTGGCGGCATGGACTATACCCAAGTCCTCCGCTTCGCCAAAAAGGAAAAGCCCTTTATCTTCGGCACGCTGGAAAACACCACTCCGGAAAACGCGGAGAGCTGCCTGCAGTTCCTGCAGCGGAAGTACGATGAATGTGAATGAGTCTCTGAACCGATCTGCCGCTCCATAGGGGCGGAGGACAGTTGTTTTTATCGGACTGAAACAACAAAGTCATTCTTCTTCGCTTACGGCTTTGTTGTTTCAGCCTGGTATCTTTTTGTGAATTATCTGTAAAATTTGCAAAACGGACCGTGTTTCATTTCCTCACGTCTGCCCGATTACTTGACAAATCATAAGAAAGTCACTACAATTTATATTGAAAGCTTTTAATAACCGGAGAACCTGCAATAATTACATAAATTTACATTACAATTAATAAACGGGAACAACTTCTCAAAAAGAAACAAAGGGTGAATGCGCATGAAAAAATTTCTGCGTACTGTTTTGCGGATCCTGCTGATTTTGACGCTGATGTTTCTGACAGGGCTGATGGTCTACCTGATTACTGTTGGGGTAATTACGGTGGATTCCTCCAAGCTTCCGTCGAACCGGGTTTCCACGGCTGATACGGAAGCGGCAGTCACACAGCCCATGAATATAGCAACCACGCCGGCAGCGCAGACCGTTCCGGAGACAACCCAAGCTGTCGTTCCGGCTGAAACCGAACCTTCTCAGAACGCGGAAACGGTTGCTGCCGAAACTACAGATCCGATACCGCCGGAAGCCATGGAGCAGACGTTCCCTGAGGGAGAAAATCCGGAGCCTGATGTGCTTCCCGGAACGGAGAGCGGCCAGGAAACGACGGAATTGACCGAAACGTTGCCGATCGTAATTACATCCAGTAAGGATGTGATTACGCTCAAGGACACGGAGCCTGCGGACAGTACGGAGCCGGAAGCAATGACGAATACGGAACCCACAGATAGTACGGAACCTTCCGTGGTCGAGAATACTCTGGAGCCCACTCAGGCCATTACGGAGTCGGTTTCCGTGGAGGAGCCGGAAAAGACCGAATTGCAGGAAGCCCCCCAGGAGCCGGAGAAAACGGAGCCGCAGGAAGAACCGCAGAACCAAGAGAAAACCGAACCCCAGGAGGAACCCGAAGAACCTGAGGATTTCTCCGGAAAGATTGCGGCAGGATCCTACCACAGTGTTTGGGTAAAGTCTGATGGAACCGTGGGTACCGCCGGGAACATGGAATCCAACCGCCGGAAAACCACTCAGTGGAATAATATTGTCAAGGTCGCTGCTTACCATCATACCGTGGGACTCCGCACCGACGGGACGGTGATTGTGGCAGGAGAAGTCCCTGGCAAGTCCAATATTTCCGGCTGGACGGATATCGTGGACATCGATGCCAGCGCCAACAACACCGTGGGCCTGACCGACTCCGGTACGGTGGTTTGTACGGGTTATAATACTTACGGACAGTGTGACGTGTCCTCCTGGAGGGACATTGTGGATGTGGCGGTGGGGTATCGGACTACCTACGGCCTGAAAGCCAACGGAACCGTGGTGGCAGCAGGCAGCAATGCCTACGGTCAAAGGGACGTTGAAAGCTGGACAGACATTGCAGCCATCAGCGCAGGCGATTACCATGTGGTTGGACTGAAATCGGATGGCACTGTGGTGGCGGCTGGAATGAATTGCTACGAGCAGTGTGAGGTGGAATCCTGGATGGACATTGTTGCCATCAGCGCGGGCAGCTGCCATACCGTCGGCCTGCGGTCGGATGGAACCGTAGTCGCCACCGGCTATAACAAATATGGTCAGTGCAGTGTGGGCGGCTGGACCGACGTGGTGGCCATCAGCGGCGGCACCAATCACACGCTGGGGCTGCGGTCTGACGGCTCCATTGTGGCAGCCGGCAGCAACGGATATGCCCAGTGCAATGTGGGAAGTTAAGTAAATCAAAACAAAAAGCCAGGGAATGAACGAAGAAAACCGTTCATTCCCTGTTTTTGAAACAAAAAACGGATAAACGATACTTTTCCACACCGTTCTGTTGGGATCTCCGTTTACACAAGATTGAAATTGACATTTCTGACCTTTCGGGCTATACTGCATACTGCAAACATGTAAGGAAACGGGGAGCTTCTATGGAAAGCAAAGAGATATTTCCGGTGCCGTCCTTTTTTCAGAAACTGGTGTCCACCGGCTGCCTGACAGAAGACGCGCTGCAGCATACTTCCGACGGCTTCTGGGCCGTTACCAGCTCCATCGCCGAAATCCTGGCGGAAAAAGGGATTACCACTTTTCCCAACGATCAGGGCCAGGATCGGGACTGTGACAAGTTTTTTGACGACTGGTATCTGTACGCCGTGCCCTGGGACGGCGGGTATATCTACAGCCTCTTTAAAATGCGTGAGCAGGAGCACGACGCGGAGAATGGCCTTATCGCGGATGGCGACACCCCGGGGGTTACCATTTCCTTCATTGCTTTGGAAGTGGATGTCCTGAAAAAATGCCTGGAAGATCCGTCCTTTGCCAACCGCAAGGCGCTGAACCAGGAGATCAACCGGGTAGTGTCAAAACGGGGACAGCGGCATCACAGAGCGTTGAAGGCCTACTTCCTCCGCCCCCAGGCGGAGGGACCGTACCGGATCGCGGAGCTGTATGTCTCCTTCCTGGCAGGGCTGGCGGAAAACGGATGTCTTGCCGTTCCAAACCAGTATACGATTCTCTCCCGGAACCCAAAGGAACGGATTCCCCGGTTCCTGGCCGCCAACAACGAGGCCGCCGGGTATCCGATTTGTGACCGCGATACGATCCGGCTCCGGGACCCCAGCCATCTGACGCCCTATGAAAAGAACGCACTGCTGGCAACCCACACTGCGGACACCTCCTTTCACGCCTTTGCCGCCGAGGTGCGCTATCACGCCTGTTTTCTGGTGCCCGCCGCCAGGATTCCCATTCCATTCCTGGGCCGGTCCCTCTATGACAGCGCCATCCGCGCCGATATGACCATCGGGGAAACCGAGCTGGAAGGCCCCGCCCCCTTCCACAATCCCAACAGCAGATGGGTCCGGCTACAAGAAAAGTACCATACTGCCTTATAAAAAGTGCCTGCATCGGGATAGACTCCCGGCGCAGGCATTTTTTACTTCGGGCAGCAGATGCTTTTGTGGGCCGCAATGGTGCTCAGGGTGTCCCCCAGCTGGGTCAGAACCGTTCCTAGCAGCGTCAGTTCGTTCTGGGTCAGATTGCAGGCCAGGGTGTTGGCAATGGCGGTGATGGACGCCGTCAGCTCGCAGGGATTCATAAAACGCTCACCTCTTTTCCAGCTTATGACCATATCCAACCTTTTGCCCCATTCAAAAACCGACAGACCGCAGGCGGCTGCTGTTTTTCGCGCAATCCCGACGCGGCCCTCTTTTCAACCGGGGTCCAGTATGCTATAATCAGCTTACAGACAGGATATACGGGAAATGACCAGAGGGAGGCGCAGGAGAATGTTCCGAAGAAAAGAGAAACAAGGCACCTATGACCGGGAAAATCTCAAGCCGGTGATCCGCTCCAGCATCTGCACCGGAGAGCAGACGGCGGGCTTCAAAAACCGGCACACCGGGAAATTCAGCGAGGTCATGCTGATCCGGAGCCGCCGGGATCTGGAGGAATTCCAGCGGACCTACGGCATTGCCAACGGCGAGATCACCACAGAGTATTAGGGCGTATCCGAAACCTGCTTCAATTGGGAGTATTGTAGCCTGGAAGATAGCAATATGAGACTCCGGAGGTACAACATTGAAAGAAGTCAATTTAACGGAAGGGCCCATCTTCCAGAAACTCATTTCTTTTTCCCTGCCCATGATCGCGGGAAACCTGCTGCAGCAGATCTATAATCTGGCGGATACGCTGATTGTCGGGAAAGGCATCGGAGCGAATGCACTGGCGGCAGTGGGGTCCGCTTATACGCTGATGATCTTCCTTACCTCGATCCTTATCGGCCTTTGCATGGGCAGCGGCGCGTTCTTTTCCTCGGATTACGGCGCCGGGGAGGAAGAAAAGCTGAGGGAGGATGTTTTCCTTTCCTTCTGGTTCATCCTTGCGGTATCTGTCGTGATCTATTTCATCATCTATCCCGGAATGCAGGGAATCCTGCGCCTGCTGCGGACGCCGCCGGAGCTGATGGAGCTGACCCGGGACTATGTGGCTGTGGTGTTTGTGGGAATCTTCTTCGTGTTCCTGTACAACTTCTTTTCCTATTTGCTCCGTGGGGTGGGCAATTCCGTGGTGCCGCTGCTGTTCCTGGCAGTTTCCTCCGTCATGAACATTGGATTGGACATCTGGTTCGTCATGGGACTGGAAATGGGTGTCAGCGGCGCAGCCTGGGCAACGGTCATCGCCCAGGCCGCGGCGGGGATCGGGATCACGGTCTACACTCTGGCAAAGCTTCCGCTCCTGCGCCATGGCTGGAGCGGCTTTGGCTGGAATTCCAGGCGGCTGAAGGAGATCATCGTCAACGATGTGGCCACGGGCATTCAGCAGTCCGTTATGAACTTTGGTATCCTGATGATCCAGGGACTGGTCAACAGCTTCGGCGCCACGGTCATGGCCTCCTTCGCCGCCGCTGTGAAAATCGACACCATCGCCTACATGCCCACCCAGGAATTCGGCAACGCCTACTCCCTGTTCGTCTCCCAGAACTATGGCGCCCGGAAGCGGGACCGGATCCGAAAAGGCACCGGCGTTGCCTTTGGGGCATCGGCCTCTTTCTGCGCGGTGATTTCCGTTTTGATCTGCCTCTTTGCCCATCGGCTGATGGGGCTTTTCGTCAATGCGGAGGAAACCGCCATCATCGCGGAGGGCGCCCGCTATCTGCGGATTGAGGGCGCCATGTATGTGGGCATCGGGATTCTGTTCCTCTGGTACGGCTATTTCCGAGGGATCCGCAAGCCCCACATTTCCCTGATCCTGACGGTGATCTCTCTGGGGACCCGGGTAGCGCTGTCATATGCGCTGGCACCTCATACCCCATTGGGCGTTACGGCCATCTGGTGCTCCATCCCCATCGGTTGGTTCCTGGCGGATGTGGCAGGCTTACGCTTTTACCGCAGAAACGCGGCGGAAGAGAAATGATAAGAAACAGAGGCCACGGCAAAGCAGAACTTTGCTGTGGCCCCTTATTCTATAATGCATCCTTATGGACTGGAATAAACGATCATTTGTCTGCGCAGCCCTGGGCTCTCCCTTTGGGAGAGGCTAGGGCGCGAAAGCACCATAAGCAGCACCTTATCTTGGCGTCTTAAAACAGCTCCGCTGGGTCGGTATAGGGGAGTCCCTGAGCCTCTGCCACGGCCCGGAAGGTCAGGTGGCCCTGGTAAGTGTTGAGACCCTTCCACAGTGCCGGATCCGCCTTGCAGGCTTTTTCCGCGCCAAGATTCGCGATTTTCAGCGCATATGGCAGTGTGGCTCCGGTGAGGGCCAGGGTAGAGGTCCGGGGCACCGCGCCGGGCATATTGGCCACGGAATAGTGCAGGACTCCATGCTTGACGAAGTAGGGATCGGAATGTGTGGTGATGCGGTCAATGCTTTCGATGGAACCGCCCTGGTCGATGGCCACGTCGATGAGGACGCTGCCGGGACGCATGGTCTTGACCATTTCCTCCGTGACCAGTTTCGGTGCTCTCGCGCCGGGAATCAGCACGCAGCCAACCACCAGGTCGGCACAGCGCACCGCATTGGCAATGTTGTAGGCGTTGGACAGCAGGGTCTGCACCCGCCCGCCAAAGATGTCGTCCAGATATGCCAGACGCTTGGCGTTGACATCCAGAATGGTCACATTGGCGCCCAGGCCAACCGCCATTTTGGCCGCGTTGGTACCCACAGTTCCGCCACCCACAATGACCACGTTGGCCCGCTCCACGCCGGGTACGCCGCCAAGCAGGATGCCCCGGCCGCCGCAGTTGGCTTCCAGCAAGCGAGCGCCGGTCTGGATGGACAGACGGCCCGCAACCTCGCTCATGGGCGCCAGCAGAGGCAGGCTGCCATCCGCCAGCTGGACGGTCTCATAAGCGATGCCGGTCACTTTCTTTTGAAGCAGCGCCTGGGTCTGCTCCGGGTCGGGAGCCAGATGCAGGTAAGTAAAGAGAATCTGCCCTTCGTGGAGAAGGTCATACTCAGGAGCAAGGGGCTCTTTGACCTTGACGATCATGTCTGCGGTGTCGTACACTTCTTTCGCGGAGGGAAGAATCTGGGCCCCGACGGCGGTGTATTCCCCGTCAGGGAAGCCGCTGGCAAGTCCGGCGGAGCGCTCCATGTAGACGGTGTGACCGGCCCGGATCAACGCGTCCGCACCTGCCGGTGTCAAGCCCACCCGGTATTCCTGGGCTTTGATTTCTTTGGGACAACCAATACGCATAATCATTGCTCCTTTCCTTTGATTGGGGGCTCTGTCTATATTGTAGCACAGCTGTTACAAAAATCAACCGCCATTTGAGCAATTTGCACATTATGATAGCCCGCAAAACCAGAGAATGCACTATCCCGGCAAGATTTTCTGAGCGATATCCAATCCAGACCGCTTTGGATATGGCTTATCCCCGGAGCCGGTTCTGGAAGGCGAAAATGTGAATGGCAAGAAAGAACACACAGGCGATGGAAATGACCTTGTGCAGTACCAGGATCAGGGGGATTTCGTCGAAAATCAGACCGAACAGCCCAGCGAGATAGGCCAGGACGATCAGACACAACAGAACAAACCGCTTCCCGTTCCACTTTTTCCGGTGGACGATGGTAT
The DNA here is from genome assembly GCA_946056135.1 of uncultured bacterium. Taxonomy (GTDB): domain Bacteria; phylum Bacillota; class Clostridia; order Oscillospirales; family Oscillospiraceae; genus Faecousia. The sequence continues at coordinate 389 of CAMGIN010000017.1, read as the reverse complement.
GGATCAGGCAAAACAGCAGGAACAGGGTGGATACCAGCTTATGGACAATGATCCCGGTGAGGGGCTCCAGAACGGTGAGGACAAAGCTGACCAGCAGCGCGGCGTTCAGAATTTTGGCAGCGGTTGTGGAAGGGGTATACATAATGGATGCTCCTTTCTGTAGTTGGTTAGCAGCTGCTAACTGCTATATTCTACAGGATGAAGGGAGATTTGTCAACCGTGATTTTGCCGGGCAGCGGACTGCTGGTTTCCGGCAGGGGGATCTGTGCGGAAAATGATCGTTTATCGCAGTATGCTTGATAGAAGGATAAACACAAAAGAATTGTACCGGGGGCGTAGGGGGCGGCATCCTTGACGCCCCTTGTGACGGTACTGCATGCAAAAGGGGC
>CAMGIN010000016.1 GCA_946056135.1 uncultured bacterium | reverse complement strand
CGTTAAGTTGACAATATTGCACGGGGAACGCTTTGGTGCGATAAACGATCATTTATCATAGAACTGCACCTGCGGTCGAGGGGCCCAAAGGATGTTCGTCTACCACCCAAAGTGCGTAACGCATTTGCCGCGGGCCTTGCCCGCTAAACGATCATTTACCGCGCATAATTTTGCCTCGACTGAATCGTTGTGTTTCATTTTGTATTGTACCACACAATTGTAAAATCTGTTCACTGGAAACTGTAAATTCTCAGCGAAACTTTACGAAAAAATTTTGGAAACGTTTACCAGTTTTTCTTTACTTCTCAAAATCCCTATGGTATAATCTGAACAAAGTTGATTTTGTAAGGAGTACCCGCCGCCATGTCTGATCTCTACTCGTCCCGATCCTTTGAAGAAAAATACACCTACTTAGGAAATGATCTGGGCGTCACCTGGACAGCTCAGAAGACCATCTTTCGACTCTGGGCCCCCACTGCTGAGGAGGTCACCATCAATCTCTACCGGAGCGGCACCGCTGATACCGACGACCTGCTGTGTCAGATCCCGATGCAGCCGGATCAGTCCGGCACTTGGGTTGCGCAGCGGGAGGGGGATTTGAACGGACTGTACTACACCTATCTGGTGATGGTGGATGGGAGCATCCGCGAAGCCTGTGACCCCTATGCCAGAACCACCGGCGTCAACGGGGACCGGGCCATGATCCTGGACCTGAAAAGCACCGATCCGGCGCTCTGGGACACCGATTCCGATCCCCATGCCGGCAGCCCTATCACGGACGCGGTCATCTATGAGCTGCACATCCGGGATCTGTCCAAGCACCGCAGCTCCCGGATCAAACACAAGGGCAAGTTCCTGGGCCTGACGGAAACCGGAACCAAAACCAAGGGCGGCAATTCCACCGGCCTGGATCACATCCGTGAGCTGGGCATCACCCACCTGCACCTGCTGCCGGTGTTCGACTACGGCTACACCGATGAAAGCCGCCGCAGCCCGCAGTTCAACTGGGGCTATGACCCGGTAAATTTCAACGTTCCCGAGGGCTCCTACGCCACCGACCCCTATGACGGCGCCGTCCGGGTCCGGGAAATGAAACAGATGGTAAAAGCCATCCACGACAGCGGCATCAGTGTGGTCATGGATGTGGTGTACAACCATGTTTACGATGCCGGAAGTTTCTGCTTCAACAAGATCGTCCCCGGCTATTTCTGCAGATCCACCGACGGTGTTTCCTCCAACGGCTCCTGCTGCGGCAATGATACCGCCTCCGAGCGGTCCATGGTACGCAAGTACATTGTGGACTCCGTGAAATACTGGGCAGACGAATACCACATCGACGGCTTCCGCTTCGATCTGGTAGGACTCATCGACATTCCCACCATCCTGGAAGTCATGCGCCAGGTTCATGAGACCCACCCCAACGTCATCTTCTACGGGGAAGGCTGGACCATGGACACCGTCCTGACCAAGCCCGGTATTGACCTGGCGGTGCAGGGCAATTCCCCCAAACTGCCCGGCTTTGCCTTTTTCAACGACACCCTCCGGGATCTGCTGCGGGGCTCCGTCTTCTATAATACCACGCCCGGCTATGTCACCGGTGCCATCTGCTCCAAGGATACGCTGGATGCATGCTTTATGGGCGTTCCCATGTGGGCAGCCCAGCCGAGCCAGTGCGTCAATTACGTCTCCTGCCACGACAACAACGCCCTCTTTGACCGGATCGTTCTGGCCGCTCCCGAAGCGCCCCGGGCGACCCAGATCCGGATGAACAATCTGGCGGCAGCCTTCACCATTCTGTCCCAGGGCGTGCCCTTCCTCCAAGCGGGAGAGGAAATGCTTCGAACCAAGCCCGGAAAGAAAGGCGGCTTCGAGCACAACAGCTTCCGCTCTCCCGACAGGGTCAACGCTCTGAAATGGGAGGATCTGGACAAGGAAGAATACCATGCTGTGTCGGAATTCTATCGCGGTCTCATCGCCTTCCGCAAAGCCCATCCCGGACTGCGTTTTTCCACCCGGGATCAGGTCTGGAAGAACGTCCATACCCTGCCCTGCGACAATGCGCATACGGTCGCCTATCACATTGACGAAGGGGATCGGGAACTGTTTGTCATCTTTAATGCCGACACCCAGGACGTAACCCTGCCCCTGCCGGAAGGGCACTGGAATGTGAACATCCAGAACGGACAAGCCGGAATGGAATCCCTGGAAAGCGTTAAGGGCAGTATCACAGTCTCCCCCATATCCGCCACGGTGCTGACCCGGAAGAAAGCGATTGAGGTGGTGGCTGCCCTGATCTGGGAGAAGGACAAATTCCTGATCTGCCAGCGGCCCGCAGATAAGGCGCGCGGCATGCTCTGGGAGTTCGTCGGCGGTAAGGCCGAGCCCGGGGAAACCCTGCAGCAGGCCCTTGCCCGGGAGTGCGCCGAGGAACTGGCCATCACCGTGGAGGTAGGCGCTCCCTTTATGCAGGAGCTGTATGAATATCCCGACATTCTGATTCACCTGACGCTGTTCCACTGTGTCATCTCCACCGGCCAGCCTCAGGCCCTGGAGCACAACGCCCTGCGCTGGATCCACCCCAGCCAGGCCGGAGATTACGAATTCTGCCCCGCAGACGCGGTAATGATTCAGAAAATCAAACGCGTCTATGAAAAGAGACAACCGCTGTAAACACAGCCGATTCCGTAGTTGAAAGTTGAAAGTTGATAGTTGAAAGTTTTTTTACCATAACTTTCAACTTTCCACTTTCAACTTTTTTCCGATTCCGCTGCATCAAGCCCACGCTTTTAGGGAATCCTGCATCTTGGGGTGAAATTATGGCGAAAAAGAAAAAAGATTCGGTCTGTCCCAGGCTGGACCCGGAGGAACGGCTGTGCCCTGCCTTCGATGCGTGCAGCATCAAGAAATTTGCCGCGCCGGACCGGGAGGAAATGGGCGTCTGCGTCCTGGATAACTGCGCCGAAGAACACATCCAATAGCTTGGAGGAAAACTCCAAGCTATTTTTCTGTCGATTTCTACAAAAGCCAAAACGTTTTTGTTGACATTCGCTGGCAGCTTTACTATAATATAGATAAGAGAAGCAACCGCATTCTCGAAAGGAGGCAATTCAATGGAAAAGAAAATCATTACCATCAGCCGTGAGTTCGGCTCCGGCGGACGTACTGTTGGCCGCATGCTTGCGGATAAGCTTGGGATTCCCTTCTATGACAAGGAACTGGTGGATCAAATCGCCGTGGAATCGGGATTTGCCCCCAAGTTCGTTGAGGAAAATGGTGAGCATTCTCCCGGCAGCAGCCTGTTCTCCTATGCTTTCGCCCCCCAGGGGGTTCCCGGCGTGATGAACGGCCTGTCCACCGCCGACTTCCTATGGAACATCCAGTGCAGTGTCATTCTGCAGCTGGCGGAGAAAGGCCCCTGCGTCATCGTGGGCCGGAACGCCGACTACATCCTGAAGGACCGTCAGGACGCCCTGCACGCCTTCGTCTTTGCGGATACCCCCTTCCGGGCGGAGCGTATCGTCCGGCTCTATGGCGAGTCTGACAAGAGCCCGGAAACCCGTCTGCATGAGAAAGATAAGCGCCGTAAGGTGAACTACCAGCACTACACCGGCCGCACCTGGGGCCAGGCCCAGAACTACGACATCTGCCTGGACACCGGCGTCCTGGGCATCGACCAGTGCGTGGATATCCTCTACGGCATTGTGGAGAAGTCCAAGGATTCTTCCATGTAAAATCTGTAAAAAATCAGCCCTGCACCGCCATCCGGTGCAGGGCTGATTTCAGTGTGAAGCGTATTTCAGTGTGGAGTGTGAAGTGTGGAGTTAATGAAATATTAGCTTTATGCGCTGTGACCGGACGCTGCCGTTCGGCAAAAAACACAGAGTTATTCCTTCTGCGAACAACTCCACACTCCAAACTCCACACTCAGATGCTGGCTGCTGGTTCTTTTTCTTCTTCCGCAATGTGGATGCTGACACCGTTGACTTCCACGTCTTCGTCGGCGCAGATCATGATGTACTTCATGCCGCCGATGATCCGGGTCTCGATGAGATCGCTGCGGGCAGGATCCACCTTGATGACCACATCCGGGGTCTTCAGCTCGAAGTGCTTGTTGTCGATGATGTTCTTGGGATGCAGGTCCGCTTCGAAGCCGAAGACCTCGTCATAGTCCACGCTGAACTTCGCCACATGCTCCTCACTGACGCCGCAGGCGGTCAGGACCTCTTTCACGTCCTCCTTGCTGATCATCAGGGGTTCCGGCACCTTGCTCTCCTTGTGCAGCTCAATGCGCTGGCACAGCTGGTCGTGGACGGTCTGGACCACGTCCAGGCTGCACTCGTCTCCCAGGGAGGTGGTCAGCAGAGCCTCAAAGGACTTCTTCTGCTCGGCGGCGGGCTGGGGCACAGGAGTGTTGAACAGGGTCTCAATCAGGGTGTCCTGGGAGACCTTGATGTCGTGGGTGTAATACAAGGCGTTATAAATATTGGTGGCCCGGTTGTCGAAGGCCGGGAACAGGAAGCCCAGGGCCGGAGCCGCCACCATCTGATGCATGGCGCCGTCATGGAACAGCTTCTCCTCGGGGACATAGTGCAGGTTGGCCTTGGTCTGCTTCACCGGGCAGATGGTGCAGATGAGATAGGTATAGGTCTCGTCGGACTGGTCGTGCTGGGTGGAATCGTCCTTGGCCTTGAAGGGCACGTCATAGCTGTCGCAGCCCACCAAAATCAGGTAGCTCCCCTCGATGACCACGGAGTCAATGATCTTCTGATAGAAGGTCATCCGCAGCTCGTCGTCACCCAGCTTGGTCTGCCGCAGGTCCATCAGCAGCTTATGCTCCGGGGAACCCGCCACCTGGCTGGTTTTGAAGGTGATATCGATGAGATTCTTGCCCAGGGAGCCGGACAGGGTGCGGCGCAGAAGGGCGAAGTATTTATCGGACTCGTTCTCCGGCATGATGGCCGTGGACTGGCGGAATTCGGTGATGATCTCCTTGTTATCGTTGACATAGCAGCCGTACAGGGCTGTGATATTGCTGCGGTCCCGGCGCAGATGGCGTCGGATCTCGCTGATCTCCTTATCGTTCATGGTGTTACCTCGCTATAAATATAAAAATGCTTGGGTATTATAGCATAGCCCCAGGGAAAAATCCAGTAGAAATCACGGTTTCTGCCTGCGCTATGCGTCAGCAGTCGATTTTTCCCTGACCCGCTCGGTTCGTTACTGCTGTAAATGATCGTTTATCGCACGAACGAACTTTGGTTCCGCCCGGCTTCCGACCACCACTGTCATTGCGAGGAGCGCAGCGACGTGGCAATCCGTTCCCCAAATGTTACATTTTTTGAGCTTTTCCGTTTATTCGTACTGCATACATGGGGAACGGATTGCCACACCAGCGTGCGCGCTGGTTCGCAATGACACTGGTAGTCAGGACCCTGGCGGAACCATCGTACATGCTACGATAAACGATCATTTATCGCAATGCTTTCAAAGCCCACCGGAACACTTCCGGTGGGCTTTGGTTCAGGGATGTTCCGTCAGGGGTGTGGTCGGGATGGAGACGGTAACCAGGGAATCCAGGATTTCGTTGGCCTCCTCCTCTGTAATGGGAGTCCACTGGTTCTCATCAGTGCTGGTTCCCGTAAACCAGGGATTGTCCGGGTCCCGGTCCGCCGCGAACTGTACCGTACGCGAGAAAAGCAGATCCTCCCCGTTCAAATAATAGAAGGTGTAGAAGGAGGACGCGGCACTGTTGGAGCCCACATTCTGGATGGCATTTCCGTCGCAAAGGTAGTAGACGTTCCTCTCCCAGCTGCTGAGCATATGGCCGGGGCCGTCGTCCAGCAGAATGTACAGGTCATAGATCACATTGCCGTCGGTGATGATCAGCTCCTTGTTCCCGTTGCCGTCCAGGTCGATCAGCGCATAGCCAAGCGCGTCCAGGGATTCCACGTTCTGAACCAGAAGGCTGATATCCGCTTCCGAGCATTTCGCCCCGTCCCAGTGCTCGGTGATGGCATTGACGTACTTTTCCAGGATAAAATCGTACATATATAGAACAGGGTCTATCGTTTTTTCTTCCTGGGAGAACGTAAAGTTAAAGGTCTCTGCAAAGGCGGCCAGGGCTTCCTCTCCCATGCTCTGCTCCCCTTTCAGAGGTGCGTATTCCAAATCCGGGTTGGAAATGCAAACCACCACATAAGCACCCTCCCGCTCTGCCAGCAGGCAGGCATTTTCGGCGCTTCGGAACAAAATCAGCGGCACGCCACTTTCCGTGGTATATTCCCAGGATTCCGTGACCTCCTCTGAAAGGTCCTCTGCCAGCCATGGATAAAAGCTCCCCTTTTGGAGGGAATAAAACGTGTACTCGATCTGGGTCCGCCAGGGGGAGTCCAGTGCGGTCATCTGGGTCACGCCGCCGAAGGAAAAGCCGCCGTCAGAATAACAGGTGCCGGCTTTGACTTCCGAGGAAACCGATTCCAGAGTCCTGACGGGATTCCCGATGCCAAGGGTTTCAAACATAGTCTCAGGAGCCATGCCGCTGACTCCATCGGGCAGAGTCAGCCCATACTTTTCCGCAAGCTCCTGCTGACTCTGCTCCATCTGTTCCTCAAACTCCGCAGTATCCAGGGAAACAGGATATACATAATAGAAATCCATAAACTCCCTACTGGCCTGGTATTGGTTCGAAGCAAAGAACGCCTCCAAAGCAGAGAGTTTCTCCGGGATATCCACGCCAATCAGTGCTGCGAAATCGATAGTCTCGGCGAAAGCTTCCATGGTCTGCTCGGTAAGAGCCGTGATGGTGCCATCCTGACGGAAATAACTGATATCCACATACACCACATTGTTCTCCCCGGCGGTGAACAGGAACGCGTCATCCTCCCTCCGGGCCAGCAGCAGCGTGATGCCATCCTGGGTGGTATATTCCCAGGAGGTATATTCCGCCAGAGTACCCAGGGGCAGAAGACAGCTGAACAGGGAATTGTTTGGAATGGTATACAGATTGTATACATAGGTATCGGTATCGGACATGGTGGTACTCAGGCCCATCATCACGCTTCCGTCCGGATAAATCCATGCGCCAGCGCCATAGACCAGCCCGCTTTCCACCTCCGGCAGGGACCGGAAGATGGATTTCAGACCCGTGACCTCCATCAGGTAGTCCAGACTGTCGGTGCCACCGCTGTCATCGGTCTGCAAGTTCAGGCCGTACTTGTCGCACAGGGCATCCAGGGCTAGCTGCATCTGCCCATTCTTGCAGCCAAAGCTGCTGTAGGGATAAGCTACAGATTCAGATGCATCCTCACTGTGGGAGGAAAGATAGTCCTGCCACTCCTGAATCGCCTGATACAGGGGCAAAGCGTAAAAATCCGTCAGGCCATTGTATTCCGTCTGGGGCGCGGTGGTCTGGGCCGGAGACATCACTGCGTTCCCTGCGGAGATTCTGCCCAGCACAAAGCCGCCCAGGATCACCACCGCGAACAGGGCCGCCACAGCCGGAATCCAGCTGAAGCGCCGGGTTGGGGTTTGCCGCTGCTGATATTTTCCCCTGCTGTCTGTCTCCTTCGGAAGCTGGGCTTCCAGAGCGGCGCGCATTCTGGCCTTCTGGTCTGTGGTTGGTGTTGCAGTGTTGAAGGCATCTCGGATCAGGTCGTTTTTCATTTCAGCACACCTCCCAGCATGGTTTGCAGCTGCTTTCTGGCCCGGGACAGGCGGCTGCGGACGGTACTCTCCGGGCAGTTTAAGTGACGGGCGATCTCCACGGTGGTGTAGCCCTCGTAATAGTACATGTACACGGCGTCCTTGTAGTCCGGCGGCAGCGCCAGGATGGCGTCCAGGACCTCGTTGCCCGTCTCCGGGGGCTCCTGGGCCAGATACGTATAGTCGTCGATGTTTTCACTGTAGCGCCACCACTTTTTCAGGGCGTCCTTGCACAGGTTGGAGGCCGTGACAATGAGCCAGGCCTTCTCATGACGTTGGTTTTCAAAGGGCTTTTCATGAGATATCAGACGCAGGAAGGTCTCCTGGGTCATGTCCTCCGCCTCCGGGGCGTTCTTCATATAGGCGAAGCAAACCCGGTAGACAGTATCCGCGTGACGGTCATAGATTTCCAATATTTCTTTGTTGGTGCGCAGCAAAGCGGGCATTGCCGTCACCTCCTCTCACCTGAAATACGATTGACGGACGGAAAACGTTGCGTAAAATTTCAGACATTTTAAAAAAGCAGCCGCCCCGGTTCGATCAGGGCAGCTGCGTAAAAAGCTTTATTTGTCCCAGAGGCAGTTCCAGTTCTGGACAAAGTACTCGATGCCGGAGTACAACGTGGTCAGCACAATGATGCTGATGACGATCCAGTTCAGCACCTCGATGCCGGGCACCGCCATCATGACGCACAGGCCTACCATGGTGCTGGCGGTCTTCACCTTGCCGCTCCAACCTGCAGCGATGACGTTGCCCTTCTGCACCGCGATGAGCCGCAGGCCGGTGACAGCGAATTCCCGGGTCAGCACGATCATCAGCGCCCAGGCCGGGAACACGCCCCACTCGCAGAACATGGTCATGGCGGCGATGGTCAGCAGCTTGTCCGCCAGGGGGTCCAGGAATTTGCCGAAATCCGTGGTCTGGTTGTAGTGCCGGGCAATGTAGCCGTCCAGGAAGTCCGTCAGGCTGGCTACGATGAAGATGGCGAGAGAAAGGTACATCCACAGGCCGCTCGTTCCGCCGGATAAGTACATGGTAATCAGATAGGCCGGGATCATTACCACCCGGGCCAGAGTGATTTTGCTTGCGGTGGTCATTGTGCTTCCTCCCCCACTACATAACCGGACAGGTCTCCGTCCACACAGCCGTCAATTGTTACCATTACAAATTCCCCTTCCCGGACCGGCTCATCGGAGGCGATCCAGACCCGGCCGTCAATGTCGGGAGAGTCGGCGTAGGTCCGGCCGTAGAACTGCTCCGCGTCCTCGTCGTAGCCGTCCACCAGAACCTCCAGAGTCTTGCCCATCAGGGAGGCGTTGTATTCGTCCATGATCTGAGACTGGATTATCTCAATGGTCTGGGCCCGCTCCATGGCAATCTCGTTGTCCACGAATTCCATCTTTGCGGCAGGGGTTCCCTCCTCAGGGGAGAAGGCAAAGGCCCCTACCCGCTCCATACGGGTTTCCCGCAGGAAATCGCACAGCTCCTGGAACTCCGCTTCTCCCTCCCCCGGCAGGCCGGTAATCAGGCTGGTGCGGATCACGAGACCCGGAATCCGGTCCCGGAGCTTTTGCAGCAGGGCCCGCAGGAATTCCCCGTCGCCCCGGCGGTTCATCCGCTTCAAAATCTTGTCGTTGCAGTGCTGGATAGGAATGTCCAGATACTTGACGATCTTGGGCTCGGACGCAATTACGTCGATCAGTTCATCGTCGATCTCATCGGGATAGACATAGTGGACCCGGACCCAGTGCAGACCCTCGATTTCACAGAGCTTACGCAGCAGTTCGGGAAGCAGCCGCTTGTGACCCGGCAGGTCCGTGCCGTAGCGGCTGGTGTCCTGGGCCACAACGATCAGCTCCTTCACCCCGCTGGCAGCCAGCTGCCGGGCTTCGTAGAGCACGTCGTCCAGCTGACGGCTGCGATACCGGCCCCGGAGATAGGGAATGATGCAGTAGGCGCAGCGGTTGTCGCAGCCCTCCGCGATTTTCAGGAACGCATAATGCTGGGGGGTGGTCATGATCCGGCCCGTCTCCTCCTCGGGAGCGTCGATGGAGCCGAAGTCCACCACCTGATGGCCCTGCAAAAGTTCCTCGATGGCGGGAACGATCTGGGGGAAGCTGCCGGTGCCCAGGATGCCGTCCACCTCGGGCATCTCCGTCAGGATCTCCTGCTGATACCGCTGGGACAGGCAGCCGGTTACCAAAATCTTGCCAACCAACCCCTGCGCTTTTAGAGCGGCAGTCTGCAGAATATAGTCGATGGCCTCCGACTTGGCCGAGTCGATAAAGCCGCAGGTGTTGATGACCACCACGTCGCTGCCCACAATGTCCTCCTTCACGGTGTGACCCGCTTCCTGGACCCGGTGCATCATCCGCTCGCAGTCCACCTGGTTCTTGGCGCAGCCCAGGGAGATAAATCCAATGTTTGCCATAAAATAATTAATCCTCCAAGAAATCTTCCGTGTCGAAGGAGAGGGTACTCAGTACCTGCCGGATGGCGCTGTAGCTGTGGCCCCGGCGGATCAGCGCATCTACGGCCCGTTTAACCTGCCTGTCATCGGCGTCAGCATCCAGCCGGGAGCGCAGGAAAGCTTCGATCCGGTCCGTCTGATCCGGGTAGCTTTTCAAAGCTTCCTCCCAATATTCCTTCGGGATCCGCTTTTCGTAGAGGGCCTGCCTGGCTCTTGCCAAGCCATAGCCCTTGTAAATGCAGGACTGAACCACCTGCCGGGCCGTTTCCCGGTCGTCCACCAGGTGCAGGTCCTCCATCCAGGCCACCGCTTCCTTTGCCTGGGCCGGGTCCTCCCCTTTGCGCACCAGCCGTTCCTCCAGGTCCCGCCGGGAGACGCTGGAGGCGGAGACGATACGCACCGCCCGCATTTTGGCAGACATCTGCCCCGCCGCTTCGCGCAGCCGCTCCATTTCCGGTTCCGACAGCTCCTTACCTGTGTACAGGCCGAAGTCCTCCACTGTCTGGCGGTACAAGCCCAGCTTGGTTCCGTCGTCAAAGGCGGCCCAGTAGCGGCCCGCCCGGTCCGGGCTGGTCTTCAGGGCATCAAGCCTCATCGTCAAAATCGTCGGCGCTGACGGCTACCGCCTTCTCCGCGGCCTTGGCAGGCTCCTTGGGTGCGGCGCCATTGAGCTTCCACAGGTTCTCCCGAACCTGGGCTTCCACCTGCTCGGCAATGTCCGGGTTGTTAATCAAATACTCCTTGACCGAGTTCGAGCCCTGGCCGATCCGCTCATCTCCCATGGAGAACCAGCTGCCGCTCTTCTGGATGATGTCCATCTGCACCGCCAGATCCACAAGCTCGCCCCACTTGGAAATGCCCTGGCCGTACATGATCTCAAAGACCGCTTCCCGGAAGGGGGGCGCTACCTTGTTCTTGACCACCTTCACCCGGGTCTTATTGCCGATAACGTTGCCGCCCTCCTTGATGGACTCGATGCGGCGGACATCCAGACGGACAGAGGCGTAGAACTTCAGGGCGTTGCCGCCGGTGGTGGTCTCAGGGTTGCCGTACATGACACCGATCTTCATGCGCAGCTGGTTGATAAAGATGACCACGCAGTTGGTCTTGGAGATGGTGCCTGCCAGCTTGCGCAGAGCCTGAGACATAAGCCGCGCCTGGAGGCCCACAAAGGTGTCGCCCATCTCACCCTCGATCTCCTGCTTGGGCACCAGGGCCGCCACGGAGTCCACAACCACCGCGTCAATGGCGCCGGAGCGGACCAGCGCGTCGGTGATCTCCAGCGCCTGCTCACCGGTATCCGGCTGGGACACCAGCAGATTGTCGGTGTCCACGCCCAGGGCCTTGGCATAGACCGGGTCCAGAGCGTGCTCCGCGTCCACAAAGGCCACTTCGCCGCCCCGCTTCTGGGCTTCCGCCAGGATGTGCAGGGCCAGGGTGGTCTTACCGGAGGACTCAGGGCCGTAGATCTCCACGATCCGGCCCCTCGGCACGCCGCCGATGCCTAAGGCGGCATCCAGGGCTAGGGAGCCGGTGGGGATGGCCTCCACATTCATTTCGGGCCTGTCCCCCAGACGCATAACCGTACCCTTGCCGAAGTTCTTGTCGATCTGGGCCAGGGCGGTCTGCAGGGCTTTCTTCTTATCCGACGCGGGGGCCGGTGCTTCGTAATTTGTTTTCTTTGTCGCCATAGTTACGCTTCCTTCCCGCCGTACTGGGCCAGCACGGCTCTTTCTCTTTCGTTATAGTCTCTGGTTCGTTCCAGAATGGTATATCCGTTTTCCTCCAAAATTTCGCACACCGCGTCTCCCTGGCCCATGCCGAATTCCAGGCACAGGTAACCACCGGGCTTCAGGGCAGCGGTGAAGTTTCCGGCAATGGCGCGGTAGAAATCCAGACCATCCTCCCCGCCGAACAGGGCCATCTCCGGTTCAAAATCCCGGACGCTGTGGGGAAGCTCCGTCATCTCCTGTGCTGTCACATAGGGCGGGTTGGAGACGATCATGTCAAATTTGCCTAAGAACGCGGTTGGCTTCTGCATAGCGTCCGCCTGCACGCAGCGTACCCGTCCGCTGAGTTTATTTCGGGCGGCGTTTTCCTTGGCGATGGTCAGAGCCTGCCGGCTTAAGTCCGCCAGAGTCACCTTGGCGTCCTTCACCCGGCTGGCCACCGCAAGACCGATGCAGCCGGAGCCGCAGCAAAGGTCCAAAACCCGGGGATCCTGCCGCAAAAACAGACCCTGCCGGATGGCAAGCTCCGTCACCGCACAGGTGTCGTCCCTGGGGATCAGCACATCCGGAGTCACCTTCAGGGGCAGGCCGTAGAACTCCCACTCCCCCAGCACATAGGCCAGAGGCTCTCCGGTCAGCAGCCGCTGAAGCATTGCCTCCACTTCCTCCACCGCCTGCCCGGATGCGTACAGCTCCCGGTGGGCAAGGATTTCCTCCTGGGTCTTTCCGGTGGCATGGCACAGCAGCTGCCGCGCCATTATGCCTGCCGTCTGGGGATCTTCTGTCGCCAGCAGCGCCCTGCGGGTGTCCAGATAGAGCTCGCCGTATTGTTTTACCATCGGTCGGCGCCCTCCACTTCCGGGAGAACCGCCTGCACAGCAGCAATACCCACCTCGATCATGGAGTCATCCGGCTCATTGGTGGTGAAGTTCTGCATCCACATGCCTGGGGCGGTGAGAATCCGGGTAAAGCCGTTGTCATGGCCTCCGGCCCAGCGGTTGATCTCATAGGTAATGCCCACCACCAGGGGCAGAAGCAGCAGCTTGAACAGGATCATGACCAACCGGTACCCAAAGCTGCCCCGCATGGCCTCCAAACCGGGGAAGACCGCCAGCAGCGCCGAAGATGCGATGGAGAACACCAGAATGGAAATCACCATCACCACCAGCAGGAAGCTGGTGCCGCAGCGGGGATGAAGCCGGGTCTGCATCCGTACATTGTCCACCGTCAGGGGCAGGCCCGCCTCGTAGCAGCGGATGGTCTTATGCTCCGCGCCGTGGTAGGAGAACAGCCGACGCATCTCCCCCATCCGGGAAATGGCAATCATATAAAGAAAGAATATAACCATACGGATGACACCCTCCACCAGGTTCAGCACCAGGTTGTTGGGGATCCACTTGTCGAAAAAGCTGCTGATGACCATGGGCAGCAGGAAGAACAGTCCCACGGACAGGCACAGACCCAGGGCCACGGCAATCCACAGGACAGCCTGCTGGAATTTCTCGTTGCCCAGTTTCTTTTCCAGCCACGCATCCAGCTTGCTGGGCTCCTCCTGCATTTCCTCCGGGGCAAGATCGGCGGAGCGCAGAAGGGCTTTGACACCCACCACCTGGGCGTCGAAGAAGTTGAAAATGCCCCGGATAAAGGGCTTGCTCTTGAGGGACTTGGGCGGATTGACTTTCCGGGGTGTGGTCTCCACCGTCAGGCCGTCCTTGGTGCGGATCACAACGGCGTCCTTCTCCGGCCCGCGCATCATGATCCCCTCGATCAGGGCCTGGCCGCCGATCATGGTTTTGAATTTTTCACAGCATTGGGGTTCTTTGTTTGGCATAAAACTGGGTCTCTCCTTATGGTCAATGGGCAGCGGGCAGGGTCACAGTGACCAGGGTACCGCCGCCTTCCGCGTTCTCCAGGGTCAGGGTGCCGCCATGCATCTCCACAATCTCATCGCAGACCGCGAGACCGATACCGGTGCCCCGGGCCTTGGAGCTGCCCTTGTAGAATTTCTTTTTAACAAGCGGGATCTCGTCCTCGGGAATGCCGGGGCCGTAGTCCCGGATGCGAACCACCACCGCGTCGTTCTCGTAGTGCATGGAAGCGTCGATGCGCTTGCCCTCGCCGCCGTGCTTGGCAGCGTTGTCCAGAATGTTCAGGAACACCTGCCGCAGGCGCTTGGGATCGCAGGGGATCTCCGGGATCTCCTCATCATTGTCCAGATAGTGCAGCTGGATGCCGTCCTGGGCCAGCCGGCTGCCGTACATATAGCAGGTATCCTCAAATTCCGCCCGGATATCCGTAGGCTCCACGGCCAAGGTCATGCGGCCGTCCTGCATCCGGGTGAAGTCCAGCAGCTCCATGACCATCTCCGTCAGCCGCTTGGCCTCGCTGGAGATGATCTTCATACCCTGGCGGGTATCGGCATCCATGTTCTCATCCGCCAGTAAGGTCTCGCTCCAGCCGTTGATGACCGTCAGGGGCGTGCGCAGCTCATGGGACAGCTGGGAGATGAACTCGCCCTGCATTTTCTCGTTCTGCGCGATCTTGTTGGACATCTCGTTGATGGTATCCGCCAGCTCGCCGATTTCGTCCTGATAGGGCGTCTTGATCTGGACGCCGTAGCTGCCGTTGGCGATGCGCTTGGCCTTCTCGGTAATCTCCGCCACGGGATTCATGATGGAGCGGAGGAAATAGTTGCTCATAACCAGCACCACTGCCATAACCAGCAACAGCACCAGGTCGCTGACCAGAGCCACCAGAATGATCTGGCCGTCCACCAGCCGGGTGGAGGTTACATAGCGCATAACGCCCACCACACCGCCGCTGCTGTAGATCATGGGGCAGGACACCGCCATAATCCGCTCATCGGTATCCGGATCTCTGCCGACAAAGGCAGAGGGAACGCGGTTTTGCACCGCTTCCTGAATCTCCGGCGTGCTGGGAGACTGGCCCAGCCACTGGCCGTAGGAGGACACCACCAGCTCCCCTTCCTGGCTGATAAACTGCAGCTCCATGTTGTCCTTATCCGAAAAGGTCTGGGTATAGGTGACGCAGGACGCATAAAACTCGTCATAACTCTGGTCCATATAGGCAGAGAAAAAATCAGAGGTGGTTTTTGCCCGTTTCTTCAAATCCGACTCCATATTGGAGTAGTAATACGCGGCAAAGGACGCTGTCACCGCCAGGACGCAGACCAAACCCAAAGCAAAGACCACACTGGCCGTATTCAGCAGCCACCGCTTGCGCAGTCCGCCGATGCGGAACAGGGATGGAATCTCCATTCGCTTTATGCGCCCCACTTATAGCCAAGCCCCCAGACCGTGGTGATATAGGTGGGATTGGCGGTATCGTCCTCGATCTTGATGCGAAGACGGCGGATGTTCACATCCACGATCTTCAGCTCTCCCTCGTAATCCCGGCCCCAGACAGCAGACAGGATATCCTCCCGGGACAGTGCCCGGCCGGGGTTCTGCATGAACAGCTTCAAAATAGCATACTCCACCTGGGTCAGACGAATCCGGTTGCCGTTCTTCTCCAGAGTATGGTTGCGGGTGTTCATGACGAAGGGACCCTGGCTCAGCAGCTCCGAGCTGGCATTGCTGTCCCCGCCGATGCGGCGGTACAGGGCATCGATCCGGGCCGTCAGCTCCGCGGGAGAGAAGGGCTTGGTCACATAGTCGTCGGCGCCGGTCATCAGGCCGGTGACCTTGTCCATCTCCTGGGTCCGGGCGGTGAGCATGATAATGCCCATCTGCTTGTTGGTGGCCCGAATCCGGCGGCAGACCTCAAAGCCGTCCATATCTCCCGGCACCATGATGTCCAGAATGGCGACACCCACCTCCGGATTGGCCGCAATGGCATCCAAGGCCTGCTGTCCGTCTCCGGCCTCGATGACGTCGTAGCCCGCCCGCCGCAGGTTGATGACCACAAAGCTGCGGATGTTCAGTTCATCTTCCATAATCAGTACTTTTTTCATATGATCCCTCTCAATTCTCTCCCGTCCGCCAATCCTTTCGGATCAGTCGGAAGCTATTGATGATGTATTCCTCCGTAATGCCGTATTCTGCCGCGGCGGGCTCCAGCTTTCCGGCGTAGGCCACGCCTTCGGTCCGGTACACGGCAAATCTGCCGTCCTTCACCGCGTCCTCGTCCCGGGTGCCGCCGGTGAATACATAGATGGTAAACAAGGGTGTCGCATCCTGGTAGGACTCGTTCCACATATAGAATATGTAGACTCCGCTGCCCTGCTCCACAGACACCCGGCTGGCCCATTCCTTGTCCAGCTGTACATACCAGCCGCCTACATAGTAGTGGAAGGTGAAAAGCTTGTCCACCTCCCTGCCGTCCACGTCCATGGCGAACCAACGCAGCAGGAACTTCTCCTCCTCGTCCTCCCAGTGGGACACCGCCTTCATGGTCAGAAGGCTTGGCAGCTCCAGAACCCCGTCCTCGTCGATATCCTCGGCATAGACGTAGAAATTGCGCAGGGTCTGGATGCTGGTGTCTGCCTCAGTGGAGAAGGAGATATTGGTAAACTTCCCCTCTTTCAGGGCAAAAATGTCCGTCACAATGGCTTCCTCATCCACGGAGCTGGCCACGAACACCGCCGGGGTTCCGTCCTGCAGCTTGCTGGCGGTGATCCGGCGGATGTGAGAAACTTCCTCCGACAGTTCCGTCTCCACAGAGCGTTGGATCTGGCCCCCCTGGGAGCTGTAGAGCACCGCCATGCCCCGGGTGGCTTCGGCTTCTCCCGGGCGGAGCACCAGAAGCTCCTTGCGGCCGTTTCCATCCAGGTCACAGGTCAGGAACTTGGAATAGCCCACCAGCAGCAGCTGCTCCGCCGTACCTTGGGAGAAGCTGTACACCGAAACACTGCGCAGCACCTGGTCGCTGACCTGGCTGCCAATGACCATCTCACAGCCGGGCACCTGATCGAAGTGGATGTACTCCACCTGCTCAAAGGCGGCACCGCTGCTCTCAATGACCTCCCAGAGCGCACAGGTTCCGTCCTCCTCCTGGCGGAAGATCAGCACCTGGAGACGTTTGTCGGAATCTGCCATAGCAAAGACCAGGTATTCCTCGGTGCCGTCGCCGTCCAGGTCCGCCATCTGCACCGACTGCTGATTATCGCCGGAGACAGGGGCGGCATAGGTCCTGCCCACCATGGCCGCGTCAATGGCGGACTGAAGACTGCTGTATTCCGCGGACCGCTTGGGCACCGCGTACATCTCCTCCATGGTCTGCATGGCGCAGCCGGTCAGGAGCAATGCCGTCAATGTCAGCATCAGGAACATAATTTTCTTTTTCACGGCATCCGCTCCTTTCAAAAAGCAGGATCACGCCCCACGCCGGACAAGGCACCGCCCAAAAGGAAAGCAGGAACTTTTCTTCGGCGGGAATCGTAGGGGGCGTTTTCTTACAATCAATCTATAGAATTATAGCACAATCATTTGCAAAAGAAAAGCTATTTTACAACAACATTTCCCTGGCCCAGGACATTTTCCAGCTCCCGCAGCATAGGCTCCGCCAGATCACACCGGGTGCCACGGCGCTGCCTGGTATCGGCAAAATACAGCACTGCCCCGTTCGTTCCCGGGAACATGTTCAGGATGGCCCGGACCTTGGGATAGAGCTTCCCCTCCTCGCCTGGCAGCCGCAGATACAGGGTTCCGGTTCTTGGCTGGGGCTGGGGCGCGGAAACCTCCGGATCTCCGGAAGCGTAATCCGAAATGGGCCGGGCCCGGTTGATGACGATCTGGGGCTCCTTGTCCTCCCGCATGGACAGCCGCCCCGTGATGACCACCGGGCTGTTCTCCCGCAGGTAGCCGCCAAACTGACTCAGAACGTTGGAGAAGGCCAGCATCTCAATGGCAGCGGTGTCGTCCTCCACAGTGAGGTAGGCCATCATGGTGTTGTTGCGGGTAGTCTTCATCTTCACGGTCTGGACGATTCCCGCCACGCAGACGATCTGGTCGTCCTCGAAGGGACTGTCATCCCCCATGAGCTTGGCAATGTGGACCACATGGGTGTTGCGAAGATAGGGCCGGTAGTCGTCCATGGGATGACCGGACAGGTAGATGCCGGTGGTCTCCTTCTCCATGGCAAGCAAATCCGCCTTGTTCAGCTCCGGCATGGGGGGAATGGTCATCCGGGCAGCGGAGTCCTCCTCGTCCAGCATGGAAAAGAGTCCCATCTGGCCCTCCAGATTTTTCTTCCGGGAGGCCGCCACATTGTCCATCATCTGCTCGTAGATCCCCAGCAGCTCGCTGCGGTGGTAGCCAAAGCAGTCCGCCGCGCCGCACTTGATAAAGTTCTCCACGGCCCGCTTGTTCAGCTCCCCTTCCCCCATCCGCTCCAGGAAATCCTCGAAGGATTGGAAGGGGCCGCCCTCCTCTCGCTTTGCCATCATGGAACGAATCAGGCCGATGCCCACATTCTTCACCGCTCCCAGGCCGAAGCGGATAGCGTCGCCCTCCACCGTGAAGTGGTCGTCGGAGTGGTTCAGGTCCGGCGGGAGCACCGGAATCCCCAGGTCCTTGCACTCGGCAATATAGCCGGAGATCTTGGTGGCGGAGTCCAGCACCGAGGTCATCAGCGCCGCCATATACTGCCGGGGGTAGTGACACTTGAGGTACGCCGTCTGATAGGACACCACCGCGTAGCAAACGGCGTGGGCCTTGTTGAAAGCGTAGTTGGCAAAATCCACGATCTCGTCATAGATGGACTGGGCCGCAGTCTCGCTGACCCCCCGGGCAATGGCGCCGGAGATATTCTGGGCCGGGTCGCCGTAGACGAAGACCTTCCGCTCCGCCTCGATGACCTTCATTTTCTTCTTGGAAATGGCCCTGCGGATGTTGTCCGCCTGGCCCATGGTATAGCCGCCCAGGGACCGGAAGATCTCAATGACCTGCTCCTGATAGACAATGCAGCCGTAGGTCACCTTCAGGATGGGCTCCAGGAGAGGCGTCTTGTAGGTAATCTTACTGTGATCCAGCTTGTTGGCAATAAAGGTGGGAATCGAGTCCATGGGGCCGGGCCGGTACAAGGCCACGATGGCCGTCATGTCCTCGATGGAGGCAGGCTTCATGCTGACGCAGACACCGGTGATGCCCGCCGATTCCAGCTGGAACACGCCCTGGGTCTTGCCCTCGGAGAGCATGGCGAAGGTCTCCGGATCATCATCCGGGACCTTGGAAATATCGAAATCCGGCTGGAGCTTTCGGATCTGCTTCTCGGCGTCGTCGATGACCGTCAGGTTCCGCAGGCCCAGGAAGTCCATTTTGAGAAGACCCAGCTCCTCGATGGTGGTCATGGTGTACTGGGTGACGATGGTTTCGTCGTTCCGGGACAGGGGCAGGTAGGTGCTGACCGGGTCCGCCGTAATCACCACACCGGCGGCATGGGTAGAGGTATTTCTCGGCATGCCCTCTAATTGCATGGCGGTGTCGATGAGCTTCTTTACCCGTTCATCCCCGTCATACATCTCCTTGAGCTTGGGCGAGACCTCCAGAGCCTCCTTCAGGGTGATGTGCAAGGTGGTGGGAACCAGCTTCGCCACCACGTCCGTCTCGGCGTAGGTGAAGTTCAGCGCCCTGCCTACGTCCCGGATGGCACCCCGGGCGGCCATGGTGCCGAAAGTGACAATCTGGGCCACATGGTCGGTACCGTACTTGCGCATGACATACTCGATGACCTCACCCCGGCGCTCCTGGCAGAAGTCCGTATCGAAATCCGGCATACTGACCCGCTCCGGGTTCAGGAACCGTTCAAAAATCAGGGCATACTTCATGGGATCCACTTCGGTGATGTGCATGCAGTAAGCCACGATGGAGGCTGCGCCGGAGCCACGGCCAGGGCCCACCGGAATCCCCTGCTCCTTGGCGTAGTGGATGAAGTCCCAGACGATGAGATAGTAATTCACATACCCCATGCGGCTGATGACGCCGATCTCATATTCCAGCCGGTCCACATATTCCTGGGGTGGATTCTGGTAGCGCTCTTTGAAGCCGGTATAGCAAAGCTGGCGGAAGTATTCCTCGTTGGTATAGCCCTCCGGCACCGGGAAGGAGGGCAGATGATATTCATGGAAGGTAAACTCCAGATTGCAGCGCTGGGCGATTTTCACGGTGTTGGCAAAGGCCTCGTCCAAGCCGGGGAACAGCTGCCGCAGTTCCTCCTCGCTTTTCAGGTAGAACTCCTGGGTCTGGAATTTCATGCGGTTGGTATCGTCCACGGTCTTGCCGGTCTGGATGCACAGCAGGACATCCTGCATTTCGGCGTCCTCCCGGCGCAGATAGTGGGCGTCATTGGTGACCACCAGGGGCAGCCCTGTCTCCCGGGCCAGCCGCTGGACCCCCTGGTTCACAGGCCGCTGCTCCTCGATGCCGTGGTCCTGCAGCTCCAGGAAGAAGTTGCCGGGACCAAAGATATGGGAAAGCTTTAAGGCGTATTCCCTGGCGGCAGCATAGTCCCGCTCCATCAGGCACTGGGGAATCGCCCCCGCCAGACAGGCGGACAGGGCAATCAAACCTTCGTGGTATTGCTGAAGCAGGTCCAGGTCAATCCTGGGCTTTCCGTAAAACCCATCGATAAACGCCTCAGACACCAGATGGCAGAGGTTTTCATAGCCCTTCCGGTTCTCGCACAGCAGCACAAGGTGGTAAGGATCATTGTCGATGCCGTGAACCCGGTCGGTCATCCGGCGGCGGGCAACATAGACCTCGCAGCCGATAATGGGCTTGATCCCCGCGGCCTTGGCGGCTTTATAGAAATCGATACAGCCGTACATGACGCCGTGATCCGTAATGGCCACGGCGGTCTGTCCCAGCTCCTTGACCCGGTTCATCACGCCGTCGATGCGGCAGGCACCGTCCAGGAGGCTGTATTCGGTATGGACATGCAGGTGTACAAAGCTCATGGCTGTATCTCCTTCGCCAATTGAACCAATTTTTTCATGCGGTTATTCATGGCCGGTTTGGTAATGGGCGGCTCCATCATGGCCGCCAGCTCCGACAGCGACGCCGAGGGATTTTCTATTCTGGCGTTCGCCGCCTGTGCAAGCTTCGGCGGCAGGGCTTCCAGCTTTCCCGCCTCCTGCAGCGTCCGGATGGCAGCCAGCTGCTCCTGGGCGGCATCCACCACCTTGGAAATATTGGCGTCGTCACAGTTGCAGCGGCGGTTGACCTTGTTGTTCAGTTCCTTTTCCAGCCTGGTCTCCATGATGCCCATAGCAGCCACGCGGGCTCCCAGGTAGGTCAGGAAGTCGGCAATCTGCTCACTCTGCTTGACATACAGCACCTGGGCCCCGCCTCTGGGGGACAGCTTCGGCGCGAAGCCCATGACCTCCCGGACCAGGGCCACAGTCTCCCGAGCCACGCTCTGGTGGGTGGTGGCGATCTCCATATGATAGCCCTTGCCCGGATCGGTAACGCTGCCACCAGCCAGAAACGCCCCCCGGAGAAAGGCCGCCTTGCAGCAGTCCTCCTCCACCACGGGAAGGTTCACATGCAGGGCCAGATTCTCCTGAAAATCGAAACCAAAGGCGTCCATAATGTCCCTGATTTTCTCCGGGTCCCAGATCTGAAACACCAGCTTGCCGGGGGCTTCCAGGCTGGGGAAACTGTCGAAAGACAGGTTAAAGGCCTTCTTGAACAGCTTGGGAATCAGCACGGCAAATTCCCGGCTCTCCGTGACGATCTTGATGCCGTCGCTCTGGAAGCTGTTGCAGTACAGCAGAATGCCGAAGCACTCCGCCAGGGCACAGCAGACATCCCCAGGCACGCTGCGGCAGACCTCTGCCCGGGCAGCGCAGGAGAAGGACATTGCCATGGAAGAACCCCCTTTCGAGTGTGAAGAGTGAAGAGTGGAGAGTGGAGTTTGCGGTTTTTTACAAATTGTAACTATTCAGTCGCACCCTGAATTTCTCATATAAATGATCGTTTACATGTGTACCCACTGTAGGGGAGGGTCATCAGCCCTCCCGCTTGGTAACGGGACAGAGTGTGCAATAGGTTGCTGCCAGTACTGGTTTTCACAAAAAGCAACGGATTTGACCGCTCAAAAATTTTTCGATGGCGGGAGGGTCAATGACCCTCCCCTACAGTGGGCGCGACGCTAAACGATCATTTATCCGGCGACTTTGGCTACGACTGAATAGTTACTACAAATTTACCAGATGCGAATCTCCGGTTCCAGGCGGATGCCGGAGGCAGCGTAGACTTTGTCGGAAACCTGCCGCAGAAGCTGGCGCATGTCTTCGGCGGTGGCATCGCCCAGGTTCACCGCGAAGCCTGCGTGTTTGGTGGAGATGGCCGCGCCGCCAACCTGAAAGCCCTTTAGTCCCGCCTGTTCGATGAGGGCAGCCGCGTAGCCGCCTGCGGGGCGCTTGAAGGCGGAACCGGCGGAGGGCAGGTCCAGAGGCTGGGAGGCAGACCGCTTGGCGATAAGCTCCTTCATCCTGGCCCAGATTTCCTCGGAGGGCGTTTCCGTCAAACGGAAGTCCGCACTGATGACAATATCGCCGGTTTCCTCCAGAATGCTGTGCCGGTAGGAAAACCCCATTTCGGCATTGGACAGGCGGCGGATATTTCCCTGCGGGTCCATGACCTCCACGCTTTCGCAGACGTCCTTGATCTCGCCGCCGTAGGCTCCGGCGTTCATATAGACGCCGCCGCCCACACTGCCGGGAATCCCGTGGGCAAATTCCAGACCGCTTAGCCCTAAATTGGCGGCAAATCCGGCACCACGGCTCATGGTCACACCGCCCATCAGGCGAATGTGGGTCGCATCCAGCTGCTCCATACCGTCCAGGCAGTCCTTCAGGCAGATCACCAATCCCGGGATTCCCTGGTCAGGAGCCAGTACGTTGGTTCCTGCGCCTAAGATAACATACTTGCTGTCCAATAAAACGGACGTTTTCAATATTTTTGCCAATTCCTCCCGATTTTTTGGAAAGGCCATGATTTCCGCCGCCCCGCCGATGCGCAGCGACGTATGTTTTGCCATGGGTTCCTCAAACCGAAGCTCGATTTCCGGTAAAAAAGAAGATAGTTTTCGCTGAAAATCCGTCATATCCCTCATAAACGCCTCCGGGTGTATACTTTGTTACAGTATAACATATTCTTGACTGTTATGCAATTATGACAAACATGAAATTTATGTTACCACAGGCGTATGGAGTTTTGGGGAGTGTGGAGTTTGGAATGTGGAGTTGCCAAAGAAACGGCTGCGGTACGGTAGAACGCATATGGGGCAGTTTAGGAAAGCAGATAACACAAGATTCCTTTTCAAGGAATCACAAACTCCACACTCCTAACTCAACACTGAAAAATCCCCTCCGCTGCATGGTGATGCAGGGAGGGGAAACAATCAGGGTTCTTCACCTTCGGTGATGGCGCGCATGGCTTTCTTGGTCTCGGTTTCGTCAAAGCGCAGCACGCTGTGGTAGAAGCCGTCACCGTAAATCTCCACCATGTCGCCCTTGTAGCTGGCGGGGCAGGTGCCGCCTTTTTCGATGGTCAGCTCCGGCAGCATGGGCAGAAGCGTCAGCAGGGTCTGCGTGATCTCCGAATTGGTCATGCTGGTGGTGATCATGGGCAGAACCTCATTGGCAATCTTCTGCAGGTCGGAGAGGTTCATATCCTTCATCTTGGTCACAAGAGACTCGACAAACTTTCTCTGACGTTCGGTACGGACAATGTCGCTTTCGCTGTCGCCCTCGGCTTTCCGCATACGGGCATAGGCCAGAGCCGTGTCGCCGTCCAGCCAGTTCATGCCCGGCTCCACCGTCTGCCAGACCTTACTATCGTTGTTCAGGTATTTTGCTTCCGCCTCGGTCAGTTCGATGTCCACACCTCCAAGCAGGTTGATCACCTTGACAAAGGCCTCGAAGTCGATCTCGAAGTTGTAGTCCACCTCAATACCAAAGTTCTTATACAGGGTCAGGTTCATCAGTTCCATAGAACCAGCAGGGCCGTCGCCATACAAAGAGCCAAGATGGTAGACGGTCGTCAGCTTGATTCTGCCGAACGTATGCCCCCTATAATCCGGGGGTTTCACGAAAGAATCCCGCAGCAAAGAGGTTTGGGTCAGGGTTTTGGTATAGGTATTGATGGTAAACAGCAGCGCGGTATCCGCGAAGCGCTCCTCCTCGCCGTCCCGGGCCGCCTGGCCCACCACCAGAATATTCAGGTAATCCGCACTGGATGCCACATGGGGCTCCGTAGTGGCGACCGTGGTGGCCTCCGTGGTTTCCGCCTGATCTTCGGTTTGGGCAGCTTCTGTCGCGGCCTCGGTATATTCAATTTTGGGCACCGTCACCTGATTCATCTTGTTCAGCATGGAGTTATAATAAACCACGCACGCAATCACCAGCGCTGCCAGCAGCAGTAGAATCACACCAATGACGATCAGGACAATTTTCTTCCAGCCCAAAGGCTTTTTGGGCTTCTTCTTTTCAAAGCGTCCGTGCACGTACTACCTCCTGTTATAAGTTACAAACTGTTATCGTCACCGCATTATAGCATACTCTGTTTCGGAATACAAGGACTTCTTCCTGAATTTTCCCATTAATATTTCCTTACGATCCTTCTCGAAAAAATCCGGCAGCCCCTGAAGGCTGCCAGATCCCCATATTTTATTCTGCGGTACCTTCCGTGATTGCCGCCATCAGCTTCTTATTCTGACCGGCATCAAACTTCAGAACACTGGACTGGGCTCCGAACAGGTCGATGACCTCGCCCCAGTAGGTTTTCTCCACCGGGCAGGTGCCGCTCTCTACCTTCAGATCCTGCAGCAACGGCAGAATCTCCCAGATACAGGTATTGATCTCTTCATTGGTCATATCCGTGGTGACTTTGGGCAGAACCTCGTAGGCCAGTTCCTGCAGCTGACTGAATCCCGCATTCTTGACCTTATCCAGGATCGCCTGGATCATATATCTCTGACGGGATGTACGCTTGATATCGCTGTCGGAGTCGCCCGCGGCCTTTCGCATACGGGCATAGGCCAGAGCCGTGTCGCCATCCAGCCAGTTTACGCCGGGCTCCACCTTCTGCCAGACCTTACCGTCTTTGTTCAGGTATTCCGCCTCAGCCTCCGTCAGCTCTATATCCACACCGCCCAGCAGGTTCACAATTTCGATAACCGCCTGAAAATCTACTTCCACATTGTAATCCACATCAATGCCGAAGTTCTCCAGCAGGCACTGGTCGGTCATTTCCATAGCGGCCTTGGTGCCGCCCCAGGTCCAGCCCAGGTGGTAGGCCACATTGATCCGGTTCCAGCCGCAGGTATGCAGCGTCCCGCTGGGATCCCGGTAATCCGGCAGATCCACATAAGTGTCCCGCAGGAAGGAGGTCAGCGTCAGGGTCTTGGTATTCTTATTGATGGTGGCCAGGATCATGGTATCCGCAATCCGGGACTCCTCGCCGTCCCGGGCGGCCTGACCGACCATCAGGACATTGATGATATCCATACCCGATTCCTTATAGGGAAGGGTGGTAGGTACCGTGGTAGCCTCTGTCGTCTCCTCGGTCTGCTCCGTCACCACCGTAGTGGGCGCCAAAGTCTCAGGGATGGTCGTGGGGACGGTGGTTTCCGCCTGAAGCTGGGTCTTGCTCCTATCCATTACCAGATTATAGACAATACCGCCAATCAGACCGGCAATTACAAACACAAGAACAACTGCCACAATAATCAGGGCAACCGGCTTGTCACCCCCGGATTTTGGGGAGGGATTCCCTTTCTTTTGTACATAACGTCCGCCTTTGCTCATATGCTGCCTCCTGTATCTTTAAAAATGCAGTACCGATATTGCAACGCAATCGCTCCTCGAAGTTTTATTTTACCATGTTATTTCCAGGATTACAAGCTTTTTTTCGATCTTAATAAAAAAACCGGCAGCTTGGTGTGCTGCCGGGTTACATATGCATTTGTCAGGCCACGTTTCAGTCCCCATCGGTATATTTATCGGGATTGTAGGTTGCCGCATCCAGGACATCATCCACAGAAACGTCCCGATCCTCGTACTGTGCCCGGGGAATCAGATCCAGAATAGCGTTATAGTAATGGACACCGACATAGGCCACACCACCCAGCAGAACCACAAGAATCGCCAAAACGATCAGCGCGATCTTCCAGCCACGGCCCTTTTTCCTCTCCTTCGATTTTAAGTAGCGTCCGCCCTTGCCCATTGAGATACCTCCTTGTTGGCTGCTATGGAATATTCAGAGTCATTATACCATGATGCGCCCATCAGTTCAAGCCTTTTCGACCTTTTTCCGCTGGCAAAAAAATGGACAGCCGAATCCGGCTGCCCATTTCGGTGTTCACTTTTCGACAATCTCCAGCACTTCCATGGGGCAGGCCTTGGCGCAGATGCCGCAGGCGATACACTTGGATGCGGGATTTTCCGGTTTCAGGACGATAACCTTCATGGGGCAGGCTTCCGCACACTTGCCGCAGCCGACGCACTTTTTCTTGTTGATCATGTACACGCCGGTCTTGGGGTTCTGGGTGATGGCCTCGTGCTCGCAGGTGCGCATGCACTTGCCGCACTGAATGCAGGTCTTGGGCTTGGCACCGGTTCCGGCGGCCACGATCTTGATGCAGGACAGGTCTTCGTCAAACTCCTTGTAGAAGGCCTCGGAGCATGCGACGACGCACTGCAGGCATGCCATACACTGGGCATCTTTTTTAACAGCGAGTTTCTTCATAAGTGAAAACTCTCCTTTTATGTAATTTTCTTCAAATGTTATTATACATGCATGCATCCGAAAATGCAACGAAAAAAATCAAAAAAACGAAGCAAATTCAGTTAGCAATAGGTAACTTCTACGTCAAAAAGTTCTCCACTTCAGCTCTGCACCAAATGCCGGAAATTCGTATAAACCCTTGGTTCCGGGAAATAATAGCTTCGAAGCAAGAGCTTTTGGAGGTAATAAAATGAAAAAATATTGCATTCTCGCGCTTACCATCGTCCTTACCGCGGCGCTGTTTACCGGCTGCGGCTGCACCAACCGGAATGCTGGCGGGGCCACTTCCGCACCTACGCTTATGCCCACCACCGAGACTACGATGCCGACCACAGAGGCGACCACAGTGCCCACCACAAACAGCACCGTGCCCTCTACCCAGGAGACAATTGACAACGGCAACGGCCCTGTGGAAAACACTCCCAACGGCACCAACAGCAACGGCGCAACCGGCAATGGCGCTGCCACCGAAGGCACCGTGGAAGGCCGCGCCCGCACCCCCAACAACGTCGGATAACAAAACCCCGGGACGCAGGTCCCGGGAATACATAGGAAGTGTGGAGTTTTAAGTGTGGAGTTTGGAGTGTGGAGAGTGGAGTTAAGGTATCCCTTCGGGATGATGAAAAGAACATTGGTAACGATTCAGTCGTACCCTAAGCTACTCTCCACACTCATAACTCCACACTCCAAATGAATTACCGCTCCCAGCTCAGGCAGAGGCTTCCGTCTTCTTTTTGAAGGCAGGGGATGCCGATTTTTCCCTCGGCTCGGGCGTCGTCGAACAGGGGATTTCCGTCCCGAAGCTTCAAGAATTCCTTCAGGTTTGCTAAGTTTTCGGAAAAGTCCAGAAATTCGTATTCCACGCCGGCCTTGTCCAGGTCCTCCCGGCATTGAACACAGTCAGGACAAAGCATGCTTCCGTAGATTTTCAGCATAAGATCACCTCAGAATTTTTTACGCCGCTTGGCGGTTCGCTCCTGGACCCGCAATCGCAGGATCCGGGTTTTGGGAATGGGCGCGGGATTATAGGGGAAGCCGTCCGCATGATACTGGGCCATGATCCGGTCCAGGGCGTGGCGCTTCTCCCCTTCCGCCGTTAATTCGTCAATCAGTCCCCAGCCCATGACGCTTTCGTAGTTGACGGAACAGGAGTGGTTTTCTTCCTCCAGCACAAGGCCGTGGGTGCACTCCAGCTGGAAGCCCACCCGGTTATCCTGGGCCAGCAGGTCGTATTTCCGCCCGGACAGGCTGCCGTGGATGTAGAAGGTCATGCCGTCCGGTTCCATGCCGAAGCTCACCGGCAGCAGATAGGGCGCTGCCCCAGTGTTGATGGCTAGGTGCAGAACCTCACAGCGGCGCAGGATGTCCACAATTTCCGCTTCGTTGGTAACGGCCCGGTCTGTTCTTCTCATAATGCCTCCTTACAATACGGTGACATACCCTGACATATTTTTCTTCATCCGTTTGGCCGCTTCCAGGGCCTGCTCCGCAAAATCCCTGCCGTCAGACGCCTTCCGTTTCCAGGCGCAGGTGATGCCCGTACCGGAGCAGACCGCCGCCCCGTGGCCCAACTTGTCAAAGGCGTAGGAGCAGCTTTTCCCGCTTCCGTTGGGATAGTCATAGCCGTCCAGCAGCAGGAACAGCTTTGGGTATTTGCTCCGCAGCGTCCGCACACTTTCTCCCGAGCTGGCGGCGGCCAGCAGGCCCACCCGGGTATAGCCGTACTTCCCTGCCGTCTCAGCGCCGTAGCGGTTCACATGGTCGGCAGCGGCGGCATGAACCAGCCGGGAGCCGCACAGCAGATCCTGAAGCTCCGGCGCGGAGCGGTTGGCAGTGCGGGCCACAACAAACAGGTCCTTCTTCCCCTCCCGGCAGTAAGGCAGGAAGGGCTTCAGAACATCGCTGCCCAGATAATAAGAAATCACAAGCCCATCGCAGGGGAACAGGCTGGCCGGACCGAATACCGCCTCCGCCGTACTCTGCGCGGCCGCGGGAGACAGGATCTCCGGCGCGTCCAATACAACATAATAGCCAAGGCTCCCGGCAGCTTTCAGCACAGCGGTCAGCTCCGCAATTCCCTCGGCTCCCAGCAGCGCAAAGGCGGAAAAGCTGACTCGGATGGCGGGCACGATGCCCTTCAATCCAGAAAGGAGCTCCCGGCAGAACCGTCCATAGGCGGCAGCAGTGGAGCCAGCATCCTCCGCGATATGGGGTGGAATATCTCCCACAGGCATGGCAAGCTCCAGCACGGTGGGATTTTTGGTCTTGCGAATTTTTTCCTGCAAACTATCGATAGACATACAACCGCGCCCCTTTTCTCAGTGTGGAGTGTGGAGAGTGGAGTTTGGAGTTATTGGGCAGTGGACGCAATTTCATACAGGCATCCCAGAACGTGCTTGTGTGAAGATTGTATGGGCATTTATCGCAGAAGAGATAAGCCCAACTCTTCTGAGGAAAACTCCACACTCCACTCTCCGCACTCCACACTTTTTTAATAGTATATCACAACTTTTTCGCGGTGAAAAGATAAAAACCTTCCAGAAGTGAATTTTTTCGTTGTGGGTATACTAATGGGGAAAGGAGGGAGAGGAATGAATGCAAAAGGATGGGCCATCACCGCGGGAATCGGTGCTGCTGCCGGTGCCGTGGCTGTTCTGATGATGCCGAGAACCAACCCCACCCGCCGTCTTGCCGCCAAAGCCGCCAACAAGATGGAGGACATGGCCTGGAAGCTTTCGGATTCCATTTCCAATAAATTTGATATGTAACAACGCACCTCTGTAGGGGAGGGTCACTGACCCTCCCCTACGGTTACATTCCTTTGTCTTGCTTGTTCAAAGAATACAGCTTCATGGCGCACACGACAGGTGCGGATGTCGCAGTCTCCCCGGAATTTGGGCAGCGCCTTCAAGGCCTGGAAGAACACCTGCTCCGTCAGCTCCTCCGCCAAGGCTTCGTCATGACAGATGGCCCGCAGGTACAGCTCCACGTCCCGGAAATAGGTCCGGTAAACCTCCTCAAACTCGGTCACGCCCTCACCTCCTTCACCAATTAGACGCAGTTCCCGGCGGAATCTTACAAATAATTCAAATTATTTTCAAAAGGGAACGATTCAGTCGTACCAAATAATCCTTATATAAATGATCGTTTATGCAAGCACCCATTGTAGGGCGGGGTCATGACCCCGCCGACCACCCTAACTGCTTGCCTATGGAAAATGGATGTGTAATGTTTGGATTTTTCCTCTAACCAAGCATATTCAACAACGTAGTGCATCGGCGGGGTCATGACCCCGCCCTACAGTTCGTTCAACTATAAACGTTCATTTACGGGAGAAAATGTGGCGGAACTGAATAGAAACGGTTTCAGGTTACCATCTGAGGTTGCGGCACACTACGCATACTGCTTTCTCCTTGAAAAAAACTGCGGAGAAAACGCTTCTCCGCAGTTTTGTGTTTAGGTGATATCCAGCTTAACGGTATCTTCCTCCACCCGGACATGGATGGAAGACATGGGATGCTCAAAGCTGTCTATAATGGCTTCGGAAATGGGGTCCTCCAGTTCCTTTTGGATGGTGCGGCGGAGATTCCGGGCGCCGTAGACCGTGGAATAGGCCTTCTTTACCAGCAGCTGCCGCAGGGATTCGTCCCAGGTTAGCTGCAGGCCACGGGCGGTCAGGCTGTCCCGCAGCTCCGAAAGCATGATATCGGCAATACCCAGGAAGTTTTCCTCCGTCAGGTGGTTGAAGGTGATGATCTCATCCACCCGGTTCAGGAACTCAGGCCGCAGGAACTCCCGCAGGGCCTTCATGGTCTTTTCCTTCACCATGTCATTCTCCGTCCGGCCAAAGCCCAGGCCCCCTACCCTGCCGTCGGAACCGGCGTTGGAGGTCATGACGATGATGGTGTTCTCAAAGTTTACCACCCGGCCCTGGGCGTCGGTGATGCGTCCGTCGTCCAGCACCTGCAGCAGCACGTTCAGAACGTCCGGATGGGCCTTCTCGATTTCGTCAAAGAGCACCACGGAATAGGGACGGCGGCGGATCTTCTCCGTCAGCTGGCCCGCCTCGTCATAGCCCACATAGCCGGGAGGGGACCCGATGAGCTTGGAAACCGTGTGCTTCTCCATATATTCGGACATATCCAGGCGGATCAGGCTGTCCACGCTGTCGAACATATCATTCGCCAGCTGCTTGACCAGCTCCGTCTTGCCCACGCCGGTTGGGCCTACGAAGATGAAGGAAACAGGCCGCTTCTTGGGGCTGATGCCGACACGGTTGCGGCGGATGGCACGGGACACCGCCTCCACAGCCTCGTCCTGGCCCACAATGTGGGTCTTCAGCCGCTCCGGCAGGCCCTTGATCTGCTCGTACTCCTGAGCCTTGATCTTGGAGGCGGGGATCTTGGTCCACATCTCGATAATCCGGGCCAGGTTCTCCATGGTCACGGCGGGCTTGGGCATTGCCTCCAGGGCTTCGATCTTGGGGGCCAGCTGCATGAGCTTGCTGCGCAGCAGGGCCAGGCGCTCGTAGTTCTGGTTCTCGGTGTCCTCGTTGAGCATCCGCAGCTCCAGCTCGTAGTCGTCCCGCTCCTTTTTCAGCTCCGCCAGCTGGGAAATCTCTTTGCATTGCAGGTTCACGTCGGAGCAGGCTTCGTCCAGCAGGTCGATGGCCTTATCCGGCAGGAACCGGTCCGTGATATAGCGCTCGGACAGCACCACGCACTGGTGGGCAATCTCCGGGGAGATTTCCACCCCGTGGAACTCGGAATAGGCCTTGGCAATGCCCTGCATGATCTGGCT
>CAMGIN010000015.1 GCA_946056135.1 uncultured bacterium | reverse complement strand
CAAGCCACTCCACAGGTAAAATTATGGCTTTGTCTATATAACGGTAATTTTATAAATTTACATTGTCCTTTTTCATCCGTTTCAGGCAACGACGTTGATGAAATATTATAATGATAAAATGTATTTCCTTCCGGTTCCGTATCGTTCAAGTAATATTGCTTCATCTGATTGGCAATACCTTCCGGCTCTTTATTTGCTGTAAATATCAAAAACAAAGATACAACAAATAAAAGAATGAAAAGCACAGGGAGAAACTTCCTGATTGTTTTCACTTTGAAATACCTCCGATAAATTATGATCTCATACCGTTATTTTACGGTAATTTTCGCTTTTTTCTGTAACAGCACCCGACCCTGCTTTCGGGTTGTATCTCATAATAAAGAGTTCAAGGGTTTCTTTCAGCACGGCTATCTGTGCTTTCAAATAGAACGCATCCTCGAACAGTGCGTAATGTACGCAGGCTCTTATCAGAATGAAAATGAGCGGCGTCAGCTTTTCGTAGGGAATCCCCAGCTTGCCCTCCAGGCTTTTTGCGTATTGCGTGTATCGTTCATCGACGCCCGCAAAGAATTGCTGACCGCATTCTCTGTATTTCGGGTGGGTATAGACCTGATACATCAGGCGGTATTTCTTTCCGTGCTGTTTTGCCGTCCAGTAGGGTATCTCGTCAATAAACCGCCAAAGGGCCTCAACATCCGTGGGGGCTTTCGCCATAAAATCATCTTCTACCTTGCTCATACAGTATTCGGTGGATTGGATGATAAGGTCATCCAAATCCTTGAAATATGTATAAATCATAGATGTGTTATATCCGCAATGCTTAGCCAAGGAACGAATACCGGTGCCGTGCAAACCTAACTCTGCAAAGCCGTTAAAGCACTTTTCCATAAGCTCAACCTTTTTAGCATTCCATTGCTCTTCTGTATAATTCGCCATCTTTCAGCCCCTCTTATTCAAAACGTTCGTTATGAATAAAGTATAACATACATCGGATAAAAAAACAATATGCTGCGCAATTTTAATGCAGGTAATGACAAATCATGAAAGCAGTTTGTGCATGGGGATTTATGTGCATCAGCGCCGGTTGCCCCGCCAGGGGCGAGGCGCTGGCACTCTGTCCTGTTTTTACAGTGAATGCGGAGCAGCAAAAATGTCAAGAAGGCACCGCCCTACAGCGTTGGTCTTTGTGGTTGAATTGCCGTAAGGAGCCGCTCAAAAAGGCAGTGGGAACAATTCTGTCTCCCACTGCCCTTTCATATCATGCCGGAAGGTCAACCCGCTGGCGCTTCACCAGCTCGGAGAAATAGCCATTCAGGCTCAGCAGTTCCTCGTAGGTGCCGTCCTCCACGATCTTCCCCTTGTCCAGCACGATGATCCGGTCACAGTGGCGGATGGTGGAGAGCCGGTGAGCGATGACGATGCGGGTGCACTTGAGCTTGTCCAGCGATTCGGAAACGGTCTTTTGGGTGATGTTGTCCAGCGCGGAGGTTGCCTCGTCGAACATGAGGATCCTCGGCTTGGGCGCGATGGCCCTGGCGATCATCAGCCGCTGCCGCTGCCCACCGGAGATGCCGCCCTGGCCCTCGGAGATCAGGGTGTTCATGCCCATGGGCATCTTCCGGATATCCTCGGCCATGCCAGCCATTTCCGCAGCCTCCCACGCTTCCTCCAGCGTGAGCTGGGGCGCGGAGATGGTGATGTTGGAGTAGATGTCGCCCTGGAAGAGACTGCCGCTTTGCATCACCACGCCGATCTTCCGGCGCAGGGATTTGAGGTCCATAGTGGAGATGTCCCTGCCGTCATAGTACACCGCGCCCTTCTGAGGCTTCTCGAAGCCGAGCAGGATGCGCATCAGGGTGGACTTGCCGCAGCCGGTCTTGCCCACAATGGCCACATACTGCCCGGGGCGAATCTTGAGGGAGAGATCATCCAGCACCAAGGGCATGGAGTCGTTGTAGCGGAAGGAAACGTTGTTCAGCTCGATGCCGCCCCGCAGCCGGGTGACCACCTGGCGGTTCAGATCCACCTCCGGCTCCGTCTCCAAAATGGGCTGCACCAGCTTCAAAACCGGTCGGATCTGCGAAATGGTGATGACGATACCGGCCAGCGCGGTAAAGGCGCCGCTGACCATGCCGTAGGCGCTGCTGAAGGCCATGTAGTCCGCCATCGCCAGCCTGGAGCGGACGGCGGCATAGTAGAGGGCGATGGTCCCCAGCAGCGTGATGGCCGTGGTGATGGTACCGCTGAGTCGCAGGAGCATGGGCGGCTGGTACAGATACCGCGCCGAATTGGTATACTGTTTGCTCCACCGGGCGAAGGCGCGCTTTTCCGCACCGGCGTTCTTGATCTTCGCAACGCCGCCCAGCAGCGCGTAGACCATGCCGCTCTCCTTGCCGGCCTCGGTCAGCTGCTTTTCCGAGATGCGCATCTGCATCAGGGCCGTTATGAGCGAGAAGGCCGCGGTCAGCAGTGTGAGGACGATGGCCGGTGCTGCAAGCGCGGGTGCGTAGGCAAACACCTGCGTGATATAAACCAGCGAGAAAACCGCCGTCAGGCCGGTGGAAAAGATCGCGTTGAGCATCATTCTGCACAAGTTGCCTATGTATCCCACCCGACTGGACAGCTCGCCTGCGCTGTACTTCTTGAAGAAATCCACCGGCAGGGACAGCACGCGCATCATCACCGCGCTCTCCACGGCCAGCTCCATCCTGGTGGTGATGCTCGCGCTGAGGATGCCCCGGATGACGGATAGCAGGCTGTTGGATAGCATCACGCACAGCAGGGTCAGCACCGCGCCCGCCAGCAGCACCTTGCTGCCCAGTTCCAGCACCGGCCCGTACAGATAGCGGCTGATGGCGGGGGTCACCAGGCCCAGCGCCGTGGCGAGTGCCGCCAGGAGCAACATCAGCGCGTAATCCCACGCGTGCAGCTGCCGGAAGCAGTAGGTCAGCAGATCGGAGATCCCAAGCCTTCGCAGGGGGAAGGGCAGATAAAAACAGATGGCATCCTCGCCGAATTCCCCCGCGTTTTTCCGGTTGATGCGGATGGTCTTGCCTGTGGTATAGTCCTTGCAGGTATAGCCTCCGGCCCCACCCGGAAGCAGGGCGACGATGCTGCCGTCTTTTTTTGTGCCCAGCATCGCGCCAACGGCGTCCCGGTACCAGCCCTGTGTGAGCTTCACCGTGCGCCGCATGATGCCGGAGGGCCGCAGCAGGTATTCCAGTACCTCGTTGACATCCGTGAGCTGCTCCGGCACCTCCTGCGCTCGAACATGGTAGTAGCGCAGGATGTCGCCGATAGCCTCCTCGGCCAGCTTCCGGTCATTGGAAAGGCCGCTGATGACCCGGTTGCTGCTGACGAGATTTGCCATCTGCGCGAAGGCATCGGCGAACATGTCGTCATCATGCTCAATCCGCTGCCGAATTTGTTCATCAAACCAACCCATGTCCGCACCCCCTATTCGCTCAGAATCAGTTCTTCATAGATGCCGTGGTTGGCCATCAGCGCCTCGTGCGTGCCCCGCTCCACAATTCTGCCGTGATCCAACACGATGATCTCGTCGCAGTCGCGGATGGTGGAGAGGCGGTGGGCTATGACCACGCAGGTAATGCCCCTGTCTTTGATGGCCTTCACCACGTCGTATTCCGTTTGGGCGTCAAGTGCGGAGGTGGCCTCGTCCATGATGAGGATGGTTGGGTCCTGCGATAGCACGCGGGCGATCTCCATGCGCTGGCGCTGCCCGCCGGAAAAGTCCTTGCCGCCCTCCAGCATCCGGTACTGATAGCCGCCGTCGCGCTGCATGATGTCCTCGTGCAGCATGGCGTCCCGGGAGGCCAGGATCATCTCGTAATCCTCAATGGAGCTGTCCCACATCTTGATGTTGTTGGCGATGCTGTCCTCGAACAGGGTGATGTCCTGATCCACCACCGCCAGCGAGCCGGTGAACACGTTGCGGTCGATCTCGGAGATGGGCTTGCCATCAAAGAGGATCTCGCCGCTCCAGGGCTTGTACAGGCCGGAAATCAGCTTGGACAGCGTGGACTTGCCGCAGCCCGAGCTCCCCACGAAGGCGACCTTCTGCCCGGCCTTAAGCGTCATGCTGAAGTTTTCGATCAGGGGCGGCGCCAGGCGGGAATAGCCAAAGGTCACGTTCCGCAGCTCCAGATTGCCGGATAGTTTGTCGTAGCTGACATCCGCAGGGTACTCCGCCGGGTATTCCACATCCACCGGGTACTCCAGCACATCCTCGATCCGCTCCATGTTGGTGCGCATCTCCCGGATGGTGGTGCCGGTGTTGGCCAGCTCCATCACCGGGTTCATGAAGGCGGTCAGCATCATCTGAAACGCAAAGAGCATGCCCACGGTGAACTCGCCCTGGAGGATCAGGAACATGCCCAGCGCCAGGATGCCCATGTTCACCAGCGTGGACACGAGCTTCGGAATCAGCCCGTAGTACTCGTTCATCTTCAGCGCCTTCACGTTCTGGCTGTTCACGGAGGCCTGATAGCCCGCCCATTTTTCAAAGAAGCCGTTCTCCGCGCCGCTGGCCTTGATGGTCTCGATCATCTCAATCCCCGCCACGGTGGTGGAGGCGAGCTTGGCCTCGTCCCGCATCTGCACGCGGGAGATGTTGATCCGCTTGCCCGAGATGTAGCGGTTCACGAGGATGTTGATGACCATGCCGGTGACGCCAATCAGCGTCAGCGCCACGCTGAAGCGCAAAATGACGAGTAGATAGACTGCCATCATCGCCAAATTCAGCACGGTGGGCGCAAGGGTGTTGATGAGCGTGGAGGCGATGCTTTCATTGGTGCTCTTGCGCGCCACGATGTCGCCCGCCATCCGCTGGGAGAAGAAGTCCACCGGCATCCTGATCACATGCCACATGAACTCGGCATTGGCCTTGATCGCCAGCTTACCCTGGAGCTTGAGCGCATAGATCGCCTGCATCCCGGAGAGCGCAATCTGGATCAGGGCAAAGACGGTCAGCAGCACAAAAAAGGGCGTCACCCAGCCGGGATTCAGCCCCGTGAGCAGCCTGTCCACAAACACGCGGGAGAACACCGGATTGATGACGCCAATCAGTGCAGCAATCAGCGCAACCAGCGTCGTGAAGATCAGGGCGTCCTTCGCGCCGGTCAGCCGCTTGCGCACAAAACCCAGCATGATCTTGGGCTTGCCGTCGGGCACGAAGCCCTCCGCAGGCTCCAGCAGGATGCAGACCCCGGTGAACGCCTGGTCGAACTCCTCCATGGACACCTCCACCAGCCCCCGCGCCGGGTCGTTCAGCACGGCGCGATTGCGCCTGAAGCCGTCCAGCACGACGAAGTGGTTGAAGTTCCAGTGGATGATGCAGGGAAACCGCCCGTTCTCCTTCAGGCCTTGGGGCTCCATGCGATATCCCTTTGCACTCATGCCGTAGCTGCGTGCCGCAAGCAGCAGATTCTTCGCGTTGGAGCCGTCCCGGGATACGCCGCAGTCCACGCGAAGCTGCTCCAGCGGAACCCATTTGTTGTAATACGCCATCACCATCGCCAGGGAGGCCGCGCCGCACTCCAGCGTTTCCAGCTGGAGGATGACCGGCACCTTCGCCACCTTGCCGGGGGATGCTGGCACTTTGTTCTTCTTACCCATAGTGCCTTTGCCTTTCTTACCCGATCAGAAACGATACTGGCGCAATCTGCTCGGTAACGGTCTGCCCGTCCACCACCATGGTGGCTTCGATTCTTGCGGTGACGCTCCAAAGGATCAGTGCCGCCAGCAGCAGAATAATCACGCCCAACGCCAGCCACAGGCTGGGCCGGGTCACCCGTATGTAGTTGTCGATTTCCTCGGGCGAGGAAATGCGATCAAGGCTTTTTTGCCGGAAGATGGATTCGTTCATCGGCTGCGCCTTCCTCCTGCGTTTGTTCAAAGAATGTGATGAATACCGCTCGAGCGGTGTCGGAAGAACCAAACTCCGTGACGCCGCTCAGCCGGTCAATGGCGGGTCTGTTTCTCCTGTGGTGTGCCGCAGAAGCAACAGATCCAGATTGTGATGGTGTTGACATTTATCGAGCCGCAGTTCTTGCATTTTTATGAAAAACCCTTTGGGGCCGGGGGACAGAAAGCACTGCCGGAGGTCATTCCCAGCCCGTCGTGGCTTATCTGTTCCATGTTCTGCACAGTATTCTTCTCTTTCGTGGTTTTATTTCCCTTTTGTTTGTGTTACATCACAAAAGCGTCATCTCTTGAGTAGCCGCAGTAGGG
Organism: uncultured bacterium; assembly: GCA_946056135.1. Classification (GTDB taxonomy): domain Bacteria; phylum Bacillota; class Clostridia; order Oscillospirales; family Oscillospiraceae; genus Faecousia. The sequence continues at coordinate 28,390 of CAMGIN010000015.1, read as the reverse complement.
ACATTTGAAAACTGCCATCAGAGCAATTCCAGAGGACTTGCCGCATTTGGGGCATACCGTTCCCTGTGTCTGAACTCCCGAGTTATCAGCACCGCCGGAGATCTGCTCCAGATACTCGTCGTTCAGTTCAGCGATGCTTTGTACCTTCTTTTCTTCCATGGGATAACCTCCTTGCATATAAAAATGTCTATCAGACATTTCGACTATTGATAAGCCAGGCTTGACCACCCCTGGAAGCGGGGCGGTGCTTCACACCTGCTTCACAGCTTCTTTTTGATGGTGAGAATATTCTTTCCATCCTCGTAGGCATAGGAAACAGCATCCATGCTCTTCTTGACCATGTAGATTCCCAGGCCGCCGATCTGACGCTCCTCGGCGGACAGCGTGGTATTCGGGTCTGCGCGGGACAGGGGATTGTAGGGGATGCCACTGTCGATGAAGGTCAGGACCGTGCAGGGCGGCTCCTCCGCGACCTCCAGGCGCAGCGTGACCTCGCCATTTCCCTGCGGATAGGCATAGTATGCAATGTTGCTGAACAGCTCGTCCACCGCAACGTCAAGCTGCATCTGTGAACGCGGTGAACAGCCGATTTCCTCCAGGTACTCATCCACGAATGCGGTGACTGCCTCCAGATTCTCAACTGCCGCCGCAACGGTGATCTCCTGCTTGTGCATCCCGATCCCCCTTTCTTCCGCTTACCCGCGATACGCCAGGCAGAGCATGGTGATGTCGTCAAACTGGGGCGCGTCTCCCACGAATTGATCCACATCCGCCTTAACGGCCGACAGCAGCGTCTCCGGACCTGCGTCAAGGTTGGCATTCAGCACGCGATGCAGCCGCTCGCTGCCGTAGAGCTGGTTCGCCCCGTCGGTAGCCTCGGTCACGCCGTCGGTGTAGAGGAAGATTCGGTCGCCGGGAGAAAGCTGCAGACTGCCCTCCCGGTAGCGCAGATCCTCCATGCCTGCCAAAACAAACCCGGCTTTGATCTTGTAGGCTTCAAAGCCCTCGCCCTGTTTGCAGAGGTAGGGCGGCTCATGCCCTGCGTTCACGTAGCGGAATTCGCCCGTCACCAGATCCAGCACGCCCTCGAAGGCGGTGATGAACAAACCCTCGCTGTTGGAATCGCAGAGCATATTGTTCACATCGGTGAATACCTCTCCCAGCGACTTGCCGGGCTGGGTATGATCCTTGATGAGCGTCTTGCCGATGACCATGAACAGCGCCGCCGGCACACCCTTGCCGGACACGTCCGCCATGACCACCGCCAGATGGGTATCATCCACCATGAAAAAATCGTAGAAGTCGCCGCCGACCTCCTTGGCGGGGTTCATTGTGGCATAGACGTCAAATTCCTTGCGCTCGGGAAAGGGGGGGAAGATGCAGGGCAGCATCGACTTTTGAATGTGTGTGGCCACGTCCAGCTCCGCGCCGATGCGTTCTTTTTCCGCCGTGACCGCCGTGAGGTTTTCGATGTGCTGCTTGAGCGACGCGGCCATGTTGTTGAAGCTCCCGGCCAGATCGCCGATCTCGTCGTTGCTCCGAATCACGGCGCGATAGTCCAGATCGCCGCTGCTGATGGTCTGCACGTCCTGCCCCAGGGCGGTGAGCGGCGCGGTGAGCTGCCGGGAGAAGCGCCGCACCATCAGCACCACACAGAAGATAATCAGCGCCAGCGCTGCGACAAAGGCAAAGATCGCGGCGATGATGTTACGCTCCATGGCCTTCACCGGCGCAAGCACCAGCGATTCCGGGATGTGCACGCAGAACTTCCAGTTCGCGCTGGAAACCGGCGTGTAGGCATAATACACGCCGCCGCTGGTCAGCATCACGCCGGTTTCGCCATTGATGATCGGCGCGGATACTTCGTACACGGCGCTGGACGCGTCCAGAATGCTCTCAAACGCCCCGGCTGAAGCCTTCATGTCGGCAGAGGCGATGATATCGCCGCTGGCGTTGACCAGGAAGGCATACGCGCCCTCGCCCAGCGCCACGTCGATCACATAGCTGGTCAGGTCGCCAATGAGAATATCCATGCAGACGACGCCTGCAAACTGGTCCTGCGCATCATAGAACGGCGCCGCGCAGCTGATCATCAGGCCCCGTCCATAGGCATCGGGGTAGGTGTCCGTGAACAGCACCGTGCCCGCCTCCATCGCAGAGGTATACCAGGAGGACTGGAAATAATCGAAGTAGGATTCATCGCTGCCCGGCGTGACGCCCAGATCCGCGCAGTCGTCATAACTTAGCAAAAAGCCGCTCTGCGTGCCCACGTAGATCGTGGTGATCATATCCTTGCTGCCGGAGAGCACCGGCGCCCAAAGCTGCTCCAGATTGCCCAGCAATCTCCGCTCCTGCGCGGTGGCTTCCACTGAGATGTCGGGGCTGACAAGATAGCGCTGCATGGTGCAAACCCCGGCGCTGGCGGCATCCGGCGGGAACACCTCGCGCTGCACATAGTCTTCCGGATGCTGATACAGATCGTGGATATATGATGAGAAATCACGGATGTAGTCAGCGTATTTCCCCAGCTCCGAATCCGCAAGATCGGCCTTGTCCTTGACAACGTTGAGCAGGTTCTGGTTCATCTGACGGATCAGCGCGTTTTCACTGTCGCCCTTGATCCGGAGCATGCTGAAAAGGCCCACTGCGCTGGTCAGGAGCAACCCCGCAACGGAGATGAGCAATACAATCTTCTGCACCTTTTTGCGGATTGGCTGTCGCTTTTGTTCCATTGCGGTTCCCTCCTATATGACGATGTGTAGATGATTCTCGCCGCTTTGATAGCTGTACATTGCGCGCATGGCCCTGTGCTTGATAAGCTTCAGGCTCATCACGTCCACCGCATCCTCATCCCTCCCGGTGCGCAGCGGATTGTATTTCGCGCCCGCATAGGTGAAGCGGATGGAGAAGGCGTCACCGAAGTCCACGCAGAGCAGAATCCGCGCGTCGGGCACGGCGTTCAGCACGCGAATGGCGACCTCCTCGATGCAGCTCTGCGCTTCAAAAATGCGTTTGCGGGGTATGCGCCGCAGACAAGTACTGTCCTCCAGCTGCTCGTTCATGCGCTCCAGGCTGACGGGGTCGGCGTCGATCCAGCCGGATACGTCCTTTTCCGCCGTGCAGTAGGGAGGAAGCACCGGCTCCAGGCTGAACAAGCTGCCCAGAATGATGTTCACCGGCAGCCCCACCAGCAGTCCGAGGGCGGTATACGCGGCCACCGTGGGCCAGCAGGCGCCTTGGAGGAAGGGCAGGCTCACCCATCCGCAAAGAAGCGAAAGCCCAAGGAGCAATCCGGCATAGATCAGAATATGTCTGACCTGTTTAAAGCCGACCTTGCAGCTCCCACTGCATGGATACCACAGCAGCCACATGCCCATGCCCAGCACGACGATGCAGGCGCACTCCAAGGCGGCCTCCATAAGCGGCGTGTGCAGGATGCCGGCCGCTGCGATGCAGCCCACCATTCCACCGGCAACACCCCAGGGCCCGAAGAACAGCCCCAGCGTCACGGGCAGGAAGCACTTGATGCCGATCCAGGAGCCAAAGTGCAGAAAGCCGGTGAGCTGGATGGGGAGATCGGAAAGCAAATACGCTGCCGCGCAAAGCAGCAAATAGCGGAGCTTGCGCGGCACATCAGGGTTTTTCATGACCAAGCCTCCCCTTCAGTGCGCCGGTCACCGATGGATCGGCCAGCAAAATGCCCGCCACCATCACGATGGCACCAGACAGGCGCAGCGGCGTGATGGATTCCGGCTGGGTGCGAAACAGCAGCGCCAGCACCGGGGACATGAGCATGGTGATGATGATTTCCGTGGAGAAGATCAGCGAGGTGTTCAGCGGGCTGACATAGCGCTGGGCATACATCTGCACGATGGTATACAGCCCCCGAATGAAGAAGCCAATGAAGATGGCGCTGCCCCAGAAGGCGGAATCCGCCGGGAGGGAGGGCACGGTTTTCCGAATCGCAGATTCCCCCAGCCAAAACACCAGCGCGATCAGGCAGGTGAACAGCATCTGCCCCATGGCAAGGATGGACGGGTTGGAGCCAGCGCTGTATTTACCCACCGTGAGGATATACAGTGCGAAGAACACATCCCCAATTACCAGAAACAGGAAGTGAATGTCCCGGAGCCCCGCAAGGTTGTCGCACATCATCAGCATTAGGCCAGCCAGCACCACACCGATGGCGCAGAGCGTCATCCTGTCCGACTTGACGTCAAAGAGCAGGAAGGACAGCAACGGCATAAACACGAAATAAGCGCTCAGCACACAGGCGCTGACCGTCGCCCCCACCGAGGAGCCCAGCAGCAGTAATACGTTGAAGCCAAACAGCTCCAGCGACAGCACCAGGCTCTGTAGGATCTGCTTCTTATCCACCCGGAACAGCTCGCTAACAAAGACCGCCAGCATCAGCAGAAAGCCGATGAGATTTGTGATGCACAGAAATGCAAAATGCGAGACGGTATCAGGCACGCCCAGCAAAAATGGATATTGGATTGCAGCAAAGAAGGTGATGATGAACAGCGATACATTGGCTTCAAGCTTATTCATCGGACAGCAGCCTCCCGGGCAATGAATTTTTCTAGGAGCTGATCGGGCTTGTAGGACAGCTTGGCCTTCCGCAGGCCGGGCGCGCCCACGTCCTCCTCCCGGTTGATCCAAGCGTAATCCCCGCAGCAGAGCCGCACGAGATCCCGGTTCAGCACGCGGTAGATGTCTGGGTAGCGCCGGTCTCCCTTTTCGATGAGCACGTCGTAGCAGTCCCCGGAGAGCGGAGCGCCATAGGCGTAGCCGACCAGCGCATCGTCGATGAGGACGACGATGCCGGACAGCCCCAGCGCTTCAAAGTGGTCCAACCCGCACTGGATGGCGAGGTTCTCGCATTCCAGCTGCACGTCCTCCTGACCGTGGTTCTTGGTCTCCAGCCAGACTTTCTGAAACGCGCGGATGGGCGTTATGTGCTCCGGGCGTATCCTTTCGATGCGCGTGCGGCTCCCGTAATCCCGGAAAAAGGTGTTGATGTCGTGGCGCTTGGAGGCCATCTCCGGCCCGGGGAGCTGGGCGAGCTTTTCACGGGTGTAGAGATACTCCGCATAATCCCTGCAGGGCTCAATTTCAAATTCACCCGGGAACTTATCCGCCAGCATCTGTGCCGCAGCGCGGGTCAGCGTCTCAAAGCGGAGGGCGGCGCCATGGGCATGAGCATCCTGACGCAGCTGGTCGACGGCCTGCCTCATGCAGGCGCGTTCCCCCATGGGGAAAAGGTAAACCCGCTCCTGCGCGCTGCCCTGATTTGAACGCAGGACATAAAGGCATCCGTCCCTTTCGCAGATTCGGTCACCGTATTTGCGCTGCATGCAGTACAGGGAAACAAAGGAGTGCTGACAGGAATTCTCCCCATAGCGATGAAAATAGCTGTCAACCATTCCCTTGTCGTCCAGCGCGATTTCATGAAAAGCCAACATAGAATGCGATACTCCCTCATAATTGCAGGAAGGACCCCGGTAAAACCGGAGCGCCGTCGGTCAGACAATGGTCAGAATATCCGAGAAGCCGGTGACCTCAAAGACCTCCATAATCACGTCGTTGACATGCTGGACGGTCATCGTGCCCTGCTTTTTCATGACCTTCTGGGCTGCCAGCAACACACGAAGGCCAGCGGAGGAGATGTACTCCACCTTGGCAAAATCAAGGATGAGGTTCTGCACGTCGCTGGTCACGGAGTGCTTCAGCTCTGCCTCCAGCGCGGGCGCGGTGGTGGTGTCAATCCGCCCTTCGATTTCCAGGGTCAGCGTTGCACCGGTGAGATTTTTGTTGATTTGCATACTGTTTCCTCTTTTTCATCAAAACGTTTCGGATTGCCAGCGGTTGCGGGCATTTTTTCCTTTATCATTATACGCGATCAGTCAATACATGTCAACACAATCCAGGGTGACCCCACGACGATTGCATGAACGATTCTATCGATGCCATTTTCAGAATGCTCGTTTTTTTAAGGAAGCTCTGATTAAATCGGCAAGAGCTGATGGCGAGAGATTTTGCCACAGACGAAAGTGTTAAAAACGAAGGAATACTGGATGTATTTCTCGTTTTGAACACTGCACGGATGTGGCAAAAGATCCGCCACTCAGCCGCAGGCGATTTATTCAGAGCTTCCTTAAGAATTGAGCACCACTTCAAGAAGCATAGTCGGGCGCAGACTGATTGCGAATCGTTTCTTCTTCATCGACAGCTTCCGCTTAGACAATGGGTATGCACCTGCGGGAAGACAACCGCTGGGTGAAGAAAGCGCAGAGCATCCCATGGGACAAGATTGAGGCGAAATATGAGCAGCGAAAGAACATGTATGACAACCATACCCACAGCGTTGAGAACCGGATCGTCAGCCAGCCCTTTGTGCGCCCCATTGTGCGGGGAAAGGCCGGGAAACCGGTGGAGTGTGGCATGAAGCTGGATATCAGTGTCTCAGGCGGCTGGACGAGACTGGAATACCATACCATCTTTGCTGTCAATTAAAGCCGTCTTCACTGACATCTGTCTATCACATTCCGATCCTGCATACCGATTTTGGAGGAGATATTGAAGAGCGAAACCAGGAGCAGCAGCATATCACCGGAGGTAAGGAAAAAGTCAAAAATTATGTCCAGCGCAATTACGATGACCAGTGCCTCCGAGGGGATTCCTAGCTGTAAAAAGAGCATTGTGTAGGTTGCTGCCGAACCTCCGGGAATCGGAGGCGTGGACACTGCGGAAATGGCTGTGATAATCACCGCAATGAGAATCCAGCTTGCCGAAACGGGAATATTAAAATCCTTGCTGAAATAGAAGCAAACCAGTATGTAATACAGTGCGGTGGAAGGCTTGAACAGGACCATTCCAAAGGGGATGCCGAAGGAGGAAAGGGAGGGGTCAATGCCAAACTTCCGCTCACAAACGGACATATTGGACTCATAGGTAGCCGCGGAGGATGCCGTGGTAAGGGCAATCAGGTAAGACGGCAGACAGGCCTTAACCAGATAGAGGGGACTGACCTTTCTCAGCATGGATACCGCACAGATGAGGACGAAGGCACATACCAACCAGGCCATGAAAAAGACAAGTGCAAATTTCCATACATTCAGCAAAGTCTTGTAACTGCCCGACCAAATTATTTTCAAAAGCACAATAAATACAAAATAGGGAACACAGGTGGAGATGGTACCCATCAGGAAGGAAATGATGTGGTTGATCTGTTCCACTGCTCTTGCCACCGAAGAGGTTCTCTGACCCAAAAAAATCATGGATAGACCGATGACAAAGGCAAGGAAAATGATTTGCAGGGTGTTGCCCTCCACAAAGGGGGAGAAGACGTTGCCGGGGAAGATATCCAGTATCATTTCAAACAGCGTGCCGAACTGGGAGGATATGGAGGAATGGGCGGAAATACCGTTGCCCAGAAGCGGGTAAAACAGGGTGCCCGCAGCGCTGAACAAAAATACGATGGACACGAAGCTGAGCATCAGCTTTTTGCCGATTCTTCCCAACGTATAAACGTCTCCGATGCCGTAGACACCCCAGGCAACCGAAAGGAATATCATCGGACCCGCAATGCAGGACAGAATGCGAAAGGCTGCGTCCTCAATGGGTAAAATGAGGTTTTCGTTTATCAAAGCAAGTACATCGGGGGAGAACAACAATCTGCCGAGAATTCCCACAAATATGGACGACAGGATAATCAGCAACAGCGACAGCACAGGATTCATCGCTTTTTTCTTCATTTGGAAGGTCAGAATATTTTGGCCGTCCACGTAGGAATACTCGGGAATCAATCCGATGTTGACCAGCATACTCTTGCTTCCGTGACCGAAGTCCTCACTTTTGGCACTGTACGGATTGCATGGTTCGCCCTCGGCGCTAATCTGGAAATAGGACTTTCGTATCCTTGTCCCCGTTTTATAGGATACCATTGCCCCTTCACCCAAAGTATTCAGCCAAATCCCCAGGCTTTCCTCTATGGAAAGGCGGATACGAATCACATTTTTTCGATCCATTTTATGCTCTGAGCAGCAGCGGTTGGCGATTTCCGAAATGGTGTCTATGGATGATGCAGTAAGGGGAAAACTTTCTGACATTGTTTTGGTTGCCATATATTTCACATCCTATTGATTTATATATCTGTGTTTTGCCAGGAAATCTCCTTCTCTGTCAAAGCACATTTCACAATCCGCTTCGTTGCTGTCATTATAATACATCGAGAACGGAAAGGGGATGGTTTTTATCCATTTTCCTAAAGGTTTTCCGGTATGTATGCTTGCGCGTTTCCCTTTCCTGCTGCGTAGAAAAAGAAGGCCCCCTGTGTAGGATCATCACCGCACAGGAGGCTACACTTTTATGGATTTGTGTTTCTATCCGTCATACGGATCCACGAATTTGCTGTGGCATTCCGGGCAGCAATTCGCATTACCGGGCGTTGCAGGAAAAATTGCCTTACAGACAAAACATTGAAATTGCGCGCCGGGTGTATCATCATAAATTTCATCATACTCGATTCCGCCGGTTACATCCTTCAGTTTGTCTTCTTCCAACGCATACTTTTCGATTTCCACTTTCATTTTTAACGCCGAGCAGACTGTATCTCGACTTTTCACATCCTTTCATCTTATATTTTTATGTGCTTATCGGTTTCACTCAGCAAGCACGTAAATTGGAATTTACCGGTGGGTGAAACACGCTCCGTCCCCTACGTTCTTTATCGAAAGAATGCACCTATAAATTCCAGTTTTTCGCGTTGTTGACGCAAATCAATAAGCATTTTCCGCTTTATATGGGCAACTGCTGATGATCCATTCCTTCCATCTATAGTATACTCAAATATTAGGATGAAATCAACCAAAAATTTCTGAATTATTTTAGTCGATCTATTAGTGGAAGGCTGTATCCACACCCTTACATCAAGGAAAGGAAAGAGCTTTGCCCACCGCAAGGTGAATTTGTCAAATATATAAAACTCCGAACTTTTTTGCAAATCTCGCCGGGGATAGTTTGGGGGATAATTTATTTTAAGTTTTATCCCTGTAATTTCAGTTTCTCGACATTTGGCAATCTCTATTTTGAGATAATCACGATATTTACAGGTAAATACAAACTTTTAGAACCTCAAAAATGCCCTCATAACCCGGAGGTCGTAGGTTCGAGTCCTGCCTCCGCAACCAAAAAAGTCCTGAAATCGTATGATTTCAGGACTTTTTCTTGCGCTTTATTGGTTAAAAAGTTGAAGGTGAAATTTGGCATGGTCCATTTTGACCCCAATTTGACCCCAATTGCATTTTTAAATATTCGGATAATATCCGGAAAACAGGGTAAATTGCAACATTCTTTTAAGAGGTTCGTAGTTTTTTGATGCCTATATTGGTTTTGTCTGCAGGAATGAACACGTAGAGTAGTTGATACTTCCGCAGAATATCCCTATCATACAGGGATTCTGCTCATCATTTCCGGCATGAGCATATCTGACATATACTATGGCAATTTTGACCTCAGTTCTTCTCTGTGTGAAACGTTCATACCATCGGCAGTCGGAAAGAATCCCGCAAGATGATATCCGCCTCCTCCATCTCATGAATGGCCGTGCAGTTTCCGGTAAGGGAGTCATTCAGCTGTTTCAGAATGATCCGAATGGCGGTGGATGCCATCTTTTCATTGGGCAGATCAATGATGCTCAGCGATGGCAGGGAATAGAGGGTTTCCTCCTGCCCCAGCATGGAAATTGCCAGCACCTCCAGATCGGCTGGAATAGAAATGTTCAGACGCTGAAAGGCGCTCAGCGCCCCCAAAGCCAAACTGTCCGATTCACAGAAAAGCATTTTGGGGCGGTTGTCCAAATAGCAGAACTGAACGGCACCCATGGAGCCGCCTGCCATATTGCCTGGAACACTGAGAATGTGGCTTTCTTCAATTGCGATTCCCAACGCCCGGCAGGTGTCAATAAACGCCGTAGTACGCCGACGGGTTTGCAGGTAGCGTTCACTGGCTGTCAGCAGGGCGACACTGCGGTAGCCCTTTTTGAGGATCATTTCCGCTGCTTCCCGGCCGATTTTCTCGTTGTCCACACAAACTGATGAATACCGCTGCGAAGTACGATTGATCAGCACCACCGGAATCGTCAGATTTTGTGCTTCCAAAAACACCAGGTCATCCGCCGAACAGGCACCGATGATCATGGCGCTGTAATAATGGTCCTGCAATACCTGCGCCGCATCTTTCAGCTTGTCATTCTCAAAGGTCTGCACCACCAGTTCACATTCCACACCCTGATTGCGCAGTTCTTTGGAGATGCTGTTAATAAAGGAGGCCAGGATGGGCAGACGATAGTCCATGGGCCAGAAAAACGCGATTACCGGCTTTCGGTCACCGCCTTTGCGCAGCCGCTTGGCACTTGAATCCGGGCGGTAACCGATCTGACGGGCGGCCTCCCGGACACGCTCACAGGTAGCGGCAGGAATCTTCCTCTGTTCACTTTTACCGCCGAGAATAATGGATACGGTTGTTGCGGACACCCCTGCCTGTTTGGCAACATCTTTAATGGTAGGCATGGCTTTACCTCCTTGTGCTTGCTAATTCTTATGATAAAGGGGAAACAGGTCATTGTCAACTGGTTCGTTTATCGTTTGACTTCTTTTATTCTAAAGAAAAAAGTCAGCCTCCGGCATTTTTGTGCCGGGGGCTGACTTATGCCTATGGGAATGCCTGATCAAAAGAAAGAGAAAGATTGATTACCATGTCCAAAGGTGCGGCATCCCCGGTAGCATCGGGAAGGGATCATTCGTCCAGTTCCAGCGCCTCAAGATCAAGCTGCTCCAGAATGGGCAGCAGCTTTGTCACGCCGCAGGTGAAGAAGATCATGCGGATCACCTCGCAGATTTCATCCACGGTAGCACCGTTCTGAACCGCAAGATTTGCATGGACGTTCATGGTAGTAGCAGTGCCGGTAGCCATGCCGACAGCCATGACCATAAGCTCCTTGTATTTCTTCGGAATCGTGCAGTCAGCCTTGTTATTCTGGTAGGTATCCAGAAACATCTTTGCGAGGTAGGGGTCATTGCCCATCTTCCGATGGGATTCCAGCAGGGAACCTCCCCGGGCTTCCTTCAGTTGCTGAAGAATGGCTTTGGACTGTTCCAGCTTTTCGGGATTTGTTTGTTTCATGGTAGTATCACCCTTTTATTCACATATTTCAATGGTATAAGAGACACAGCTTGCTGCCTTTCGGCGTTTTTCCTCCAGGAACTTGGGGGCGATGCTGGGGAACAGGGCATAGGTCAGAACGTCCTCCTCGCATTCTGCCAGATCACCCACAGCCTTGCAGGCTTCTTCCCAACCGGGAGTCAGCAGTTCGGCAGGACGGCAGGTGATGGGTTTTTCATCGCCCAGAGCGGCTTTCATCAGGTCGGGGCTGATGGGGCCGGGAGCTTGACCGTACATACCACGGCAGTAATCGGTCATTTCCTTGGAAATCATGCCGTAACGTTTGCCGGTAAGCACATTGGTGGTGGCTTGGGTGCCGCACATCTGACTGGAGGGAGTAGCCAGGGGAGGATAGCCCATGTCGGCACGAACCTGTACAGCTTCCTGAAGCACCTCATCCAGACGGTGGAAAGCCTTCATGTTCTTCAGCTGGCTTTCCAGATTGGTCAGCATACCGCCGGGAATCTGATGCTGCAAGCAGCCGACGTCCACGCCCACAAGAGCGGAGGAGAATTCCGCATATTTCTTCCGCAGCGCCTTAAAGTCGGCATTCAGGGAATTTAACTGTGCCAGATCAATACCGGTGTCCCGGGGCGTGCCCCGCAGAGCGGCAACGACGTTCTCCACACCGGGCAGGGAAGCGCCCAGACCGATGGGGGAGAATGCTACATCCAGTCCGTCAACGCCTGCCCGGGCGGCTTCCCAGTAGCACATTTCAGCCATGCCGCCGGTGCAGTGGCAGTGCAGGTAAACGGGGATATCCAGAGCGTCTTTCAAATCGGAGATGAGGGCGTAAGCCTCGGTAGGATCCATCAGACCGGCCATGTCCTCCACGTGGATGCCGGAAGCCCCCATCCGCTGCTGTTCCAGCGCGTTCTCCACCCGCATCTTCCGGGTGTGGTAGGGGCTGATCATATATTGCAGGGAGCCTTCCACCTTCTTGCCTGCTTCCAGAACCGCTTCAAAGGGAACCTGGCAGTTGCGCAGATCATCCAGACAGTCAAAAATCAGAAAAATATCCATCCCGTTCCGGGCTGCGGCGGCAATAAATCTGCGGACGATATCATCCGGGTAAGCCTTGTATCCTACCAGATTCTGTCCGCGGCAAACCATTTTCAGGGGTGTATTTTTCATAACGGCTTTGAATTTCCGCAGCCGCTCCCAAGGATCATCGTTCAGATATCGGATGCATACATCAAAGGTGGCGCCGCCCCACATTTCCATATTGTCGTAGCCGATTTTATCCATGCGTTCCAGAAAAGGAAGCATGTCCTCGGTGGTGACGCGGGTAGCCAGCATGGATTGCTGGCCATCCCGGAAATCCAGACTGTTCAGCCGGACAGGGGTGTTGGTTGAGAATACTCCGTATGACATGGAATCACACGCCTTTCTTTCACGTTTTTTCGCCGGGAAACGTCCCGCGCGAGAAGCTGTGGCTGCCGCCCTCCGGTGGCGCGGAGGGGAAAGCCGCAATTTGAGAAAGAAATAATAGAGTAACGTTTTAGTAATTCGTTGTACTCAGTGTATCACAGAGAAAATACCATTGTCAATTAGCAGTATTTCACAATAGTGTAACGTTAAACTTGTGAAGCGCTGACAAAAGCGCACTGACAGAGGCAGTCAGCGCGCTTTCATCTTGCGATTTTCTATAGGCTGAAGCTGCTGCGAAGCTGAACCAGCGGTTCCAACTCAATGTGGGCAGGCTCGGCGGAGGGATTCTCCAGCATCCTGGCTACGAGGGTAATGCAATACTTTACGGAGTTGGGAGGCAGATAAATGCAGCTGATGGAAGGAATCAAATACTGCATGGTTTCCGGTAACTGCTGACCAATAGCGAGAATTTCCACATCCTTTGGCACAGACAGGCCCATCTTGTGCAAGGCATAGGCACCGCCCTGGGCCATGCAGTCCGTCTCATAATAGATTACAGATGGTCTGTCCGGCAATGTACAGAATTCCTCCGTAGCCTGGGCGCCGCCGGCAATGGTTGCAGGGCCGCTGAATATCCATTCCCGCCGGATCTCAATGCCAAGCTGCTGACAGGTAAATAAAAATGATTGGGTTCGGGCGGAACTGCCGGTGTAATGGGCGGAAGCTTTGACAACCGCACACCGGGTATGCCCCTTTTTCTGCATCAGAACCGCCGCCTGGAGACCAACATGACTGTTATTCACACCGACAGTGGCAAATTTTCTGCTTTCCCGGTTCAACAGCACGATGGGAACGGAAAAATCCATGGTTTCCAGCATCTCCACATCATGGGGGCTCGCACCGCCAATGATAGCAGCATCGTAGTACCCCTTGGTCAGCGGAGCAATAAAATCTTCAACATGATTATTGTAATAGTTCTGCACTACCAGCTCATAGTCCAGATTCTGCTCCACCAGTGCATTCTGTAAGCCAGCCAAACGGTAGCCCAGCAGATTGGAGCGCACGTCCAACGGCCAGTAAAAACAGACCCGTGGGCGGCTGAAGGTTTTTACCCGCAGCTGTCTGGCGCTGTGATTGGGCCGGTATTGGAGCTGCTCCGCCGCCTCCAGGACAAGCTGAATGGTTTTATCCGAAATATGCTTTTCCTTGGCTTTGCCGTTGAGAATTAAAGAAGCCGTTGTAACAGAGACGCCTGCCTGAGCCGCTACATCCTTCAGGGTTGCCATGGGATCACCTCCGGGGTGTTGTGGACTTCCGAAACGCGAAAGATGGATATTCTTATTATATTGTGTTCCCGAAAAATGTCAATTCTTTTACTAAAATTTTACTAAAGTTTATTTGTATTCTGCCCAGTTTAGCAAGCACTAACTTGTGACACTATCCGAAAATAATTTTGCATATTGACATTAGTTTTACGTTAAACTATACTGAACTTGCAACGAAATATGTAGAATTAACGTTTTAGTAGTTCGAGAAAAGAGCAGCTTTTGTATGTGGCGTACAAAATGCTCAACTGTTTATTTTGTTAGGAGGAAACTCAAATGGCAAAGAAAAAGACAATGGATGGCAACGAGGCTGCTGCCTACGCAAGCTATGCGTTTACCGAAGTCGCCGCCATCTACCCCATCACTCCCTCCAGCCCCATGGCTGACTTTGTTGATCAGTGGGCTGCCAGCGGTATGAAAAACATTTTTGGTCAACCTGTAAAGCTGATCGAAATGCAGTCCGAGGCAGGCGCGGTTGCCTCCATGCACGGCAGCTTGGACGGCGGCTCCCTGTCCACCAGCTACACCGCCTCTCAGGGCATGATGCTGATGATCCCCACCATGTACCGTATCGCAGGCCAGCTGAAGCCCGGTGTCATTCACGTTGCTTCCCGGAACGTGGCCACCAACAACATTTCCATTTTCGCGGAGCACTCTGATGTTATGGCCTGCCGCCAGACCGGTTTTGCTCTGCTGGCGTCCTCCAACACTCAGGAATGCATGGATCTGGGTGCGGTCGCCCACCTGTCCGCCATCAAGGGTCATGTGCCCTTCCTGCATTTCTTCGATGGCTTCCGTACCTCCCATGAAATTCAGAAGGTGGACCTGCTGAACTATGATGACCTGGCAAAGCTGGTGGACTATGAGGAGCTTGAGAAGTTCCGCAAGCGCTCTCTGAATCCTGAGCGCCCCTTGCTTCGTACCGTCGGACTGAATGCCGATACCTACTTCCAGTGCCGCGAGGTCATGAACCCCTACTATGACAATCTTCCTGATGTTGTGGAAGCGTACATGGGTGAAATGAGCAAGCTCACCGGTCGCGAGTACCACAATGTCAATTACTACGGCGCTCCCGATGCGGAGCTGGTTTTGGTGGGCATGGGCTCCGTTGCTGAGACTGCCGCCGAGACCATCGACTATCTGATGAGCAAGGGCCAGAAGGTTGGCTATCTGAATGTCCATCTGTACCGTCCCTTCCCTGTGAAGCATTTCCTGGAGCAGCTGCCTGAAACGGTAAAGGCTATCACTGTTCTGGATCGTACCAAGGAGCCCGGTGCTGTGGGTGAACCCCTGTACGAGGATGTCTGCTCCGTCCTGAAGGAGTTCAGGAGCGATATCCCTGTCTATGCCTGCCGCTTTGGTCTGGCCTGTAAGGACACCACGCCCGCACAGATCGTCACCATGTACGACAACATGCGCAAGGCCGAGCCTGCAAACCACTACACCATCGGCATTGAGGATGACGTGACCTTCCGCAGCCTGCCCATCGCTGAGGAACTGGACATTATCCCCAAGGGTACCGTTTCCTGCAAGTTCTGGGGTCTTGGTTCCGACGGTACTGTTGGCGCAAACAAGAACACCATCAAGATCATTGGCGACCACACCGACAAGTATGTGCAGGCATACTTTGAGTACGACGGCAAGAAGTCCGGCGGTGTTACCAAGTCCAACCTGCGTTTTGGCGATACCCCCATCCGTTCTTCCTATGTGGTTTCCCACGCCGACTTCGTGGCCTGTCACAACAAGGCATATGTGAGCAGCTACGATATGGTGGCTGACCTGAAAAAAGGCGGCTCCTTCCTGCTGGCCTGCGACTGGGATACCGTTGAGAAGCTGGAGCAGCATCTGCCCGTCCCCATGCGCAAGGCTCTGGCACAAAAGAATGCCAAGCTGTACGTCATCGATTCCGTCGCCATTGCGGCAGAGCTGGGACTTGGTAACCGTACCAACACCATTCTGCAGGCTGCCTTCTTCCACATCACTGGCATTATTCCTGATGAGGATGCGGTTGGCTATATGAAGGCAGCTGCCCTGAAGAGCTACGGTAAGAAGGGCGAAAAGGTTGTTCAGATGAACTATAACGCTGTGGATCGGGGTATCTGCGGTGCCGTACAGATCGACTATCCCGCGTCCTGGGCTGACCTGGAGGTTCCCGCTGTCGAGGCGCGCAAGGATGTTCCCGCCTTCATTACCAACATTTTGGAGCCTGTCAACGCCATGAAGGGCGATAGCCTGCCGGTTTCCGCCTTCAAAGAACATGCCGACGGTACCATGCCCCAGGCGACCTCCAAGTATGAGAAGCGCGGCGTAGCCGTAAAGGTTCCTGCATGGGATGCCTCCAAGTGCATCCAGTGCAACAACTGCTCCTATGTCTGCCCTCACGCTGCCATCCGTCCCTTCCTGCTGACGGAGGAAGAAGTGGCAGGCGCTCCCATTGCAATGGAAGCTGTGGATACCAAGCCCAAGGCTTCCGAGTACAAGTACCGGATGCAGGTTGCTGTTCTGGACTGCCAGGGCTGCGGCTCCTGTGTCACCGTCTGCCCCACCAAGGCCATTTCCATGGAGCCTCTGGATACCCAGCGCGAGGAAGAAAAGAACTGGGAATACATCGATGCTCTGCCCGAGGTTCGCAATCCTTACGGCGTCAAGACTGTGAAGAACAGCCAGTTCAACCAGCCTTTGCTTGAGTTCTCCGGCGCCTGTGCAGGCTGCGGCGAGACACCCTACGCGAAATTGGTCACCCAGCTCTATGGCGACCATATGTACATCGCCACCGCCACCGGCTGCTCTCAGGTGTGGGCAACCTCCTTCCCCAGCTTCCCCTACTGCACCAACAAGAAGGGTCACGGCCCCGCGGTAGCAGGCTCCCTGTTTGAGAACAACGCCGAGTTCGGCATGGGCATCTACCTGTCTGCCGAGCAGCAGAGAGCCGCGCTGGAAGCCAAAGTTGCGGAATTCATTGAAAAAGCTGCCAATGATTCCGATGCTGACAGTGTCCGTGCCGCCGCGATCGCCTGGCAGGATGCCTACAACGATTCCGATGCCAGCGCTGCAGCCAGCGAGGAATTCAAGGCTGAATTGGCTGTCTACGAAGCACCCGAGGAACTGGCAGAACTGACTGCCTACATTCGCAACAACAGCGAGCATCTTCGTAAGAAATCCATCTGGATCTTCGGCGGTGACGGCTGGGCCTACGATATCGGCTACGGCGGACTGGATCATGTGATCTCCACCGGCGCAAACGTCAACATCATGGTCTTCGACACCGAGGTGTACTCCAACACCGGCGGACAGGCTTCCAAATCCAGCCCCCGGGCTGCCGTCGCCCAGTTTGCCGCTGCCGGTAAACGCACCAAGAAAAAGGATTTGGGCATGATGGCCATGAGCTACCGGGATGTGTATGTGGCGCAGGTTGCTATGGGCGCCAACCCCGCTCAGCTGCTGAAGGCTATTACCGAGGCAGAAGCCTATGACGGCCCCTCCATCATCATTTGCTACGCTCCCTGTATCAACCATGGTCTGCGGGCGGGTATGGCAAATGTCATGACCGAGATGAAGAACGCCGTTGACTGCGGCTACTGGCAGCTGTACCGCTACAACCCCACGCTGATCGAGCAGGGCAAAAATCCCTTTATCCTGGACAGCAAGGAGCCTAAGGGCGACTTCCGTGAATTCCTGAACGGCGAAGTGCGTTACTCAAGCCTGGCCCGGAAGTTCCCCGGTGTTGCGGAAGAACTGTTCGCAAAGTGCGAAGAGGATGCAAGACAACGCTACGAGAACTATAAAGCACTCTCTGAAAAGTAAGCAGCTTCATATCCTGCCCCGGAAAACGGGGCAGGGCAGAAATACAGAAAGGTTGTGCAATCATTATGGCAGCAATGATCGAATCCATGCTGGGAGCACCTGCGGGCTCCATCGTCACTGTCAGGCCGGACTATACCGTCATCACCGACGGTCCCTCCAATAGGGTGACGGAACTGGTGAAATCTGTGGCGGCTCCCGAAAAAGTGGTGGTCATCTTCGACCACGATGTGCCTACCGGCAGTCCTGAGGCCGCTTTCACATGGAAGCGCATCCATACCTTCGCCCATACATATTCCTGCAAGTTCGTCCAGAACGTAGGCATCGGCTACAATTGGATGATGAACGAGGTCGTAAAGCCCGGTGATATCGTGATCGGCGGCGGCAGGCATGCTTCCATCTATGGCAGCGTCGGCGCCCTGGGACTGAATGTGACGGTTCCGGAACTGGCAAGAGTCATCGAAGGCGGCTACTATAGCTTCATTGTTCCTCAAACCATTGTTGTGGAACTAAAGGGGGAACTGGAAGGCTCTGCAATGGATGCCGCTATGACCATTATGAAGAAACTGGGATCCTCTGCCAAGGGCAAAGTCATCGAACTGGTAGGCAGCCTGTCCGAGCATGACAAGGCTGTGATCTGCGGCATGGTCTGCGGCACCGGTGCCTTTACGGCTCTGTGGTCTGAGAGCAAAGCCGCCGACGTGACCGTAGATCTCAGCGAAGTGGTGCCAATGGTAAAAATGCCCTGCGATGACCGGGAAGCCCAGGAGCAGGCGGCAATTCTGCCCAGAAGCGCCGTTCGCGGCGTAAATGTGAACGCGGGGCAGATCGGCGGCATTGCCGGTGGTACCATCGCAGACCTGCGCAAGGCTGCGGCTCTGATGGAGGGCAGGAAACTTGCTTGCGGGTTCCGTCTTTCCATCGTCCCCGCGACCTCAAAGGATTATCTGATGGCGCTGAATGAGGGACTGATTGAAAAGTTCATCGACTTCAACGCTCAGATCGGCGCCGTGGGCGACCGAAGCGTTACCTGGCAGGGTCCCGGTGTCATTGATAAGGGTGAAAAGCTCATTACCACCGGCCTGTACACCTTTGACGGCTGCATGGGCGTGAAAACCAGCATGGTCTACAGCGCCTCCGTAGAGTCCGTCATGGAAGCAGCCACCACCAAGGCTATCTGAGGAGGGAAGCGACAATGGAGAAAGTATTCAGCGGACGTATCTGGAAATTCGGCAATGACATCGATACCGATACCATTATCCCCGGAAAGCGGGGCACCATTCCCACCATCGAAGAAATGAAAAAGTATGCCTTTGAACTGCTGAAGCCTGAGTTTGGCTCCACCGTGCGCCCGGGCGACATTCTGGTCGCAGGCACGAACTTTGGCTGCGGCTCCTCCCGGGAGCAGGCAGCGACGGTGCTCTCCGGCAACGGTGTGCGCTGCATCATTGCAAAAAGCTTTGCCCGTATCTTCTTCCGAAACGCCTTTAACTCCGGCATTCTACTGATCACCTGCGACGGCATTCAGGATGTCTGCGAGGGCGGTGATATCGTCACCGTGGAGGTTGGCAAGAGCGTGTCTGTCAATGGTCATACCTTCCCCATTGGCGGCTGTCCGGACAATCTGTTCCAGATCGTCTCCAACGGCGGCCTGATTGAAGATACCAAACTGCGTCTGGCCTCCGGTGTCCAACCCACGCAGGCAGCCAAACTGCCGCTGGAGCAGCGGGGCAAGGGCAACTACACCATGGCGGAAAAGCTGCTGATGGCAAATGCCGGCGTTCGTGACTGCAAACCCGGAGATATTCTCATTACCCATCCCGACTTCTTCATGATCCACGACATCTACACCCCCTATGTGCTGGATACCCTGCACAAAATGGGTGCCAAGAAGCTGGCGGATCCTGATAAGGTCTGTATCGTCTATGACCACTGCATGCCCACCGCTGTTGCCAAGAACGACACCTCCCACTATAACGCGGGTCTTGCCATCGGCGAGGAGTACGGTGTGACCAAGCATCACATCGGTGAGGGCATCTGCCACTCCCTGATGCACGAAATGCGCTATGCCAAGCCCGGTGAAGTGGCCACCGCTACCGACTCCCATACCACCACCTACGGCGGCGCGGGAAACTTCTGCTCCGGCATCGGCACCGCTGAAATGTGCGCGGCTCTGATTACCGGAGAACTGTGGTTCAAGGTTCCCGAGGCCATCAAGGTGGTTCTGAACGGTCATCTGCCGGATGGCGTCATGTCCAAGGACGTGATTCTGAAGCTTCTGGGAGACATCAAGGCTGACGGAGGTCAGTACAAGAGCATTGAGTTTGTTGGTCCCGCTGCCAGAGAAATGGATATGATGGCCCGGTTTACCGTGGCGAACATGGCCCTGGAAGCCGGCGCCAAGTGCGGCCTGTTTGAAGCGGATGAGAAAACCGCCGCCTACTACGATATGCCGCTGGAGGAGATTGCTTGGGTCAAGGCTGGTGATGACAACCGTTACGAAAAGGTGTTGACTTACAACGTGGAGGAACTGGAGCCTCAGCTTTCCTGCCCCCAAGGCGTTGACAATGTCCATCCCATCTCTGAGGTTCTGGGCACAAAAATCGATGAGGTATTCCTTGGATCCTGCACCAACGGCAATCTGGACGATCTGGCTGTCGCTGCCAGCTACATGAAGGGTAAGAAGATTGCCCCGGATATGCGCTTTATCGTCACCCCTGCCACCAACAAGGTTTACAAGGAAGCCATTAAGCTGGGGTACATCCAGACCTTTGTGGAAGCCGGAGCGGTGGTCACCCATCCCTGCTGTGGTCTGTGCTGCGGTATGCCCTTCGGTCTGATGGCTGACGATGACCGCCTGCTTTCCACCGCAAACCGTAACTTTATCGGCCGCCAGGGCACGAAAAAGACACTGTCCTACCTGTGTTCTCCCGCTGTGGCTGCTGTTTCTGCCATTGCCGGAGTCATCACCGATCCCCGCACCTGTCCGCATGAATAAGGAGGAAACGCTATGATTCGTAATTTTGAAGAGCTGAAAGCCATGCTGGCAGCCTGCCCCGTCAAGCGCCGCATCGGTGTGGTTGCCGCTCAGGATGAACACACCCTGGATGCTGTTACCAGGGCAGCAAAGGACGGCATGGTGTTCCCTGTACTCATCGGTGACCCTGAAAAAATCAAAGAGCTGCTGAAAGAATTCGACTTTCCTGTAGAAATGGCAGAGATTATTCCCAGCTACGATGTTACCGAATGCGCGCAGATTGCCTGCCGCCTGGTCAGGGAGGGCAAGCTGGACTGCATCATGAAGGGTAAGACAGAAACCGGTCCCCTGATGAAGGTGCTGGTGAACCGCGAGAAGGGCATCCGCAAGAATGAGACCATGAGCATGATGGCTACCATGTGGTCTCCCAACTACCACAAAATTTTTGCCATCACCGATGTAGGTCTGCTCACCTATCCTACCCAGGCACAGAAAAAGGCTGCCATTGAAAATGCGGTAGACGCATTCCACAAGTTGGGTTATGATAATCCCAAGGTTGCCATCCTTGCCGCAGTGGAAAAGGTCAATCCCAAGATGCCTGAGTGCGTGGAAGCAGATGCCATCAAGTCAGAGGGCGTGGAAGATGCTATCATCGAGGGCCCCATCAGTCTGGACCTGGCCATGGACCCGGAAGCTGCGCCCATCAAGGGCTATGTCAGCCCCGTGGCGGGAGACGCAGATATTCTGGTGGTTCCTAACATCGTCTGCGGCAATGTGTTTGCCAAGACCGTCACCACCATCGGCGGCGGCAAGACCTGCGGTGCAGTGCTGGGTGCCCAGGTTCCTGTTGTCATCACCAGCCGCAGTGCAACCGCGGAAGATAAGTACATGTCCATCGTTCTCAATGCCCTCATTGGTGGGGCGCAGTAAACTGTCTGACACCGGGCAGTTTGCTGCCCGGACAGAAATAGAAACAACGAAGAGACACATTAGAAAAGGAGAATCCTCATGAGTAACGAAAAGAAACTCCAATTTCAGGTCTGTGGACTGAGCCTGAAGCACTTCCTGCCTTTCTTCCTCATCGTGATGCTGGTTACCTATACCGGCATGATGCCCACCGTCAAGCTGGCAGAGGGCCTGACCGCAACCAGCTTCATCGCCACCTTTGCTTTCCTGATGTCTGTCGGCGGCATCTTCTTCTGGCTGGGTGACAACATCCCCTTTGTGAATAAGTATCTGGGCGGCGCCTGCATCCTGCCTCTGTTTGGTGCCTCCGCTATGAACTATTTCGGACTGGTTCCCGAATCCCTGCAGAACGGCGTAAAGGTTCTGATGAACGGTGGCTTCCAGGATGCCTACATTGCCTGCCTGCTGGTCGGCGCTGTTCTGGTCATGGACCGCAAGGTCCTGCTGAGCGCCACTGCCCGGTATATGCCTGCTATCATCGGTTCTCAGGTCTGTGCTCTGGTGTTCTGCCTGATTGGCGGTCTAATCACCGGCTATGGCCCTGTACAGGCTCTGTTTAATGTCGGCGCTCCCTGCATGTCCGGTGGTTCCGCAGGCGCCATGACCACGATTCCCAAGCTCTACTCCGATCTGACCGGACAGGATATGACCGGCTTGGCGGGCATGTTCTTGTGCTACGCTTCCATTGCCAACGTGATCGCGGTGGTTATGGCCGCCGTGGGCAAGGCTGTCTGCCAGAAATTCCCCGGTTTGGTATCTTCTGATGAGAACCCCACCATTCTTCGCAAGACCGGTGTCTCCATGGAAACCAAGGCGGAAAAGAAGCTGCCTGCCACCACCGACGACTACAAGGCCCTTGCCGGCGGCATCTTCATGTGCTTTGCTATCTATGAAGCCGGCAACATGCTGGGCAGACTCCCCGGTCTGAGCATCATCGCCGGACTAGCCTGGTCCATCATTATTGCCATCATCATCAAGGCTACCGGCATTCTGGATGAAAAGGTGGGTAATTACACTGCCAATGCCATGAACTTCATGATCCGCGCTCTGCTGCCCACTCTGATCGCCGGTATTGGAATCAAGTCTCTGAAACTGACGGATCTGACCTCCTACTTCTCCATTCAGGCTCTGGTCGTTATCTTCTTGGGCGTTCTGGGGGCGTTCATTGGCGCTATGCTGTTCGGCCACCTGTTTGGCCTGTATGGCTTTGAAACCGGTGTGACCGCCGGCCTGTGCTGCTGCAACATCGGCGGCTCCGGCGACCTGGCGGTTCTGTCCGCCTGCAACCGCATGGAACTGCTGGCCTTCTCCTCCATCTCCACCCGCATCGGCGGCGCGCTGATGGTCATCTGGATCGGCCTGCTGTTCCCAATCCTAATGCTATAAACCTCACCTCCTAAAGTGTAGCATATTGTTTTGATGCCTTCCGGCTTTCCGTTCGCGGAGGGCCGGAAGAACTTGTATAAGGAGAGATGAAAATGAACGCTGAATTTCTGAACAACGGTATTCGCCTGCGCTGGCTGAATACCGCAGGCTTTGAAATTGAGATGTCCAACGGCAAGCACATTTTGCTGGACCCGTTTCTGAACGCGAACATAAAGGGAATTCCTTGCTGGCCGATTTCAATAGATGAAATACAGTACTGTGATTATCTATGCCTGAGCCATATTCACTTTGACCATGCGGCGGATGTAGGCACAATACAGAGGAAATTCCCCGGAACCTACATTTTCTGCCCCGCATTGTCTGTAGATTCCCTGTGTCAGGCACAGGATCTGAACTGCGCGCGGATATTTCCGGTTCGTGGCGGCGACAAATTCCAGTTTGACGATGTGACCATTGAAGTGTTCACTGGCCGTCACACAGAATCACCCCGGGGCTACCGCCCCAGCGGCAGGGATTTTGTAAAGCAGGACGGAACACCCGAC
The DNA here is from genome assembly GCA_946056135.1 of uncultured bacterium. Taxonomy (GTDB): domain Bacteria; phylum Bacillota; class Clostridia; order Oscillospirales; family Oscillospiraceae; genus Faecousia. The sequence goes on along the minus strand of CAMGIN010000015.1, from coordinate 4,799 downwards.
AATATGATGTGGTTCGGCAATGTGGAACTGGTCAATTATCTGATTACCACCAATGACGGCACTCGCGTTTTGGTATGGGCCGGCATGACTTCCCCTGACCAGAAGAACCGCTTTGCTGGTGTCAATCCCAATATCGCACTGATGCACGTCAGCCCAAAGCAGAGCTTCGAGGAATTTGCTATGCTGACATCCGCAATGGGTACACAGGTCATCATTCCGCACCATTACGACTGCACAGAAAAGCTGTTTGAAGCTGTACCGGATTCGCTCAATGACATGAGTGACGCCAATAAAAAGGCGTTTGTTGTTGACGGAAAATTCAGTTTCCCGCGCTATATGAAAGCCCTGGAGGCAGCCTGCCGGGAGAAAAATCCCGGAGCGGCACTGATTGTGCCGGAGCATCATAAGTGGTACCGCTTTGGATTCTGCTGCGCGGGTCCTGAGGAGTAAACTATGGATTTGAATAAAAAGAGATGGCTCATTCTGGCGGCTTGCTGCCTGGCCAATTTGTGCCTGGGTTCCGTATATGCCTGGAGTGTATTTGCGTCGGCAATGGCGGAGCATCTGACTACAGTCACAGGAACCCAAATTACCACTGGGGATCTGGCGATTGTTTACACAGTAGCCAACTCCGTTGGACCCATCACCATGATTTCCGGTGGGTGGTTTAACGACAGGTTCGGTCCCGGCAAGGTCATTCTTGTGGGCGGGATTATGTTCGGAGGCGGTATGATTCTGTCCTCCTTTGCCACCAGTGTCAGCATGCTGATTCTGACATATGGGTTGATTGGCGGGCTGGGATTGGGCATGGCCTATGGCTGCACGGTTTCCAGCTGTGTCAAGTTTTTCCCTGATAAGAGGGGATTGATCGGTGGCCTGACCACTGCCAGCTACGGTTTCAGTTCCGTGCTGATTCCGCCTGTGATCACGGTTATCATGGAGACTTCCGGCGTTACAACAGCGTTTTTCTGTGTTGGCGCCGCATTCCTCGTCATCATTACCATCTGTTCTTTCTTTGTCACAAAATGCCCCGCGGATTTTATCCCGGCAGGCTGGGCAGCGCCAAGCGCTGCTCCCGGTCAGTCTGCTGACCAGGGAAAGGATTGGAAGGGTATGCTGGCAAGTCCGATTTTCTATGTGATGATTCTTCTGCTGACCTGCGGTGCCTTCTGCGGAATGATGATTATTTCTCAGGCTTCCGCCATCGCACAGAATATGATCGGCATGAGTGCGGCATCCGCCGCTGCTGCGGTGTCTATTCTGGCACTCTTCAATGCTGTCGGACGCATTCTGGCCGGTTCGATTTCTGACAAAATTGGCCGCATTAACACGCTGAGCGCCAGCTGCGTTCTCTCTATTGCTGGGCTGCTGATTCTATACACCGCCGGAAAGGGCACGCTGGTTACTTTCTATGCAGGTATTGCCCTCGTTGGCTTGTGTTTCGGTGCGTTTATGGGTGTATTCCCGGGCTTTACAGCGGATCAGTTCGGTGCAAAAAACAACAGTGTAAACTACGGTATTATGTTCATCGGGTTTGCAGCAGCTGGCTATTTTGGTCCTACCATTATGCGTAATGTTTATGCTTCCTATGGGATTTATCAGCCTGCATTCCTGATTGCCTGCGGACTGAATCTGGCAGGTATTCTGTTAGCGGTTCTTTACCGTATGATGAACAAGAAAACGAAATCTACTGGATCATAAGAAAAAGGGGAAACTATATGAAAATTTTTGCAATTAATCCCGGTTCCACTTCAACTAAAATTGCTCTGTTCCAGGATGAAACATGCCTCTTCTCCAAAAATGTAAGCCATGATGCCGCAGCACTGGCAGAATATCACGGCATTTCCGAGCAGATGCCCTACCGGATGGAAACCATTAACAGCCTTCTGGCGGACAGCGGAATTACTCTGGACGGTGTGGACGCATTCGTAGGTAGAGGCGGCGGCCTGTTGGCAATGGAGGGCGGTACCTACGTTGTTGATGATCTGCTGCTGGATCACGCCACAAAGGGAGCAAACGGAGTGCAGCATCCGGCGCAGCTTGGTCCACAGATTGCCAATGCTTTGGCACAGCAGCATGGCGCCAAGGCATTTGTTGTCAATCCCCCCGATGTGGATGAGTTACAAGATCTGGCCCGTATGACCGGAATTGACGGCGTCTACCGGATCATCCACCTGCATGCGCTGAACCTGAAGGAGACGGCAATCCGTCACGCAAAGACGCTTGGTAAGAAATATGAAGACTGTAATTTCGTTGTTTGCCATATTGGCGGCGGGGTGTCTGTTTCTGCCCACCGTGGCGGCAGAATGGTGGATGGCTATGACATCGTCGGCGGTGAAGGCCCCATGGCACCTACCCGCTGCGGCAGCATTTCCGTGGCCAATTTGCTGAACTACCTCAAGGGTAAGGATTTGAAAGAGGTCAAGGCACTTTGTACCAAGACCGGCGGTTTCGTATCTCAGGTGGGAATCTCCGATGCTATCGAACTAACCAATCGCGCGGCAGCCGGGGACAAGAAGGCTGAGATGGTGTGGAACACCATGATCTATCAGATCGCCAAGGGCATTGGCTCCATGGCTTCTGTGCTGGAAGGTAAGGTTGACGGCATTCTGCTGGGAGGCGGCATGGTTCACAGTAAGGATCTGGTGCAGCAGCTGAAGCAGTACTGCGGCTGGATCGCTCCCGTAACCGCTTATCCCGGCGAGTTTGAGATGGAAGCCATGGCTGCCGGAGCGCTCCGTGTGCTGCGCGGGGAGGAAATAGCAAAGCATTACACCGGCAAGCTGGTGTGGGATGGCTTTGCGTGGGATAAGTGAGGCCCAATATGTGTCAACTTACTCCAATGCCCGCTTCACAGACGGAAATGGTACTGCGCCGGGTGGTCATGCCCAATATGCTCAATCCCAATGGAACCATGTTCGGTGGTGCATTGCTGAGCATTTACGATGAGTTCTCCGGCATCGTGGGATTGGGCTTGGTCAAGGGAAAAATCATGACTGTTTCCATTGAAAACGTAACCTTCAGCCGCCCCATATGCGCCGGGGAAACGGTGGTGATCCGTGGGCGGATTACCTACACCGGACGCAGCTCTTTTGTTGTTCAGTTGGATACTGAGACAGAACGAAATGGTGTTTCGTTGGGACATGCTGGAAGCGCAGTATTCAACTATGTTGCCATTGGCGACGATGGACGTCCCACCATGATTCCTCAGCTGATTCTGGAAACAGACGAGGACAGACAGCTTTGGGAGGAAGCGGAAGCACGAAGAAAGACGCGCAGGAAATAAAAGAATAGATACCGGATGCACCCCAAGCGCATCCGGTATTTCCGCCAAGGAGAGGAGAAATTATGCTCAAATATCCGATTGCAATTATTCCGGGGGATGGTGTTGGTCCCGAACTGACAGATCAGGCGATAAAACTTTTCCATACTCTGGAGGAATTTACGAATCTACGCTCCGCTGCACCCAATGTTCACTTTGATCTCCACATTCTCAAAGCCTGCGGCGCAAGTATTGATGAATGTGGAGATCCGATACCGAAAGAGGTTCTGGATGAGGCGCTGGAGTGTCAGGCAGTCCTGTTCGGAAATATCGGAGCAAAAAAATACCAGAACCTGCCCCGGGAGAAGAAACCGGAACAAGCTCTGATGAAAATGCGGCAGGGTCTCCAAGTCTGCACTAACCTGCGCCCGGTCAGGCTTCTGCCTGAACTGAAAGCATTCTCCCCTCTGAAGGAATCCATTATCAAAGATGGCTTTGATATTTTAATGGTTCGGGATGTCAGTAGCGGTATGTTGGCAGGAAAGCACATCGTCGGTACAGGTGAATCGGGGCGGGAAGCCAGCGATTTGGAATACTACAATGAGTCTATCATTGCGAAAACCGCCAGCTATGCCTTTCGCAGGGCGAAGCACCGAAAGAATAAGGTGACCAGTCTGGATAAGGCCAATGTACTGGCTTCAAGTGCACTATGGCGGCAAAAGGTCATCGAACTGTCCGCCAATTATCCAGGAGTGATTTTGGAAAACCGATATGTAGATACTGCATCTATGGATGTAATCCGGGAACCCGGTGTGTTCGACGTGATTCTTGCCAGCAATGCCTATGGAGATATTATAGCGGACGAATTGACCCAGCTCAGCGGCACACCATGTCTGTTTGGTTCCGCAGAGCTGGCGCCGGATGGCAGAGGAATTTATACGCCCAACCAACTCCACAACCCCAATGAAGCCCTGATTGGTCAGGGAACGGTTTGCCCAGTATGTATTTTTTCCGCTGTTGCCATGCTGCTGCGCTATTCGCTGAATGAGGCAGAGCTGGCGCGGCGGGTGGATAAAGCCTGCCAGATCCTGCTGGAACGTCGGTATGCAACGGAGGAATTGCATTTGCCGGGAGACACAATCCTCAGTACAGATGCTTTCGGCGATCAGCTGTGTGCCGTGCTTCTGGAAATGGCTGCGGATTAATATTCCTGTATGCACAAATTACAGGCGATCTCAAAAACTGCTTTTTGCGGTTTTGGGCGAGAGATTGTGTTCTAAAACTATTTTTCGATTAAAATCTATCATTTTTATCGAGAAGGCACCGCCTATCGGCGTTGCCGAATCTTTGATTTTCACGCTAGAAAGTCAAAGATTTCGTCTCATATGATTCTCTAAGTTTAAAACCTTTCATCAGGAAGAGATGAAAGGTTTTAAAAGAGAATCCGTATAAAACCCTGATATGATCCCCCTAAAGTAGACAATGGAAATATCCAAAGTCTATTTTAGGGGGTATTTCTATGTCTAAATCACAGCAC
>CAMGIN010000014.1 GCA_946056135.1 uncultured bacterium | reverse complement strand
TCTGAAAGGTTTTCCCGGCAAAGTCCACTTCCATCTTCTGGCCGATAACTGCGTTAAAATGCAGCGTTTCCTTGTTTTCCTCGCACCACTTGGCATAGTTCTCGCAAAACTGCCGATACGAGTAAGACTTCAGTCCACAATCCCGGCAGCGCTTGGAATATCGATTCCAGAGAACCACAAGGGTCATGTTCTTTCGAGATGACATTTCCTTGGCAACTGTCTCATAGTCCGGCATCTCATAGCTGAGATCCCGACCGAAAATTGCCGGGCTTTTCCCATAGACCGCCTCTGCAATGCCATAGTTGGTGATTCCCTGAGGGAGAGGATAGTCGAGGGTCTTGCATTCCTTGAATGCACGCAGGAAATCATTGACACCCGAGGGGCTGGCGTTGAGCGACTTAGCGATTGCCATACCGCTCATACCCAAAGCGTAGTGTTTTGTAATGATGTCTTTGTAGTCTAACATCTATTACCCTCCTAATAATGTATTTCCGCTGTCGCGGATACCACTATTATGAGGGATTCGTAGACTATATCAAGCTGCTGCCGCTGGCACCGCACCGCTGCCGTTCAGCTCCGCGCCAGCTGCCGCTGGCTGCCGCCGTATGCATACTTGGCGTTGAGTAAGTTTTTCTATCCCGGTTCGGATAATCCATGAGTACCCCTCATACAATGATTTCTTCCTTTTCGAGGATAACATATTACTGAATACTTCGAAAGTCACTTTTGTGTAAGAATACTGAGGGAAAACCAGCTGGCCTTCCCTCAGTATTTTTATAGATTCAATTGTGAGAAATCCGGTACGGGTGCTTTGCAGGCACCGTTCTCACAGAGATAATACATGGTTCCCTGCTCAGGGATGGGATACTCTTTGGTAAACGGGGCGCACCTTGAAAGCACATCCGCATTCTCCTTGGTTCTCAGAAGCACCTGCAGATCATCTGATGGGTGCAACTTCAGATAGTTCTTCAATTCATCAGGCAGTCCGTCACTTGTGGCACAGACCAGTTCCCGGTGGGGATACAGGGCGTCCATCATAGCCAGCACGCCAAAGCAGCTGGCGGAAGGATATTCCCCGATCTCCCCGGCAAGGAAAGAAAGCTGGCGGTCAGTTGCAGCCTGCCACTCTGTTTCTCCTGTCAAGGATGCCAGGATTTGCAGCACCATGGCTGCCACGCTGTTGCCGGAAGGCATCGCTCCGTCATAGGTTTCCTTGGGACGGGCGATCAGCTGCTCCCCATCGAAAGCCGTCATGAAGTAGCCACTCTTTTCCGTGTCCTCGAACAACTCCACCATCTGCTTTGCCCTATGGATTGCAGCTTTCAGAAACTTGGTATCAAAGGTAACCCGGTACAGTTCCAGCAGGGCCAGGGCATAGACTGCATAGTCCTCCAGCTGCCCGACATAGGCTTCCTCCCCATCCCTATAGCGCAGATACAGGCGGTCATTTTCCGTCACCATTTTGCTTTCAATAAACTGTTGGATGTGGATAGCAGCATCCAGATAAGAAGGTTCCTCTAAAGCCTGCCCTGCCTTCGCCAGTGCGATCATGGCCCAGGCGTTCCAGGAAAGCAGAATCTTATCGTCCTTGTGGAGCTTCGTTCGATTCAGGCGGTAGTCATACAGCTTTTCTAACCTGGAATCATCCATGTCCCAACCATCCTCCGAAGTATGAATTCGGTTAGGGATGCTCTTTCCCTCAAAGTTACCAGATTGGGTGATATCATACAGGCGGCAAAATTCTGCACCGTCCGCTTCTCCCAGAACAGCCTTGACTTCCTCCGGAGTGAACACATAGTATTTCCCTTCCACGCCGTCGCTGTCCGCATCCTGACTGCAGTAGCAGCCGCCTTCTTCGCTGGTCAGTTCCCGCAGAAGATACCGGGCAGTTCGGCGGGCCGTATCCGCAAAGCACCCCCGCCTGGTATACTGGTAGGCTTTGACATAAGCAATCAGCAGCAGGGCATTGTCATAGAGCATTTTCTCAAAATGTGGCACCAGCCACATTTCATCCGTGGAGTACCGGGAAACGCCGCCGCCGATCTGGTCAAAGATACCGCCTCTTGCCATGTCCTCCAGCGTGACCTCCGCCATTTTCATGGCGTTGGATTCCTGCGTTACATCGGCGTACCGCAGGAGAAACAACAGATTGTGGGGCGTCGGGAACTTGAGCGCTCCACCAAAGCCGCCCCATTTGTGGTCAAACCGCTGTGCAAGCTGACCGTATGCCCGTTCCACCAGACTACGGTTGGGTTTTTGTCCGTTGCACGTCTGTTCTCGATTGATCGCCACGGTGATCTGGTTCCCCGCCCGCAGCAGCTCCTCCCGGTTAGTTTTCCAGAGATCGGCTACCCGTTCCAGCAGCTCCATGAGACCAAATCGTCCATAGCCACCGTTCTTGGGGAAATACGTCCCCGCGAAGAATGGTTTCTGCTCCGGGGTCATGAAGATCGTCAGGGGCCATCCACCGGAGCCGGTCATCGCCTGACACACGGACATATACACCGCATCGATGTCCGGGCGCTCCTCCCGGTCCACCTTTATGCTGATGAATTCACGGTTCAGAAGGTCTGCTACTTCCGAATCCTCAAAAGATTCATGGGCCATCACATGGCACCAGTGGCAGGTGGAATACCCGATACTTAAGAAGACCGGCACATCCTCTTTCGCCGCTTTCTGGAACGCTTCTTCACACCAGGGATACCAGTCCACGGGATTCTCCCCATGCTGCATAAGATACGGCGACTTTTCCTGTTTCAATCGGTTCGCCATTTCAATCCTCCTCACATTCTTTCAGTAGTTTATCCTCCCGCAAGCCCTTAAATACCGGCTGGCGAAGACTCCCCGATTCGGTTTTCATCATATATTTCACGGTGCATACCAGTTTGGGCTGCACCCAGATTGCATGTTCATTTCCTTCTGGAACATCCATTGGTGGTTCCTGTAAATTGGGGATAGAGCGAATCTTTTGAAACGCTTCCCCGACCACGCCAAGGGTAACATGGCCTTTATATACGAGCTGCCCACCCCGGTACTGCCCCAGAACAAGGCTGGTCATGTGGTTCTCCTTGGGGATATAGCCGCAGACCACATAATCAGAATCCTTCAGAAATTTGCACTTGATCCAGTCCTTGGTGCGCTTATCACAATAATACCTGCTGTCTTTCCGTTTTGCAACGATCCCCTCCAAATTCTGAGCCTTCGCCAGTTCATAGAACGCAATCCCCTGTCCCTCAATCCACCGGGACATGCAAAGCGCGGGGATTCCTCCTTAATTACGGATTCCAGCAGCTTCTTCCGCTCCGTCAGCGGCAGGTCCGTAACAGGATGATCTTCATAATAGAGAATATCAAAAGCGGTAAAGCAGGCAGGATGCCGCTGCGCTTCCAGCTGAATTTTCACAGGGTTGGACATCATGGAGCGCCGCTGGATAAGAAAGAAGTCCGGCTTACCATCGTGGATCACCGCCAATTCCCCATCCAGGATGCAGCGGCATTTGACCTGCGTATGAATCTCGGATAGCTCCGGAACCTTGAGAAGCATTTTCATATTTCGCTTGTTCTGCAGGTCTGTTCCCTCGACATCCAGATAGGCAATACACCGCTCCCCGTCCAACTTTAGTTCATACAGGTAGTCGGGAGAGTCGAATGCCTCCCCTTCCGCGCCAATGAGCATGGGCTTGATGCCTTTGTCTTGAAACCAGTCACCCATTGGATTTTACCCTTGCAAGACTCTGCTTCAAAGCCTCCATGATATCGATCACATTGACCTGGATGTTTTCCGCCGGGGCCGTAATCTCCTTGCCCTGAATTTTCTTGTTGATGATCTCCCAGAGCTTGGCCTTATACTCGTCATGGTACTGCTCCGGCTGGAAAGGCTGCACCATGGCATTGATGAGCGTTTTCGCCATGGTCAACTCTGCTTCCTGCACCTGAGGATGGCCTAACTCCTTGGGTACTTCTTTGACCTCCTCCGCAAAGAACAGGGTCTCCACCAGGATACCGTCCTCCGTGGGGATCAGCGCCAGCAGCTTCTCCTTGGTGCCCATGACTGTCTTGGCGACAGCCACCTTGTTTTCCTCCTTCATGGCCCGGTGCAGCAGCTCAAAGGCCTTATCCCCGCCCTGCTCCGGGACAGCATGGTAGGTCTTATCATAGTAGATGGGCCGGATATTTTGTAGGTCGGTAAAATGGAGGATGTGAATGGTCTTATCTTTTTTGGACTTGGCCTTTTCAAAATCATCGTCCGTCAGGGTCACATACTTCCCTTTCTCATATTCAAAACCTTTAACGATATCTCCCGCGCCGATCTCCTTACCGCAGCCGGAACAGACCTTCTTGTACTTCACCCGGCTGCCATCCTCCTTGCACAGCTGGTTGAAAAGGATGTCGTTGTCCTGGGTTGCGGTGTACAGTCCAACCGGGATATGCACCATACCAAAAGAAATTGCCCCTCTGTGGGATACTGCCATGTGAAACACCTCAATATCATTTTCTCATAGTGTACCCCAATGTGGTTTTCTCATGTCCCGATATAAGGAAACGACGCATAACACACAATGGTCATGCGCCGTCATCTCAGCAAGCCTCATATTTCATTTGGGTTATCGCAGCTTTCAAAATATCCTCGCCATGGAATTTGGGATTCAGCCAATCTGAGGTTGCCTCACTAGGCAGGATCACCGGCATTCGTTCGTGGATGAAAGTGATATCCTCTGCCGCATCCCTAGTCAGAACTGTGAACACCGGTCTCCCTGCTTCGAGCCGATAAATCCCCGCAAGAAAGAATCCATCCGAATCCTTTGGCTCAATGGCATACTTCACTTTCCGGCCATCTGCCTTTTCCCACTCATAGTAATGCTGTGCCGGGATCAGACACCGGCGCTGGCGAATGCCATCGGCAAACATGGCTTTCTGGGCAGCGGTTTCGCTCCTGGCATTGATGATCCGCTTTCCATCGGAGAGGTGATATCCCCACTCCATGGCAAAGGGCTGCGGCTCCAAGTGCCTGTTGCTGGCAACCACAGCTGCGATATCCCCCGGAAATACATCCCCTGTCTTGGCTTTTACATTGCGGTGTTCCAGATACTCCACAATGGCACGAATCATTTGGATGCTGTCATCTTCCGGTGCAAAAAACCTACCGCACACGAAGAATCACCTCGCAAGCTATGATTCCCCATTCTACCGCTTCAAAACCGGCCTGTCAACCGCGCTGCTCCATAAGCTGAATCAATACCGATCTTGAGATTATCTCACTTGGCTCCCCCAGAAGAACTGCACGACGGATACAGAGCGTTCCGCTTCGGTTCTCCTCATACAGCACACGGATTTTGGAGCCGACCTCCATATTTGCCAGCCCCTCATACCGGCTCCGGGGCCAGGTCGGGGCCACCACTCTGCGGCCATCCGCAAAGGTCATGTAGGTGATCAGCCTCTTCCGTTTGCCCCACCGCTTGCAGTCGATGGTGGCAACGAATTCTCCGGGCTGCAAATTGAACTTGTAATCTTTTCCATTGAATTCTGTTTCCTTAAACTGACGCCTGGATAATGCGTTCTGTTGTCCCATGATGATTACCTCCATAGTGATTTTGATTGTAAAAAGAAAAGGTGAGAGGAGCCGGTCATTGGGCCGGACCTTCTCACCTATGGAAATTCTCCCACACCGAAACTCATCCAAAAAATGTGAGAGAATGTAATATCCGAAAAGCTGTCTGCTTAAAAGTCGTTTGCAATATTGATAACGTGAAGCCCCTTCTTCCGGGCGCAATCCACGGTATAGGCCGTTCCTCCAGAGCTTCTTGTCAGGTAGCAGATACAGGTTCCGCTCTGATCCACCAGATGGCGGTTGCGCCGATGCATGCAGTCCGGGGTGTATTCCCGAGACACATACACAACCTTATCGCTTCTGCGCATAATGTCCTCATAAACTGCAATATCCTCACTGCACCATCTTCTGGTCTGATCCTCACAGGGCAGCACCAGAATCAGGCGCAGCTGAGGGTATTCTTTTTTCATGTCCAGAACAGTCTGCGCGGCGAGCGCATCGAACCCCCTCGCGCCTCCGGCTCCATAAAACACAATCCCAGCCTTGATCTGTTCCTCAATCACCCTGCGTAAACGAACAGTGGCCCTCAACTTTTCCTCGCTGCTTAGGCTCCTGTGCCCGGTAAAGCAGCAGGTTTTCGCTCTCAAATCCATAAATAACTTCCTCCTCGCTTTACGATATATCGCATATTTTACCACAGGCTTCACATAATTGCGATATATCCCACTCGATATATCCCAACTTTTTATAGAATACAGTCAGCGATATATCGAACAGAAGGATGATGTTTTATGAACGCCAAAGAAGCAGTCGCCGCCAGGATTCTGGCTCTGTGTAATGAAAGAGGCATCGCCATTAATGCCCTTGCCGGAAGTGCGGGAGTGTCCCCCTCCACGGTTTACAGCATGCTCAACTCTAAGAGCAAGAACCCCGGTGTCGTTTCCCTGCAGAAGCTCTGCGACGGGCTGGGAATCACCTTGCGGCAATTCTTTGATGACGATCTCTTTGATAACGTCGAACAGGAAATCAAATAATCAGCAGAGGCGCCGGTTTCATTCAGATTCCGGCGCTTGTGCTTTCAACAGCAACAATGAGAATCACAATCCAGACTCGCCTCCTGTGCTCGCTGCGGAGGATGATTGCGATTCCCCGCATGACGTACTCCACGCAGGGGATGGTCACACTGTTCCCCAGGGCTTTGTAACGGGCGGAATCCGAAGTTCCTGGGATGTTTGTCCACCCGTCCGGGAAACCCTGCAAACGCTCGCACTCAAGGGGCGTCAGGCGGCGAATCAGGTTGGTGCCGCGCAGGATACACGATTCCTCCTCGTCAGCAGGAGGCTGGATCACCAGATCTGTGGCATCCTTATGCTGCCGTGCGCTTTCCGTGCAGACAACTTCATTCTCCGTGAACACATCCACCCGCTGGCGGCTGAAGACCGCGTGGCGATCCGCCGTTGTCAGAGAGAATGCCACATCTTCATTGATCCCAAGTCCATTGCCGCCATTATGAGGTTTCCGGTCAACAATGTTTCCGGATATGCAGAAAGCTGTCGGTGGTTCTTCCACCAGGGGAACATTATTTCCGCCCGTACCGCATCGGGCTGAGATTGTTGGAGAAACTTCATGGGGCCCGGTGTATCGGGCATCAATGCCATGGTTTTCAAATAACATGGGCACATACCCTCCACCCATGCCCATGGAGGCAGAAAGCGTTGGAGATATACCATCTGTTCGTACTCGTGCATGCTCCTGATTGGATTCCAGAATCAGCGGCTGATGGCTGTGCATCTGGGCCCGAAGGGTCCCGGTGATATTCTCTGTGCAGTCCATAACCTGTCCGCCCTGATCATTCAGACACATGACGCTGGGACCTTTCTCCACTGCCTTCAGCGTTGGGGCGCATTCTTCCTGATAGCCGATTCCCCGGGCGCTCTTGGAAGACTCCCCGCAGAACCCTGCCGCTAATACGCAAGGGCACCCCTGACCGGCCTGACCCCCTCCGGCAGAAAGGGCTGTATGCACATTCTCTGTCAGAATACAGTCCCCATTTCCCTTGGGTACACCGCCGTTGGCGATAAAGGTCTGCTGCTTCATACCCGGCTGGGCGCCCAATGCACCGCTTACATCATGCAGATCCCGTACCTCATTCCGCTGGTTGGCAGCGAATGCCACTGCTCTGCTCATATTGGGCTGGTGATCGCCCTCCCGGAATCCAGCCTGGATTTCAAGAGCAATCCGCAGTTGCTCCGGCAGAGGCTTTCCCCGTTCGGACGCACGGCGTAAAATCCCGAGGCAGGCTTTCCTGGTCAAATAGTATTTGGGGTGCGGTTTCGCCTCCAAAATCGACCACAAGATAGATCCGGCGGCGCCGTTGGGGGGTGCCGGGCCAGTATTGACAATCGAAGATCCTCCACGCCAGGGAGAAAGTATCTCCCAATAGAATTCGTCCAGCAGATTCCCAGCGCCCGGTGTAAGGTCCAGGGACATAAACGGAATCGAAACTAATTCGGAGGAATTCTTCGAGGACAATCCGGAAATCCTCCCCTTTGGGGGATCCGCTGGAGAAAGCTCCAGGAACATTTTCCCAAACTCCGAATCTAGGTCGTATATGCTTAATTGATCTTCCTCGCTGTATATCAGCTGCTCTCATCTCCTTTATTACTCTGACTTGTTCCATAAACAGGCCGGAACGAGCGCCAGCTAGACCGGCTCGCGCCCCAGCGACAGAAAGGTCCTGACAGGGGGAGCCCCCGGTGATGATATCTACCGGCGGCAGTTTCGTGCCGTTCAGTTTTGTAATGTCCCCCACATGTATCATATCGGGGAACCGCAGCTTGGTTACTTCAATTGGAAAGGCTTCAATTTCGCTGGCCCACACCGGCCGGATGCCATTGCGCACCGCCGCAAGAGGAAATCCACCGATTCCATCGAACAGACTACCCATGGTTAATTCATTTACTTCCTGATTGGGGATGCACCTCCTGATCAATCTCCGTTCCGTCATTCAGGTACACCCTGATATGATCGGCAGAAATCACTTTTACCGTATGTATAAGCTGCCGGATCATTTCTTCATCCCATTGGGTCATGTGGTGATCTGCCTGAACCAGCACAGCCTCAATATTATGCACACGCTCCTGTGCTGCCTTGTTATTCCGGAGCTGGGCGGCAAGGTACTCCTGCTGCCGTTTCAGTTCTGCCATCTCCCGGGCAATTTCTGCAAACCTCCTGTCGGCTTCATTACCACAGGCATCCAGTTCCAGCAGCTGATCGAATTCCGCCGTCAGCTCCTCAATCCTTCGTTTCACCTCTCCCAGGGTCATTGTATTATCTCCGGATGGGGCCAGCTCCTGCCACACCGCATCCGTGATTTGCTCCACCAGCGTCTGCTTCGGCGCCATACAGGAATTGATTGCTTCCATAATCGCACTTTGGAGGGCGCTTTCCTCCATTGTGGGGGAGTGATGGCAGTATTTCTTTCCGTAATCCAAACGGCTCACACAGCGCCAGACAATTCGTTTTTCCCCCTTGCTGTTCCAAGTACATCTGCGGTACAGCGTTCCGCATTCTCCGCATACAAGGCGCTCTGAAAGGGCATATTTGCTTGCATAGCTGGACCGGCCTGTGGGGGATTTGGCTGAGGGACTTTTCGCCGCAGTCCGCCGCTTTGTTTCCTCCTGTACCGCATAGAACAGTTCCCGGCTGATAATTGCGGGATGATTGCCCTGCACCAGCACCTGTGGAAGCTGCCCGGTATTCTTCTGTACCTTTCCCCCAATGACGCCTTCCTTGAAGGTTTTCCGTCCAAGGACATCTCCACAGTATTTCTCATTTTTGAGGATTGCCTTAATGGTTGCAGGTTCCCACTTTTGACCGCCGGACGGATTCAGGATACTCTTTTCGTCCAACTTGCCCGCAATGATCCGGGGGCTGTCGCCCAGTTTGTATCGCTGGAATATGAACTGCACCACTGCCGCTTTTTCCTCATCAATACACGGAGTGCCATCCTCACGGAGGTTGTATCCATATAGGCGCTTAAAATTCACGTACACCTTTCCCTCCCGGATCGCTTGCCGCTTGCCCCAGGCCACATTCCGGGAGATGGACTCGCTTTCCGCCTGAGCAAAAGCGCCCAGCATGGTAATCAGCATTTCACTGTCCATATCCAGGGTATTGATATTTTCCTTTTCAAAGTAGATCCCTATTCCCATGGCCCGGAGCATCCGGGTGTAGTTGATGGTATCCAGGGTATTTCTTGCGAAGCGGGAGATGGATTTTGTTAGGATCAGGTCAATCTTTTTGGCTTTGCATTTGCGAATCATACGGTTGAAGTCATCACGATTTTTTGTGGAGGTTCCCGTGATTCCCTCATCCGCAAAAATCCCAGCCATGGTCCACTCGGGATTGGTCATGATTTTGTCCGTGTAGTAGCTGCACTGGGCTTCATAGCTGGATTGCTGTTCTTCTTCCTCTGTAGACACACGGCAGTAGGCAGCAACCCGAAGCTGCCGCTTCATAGCCTGCCGTTCTTCCAGTAACTTTGCAGGGATAATCGTTACTGTTCTGTGGAGATCGTTCATTTCACTCACCTCTTTTAATAATCTGATCGTTTTTCAGCCTGATTCTGACTCTTCCATTGCCGTCAACCAGGACAGCGGATATGCTCATTGCAATGAGATTCGTCCTTTTCGGCAATCTGCAAGAAGCCGTTGAAAATCCTTTCGTTTCTTGGCGGAGGTACCGGTGATGCCCTCATCCGCATAAACCTCAACCAGTTCCCATCCGTCATGGTTTCTGATCAGGTCATGATAATGGGTCTGCTGCGCAGCAAAGCTGTTCAGCTGGTCATCCGAATTCGTACTGACACGGCAATAGGCGGCCACACGCAAAGCGACTGCTTCCGGCTGTGAAGCGGGTATGTAAATATGTTTTCGCGCCAGATTGTCCTGTGCCGTTGCCAATGTTGCCACCTCCTGTTAGCAACACATTATGGCACACACTCCCTTACAAAGCTATTCACATTAATGGACAATCTAATGGTCAACTAATTGGCAATTTTATATCTGCACCAGTCTGCCTTGCAATCAGTGCGGCAATCCTGGTTGCTTCATTTATTGTGCAATAACCGTTCTTCACCAGTTGGCGAAGTAATATAACGATACCACAGTAATTTGCGTTTACACTCATAGTTTTCTCCTATATGTAAAAAACCGCCCTGCTGATCTGCTTCCGCAAACGCAGGGCGGTTCCTTCTGAAATTTGATTATTCATTGTCTGCCTGTATTCCTGACACTACTCCCCCAGGCACGAAATGACCTTAAAGTCATTTCAGGGCAGAAACGGAAACCGCGCTTGGCTGCGCGTCACGGGAATCTCACCCCTCCGAGGATCTCTCCGAGCTGCCCCCATTGCGTGTAGCTGTGGCTGGGCAGGAGTACCAACGCTGGTGCTGTCATCGCAAGACAGGTCGGCCACGGCCTGCTTTCTGGACGAACGGACCCGCTATCCACCTTCCTTGCCGCATTGATGCAGTTGCCCTGCACAGGTGGGTCATCGCGCGATTCTCCAATGTCGCTTGCCAATTCTCTGTCTGTACATGGCACACCAGCGAATGTAGTTCCGCTTCTGGATATGCACTTGAGAAGGTACATGAAAGGCTTTTTCTGATGGTTCAGAAAAGTTCCCCTCACTACTTATCCAGTTTCAGAAGCATCGTGAGAACTAAAAATCAAAAACTTCCCATAATATCCAAAAACATTCTTAACTTCGACAGGATTTTTCTGCGCTGTTTGTTAGCCCCCCTTTGGCTGATTCCCTTTTACTTCGCATAATCCCTCTCAGACATTCCCTCAAAGTAAATCGCCTGGATCAGCTCTCTTTCAGCTCTCGGAAGGGCGGCTATTGCATGGTGAAGTCTTGTATTTATGTCCTGCGAAATTGCCATTTCTTCCAAACTGGGGCTGGACAAATCCGGAACGGCTTCCATTCCAACCGTTTCACCGTCATCCAAGGCATCATAAGACACTACAGCATGCCCCTGCTGTTTTTCCTCCTGCCAGCGCTCCTGCCGCTCCATACGGAAATAGGCATAGTAAACCTCCGAGGATACTTCGACCAGTTTCCCCTCAACTTTGATCATGTACTTTTCCTTATCTGCCATTTTGCAGACCTCCTTTTGTAAAATTTGATGTTGGAACCAAATTCCAGAAGGAGGACCGCGAATTCTCTCTAAAAATGCTGGCGCAATGATTCGAAACGCGACATATTTCATGATATTTTCTATATCTATGTTGAACCGTGCCGTTTTCTTGCAGAAAAAGCGACACCGTTCTGCAAAAACCGCCATTATTTGATAGCGAACTTTGCAGAGCGGTGTCGAAAATTTTAAAGGCGCAAGCAGCGGATTCGCTGCCTGCGCCAGATAAAGAAGCGAAGGTATTTTGAGATGTTCCCCTATATCCAAATATTTCAGCCAGCATAAACCAGCCGTTTGTCTTTTTTTCAATGATTCCTCCGGAATTTACATCACTAAGATGTATATTCTGTCATTATTTTCCTGCTTAGCCCTGCCCATAATAGGCATTTTTACCGTGCTTCCGCAGATAATGCTTATCCAGCAACTCCTGCTGCATGGACGGGATATCAGGTGTCAAAGCCTCAGTATGGAATGCCATAAACGCCAATTCCTCCAGCACTACTGCATTGTGAACGGCATTGTGCGGGTCGGTTCCCCACGCGAAGGGACCATGGGAATGTACCAGGACAGCAGGAATATCGTCAGCAGACTTCCCTCGGAAGGTCTCGATGATCACATTTCCTGTTTCCATCTCATACTCTCCTGCAATTTCCTCCGCCGTCATCAAACGGGTGCATGGAATTTCTCCATAGAAATAGTCGCCATGGGTAGTGCCGTAAGCGGGGATACTCTTTCCAGCCTGAGCCCAGCTGGTTGCCCATCGGGAATGAGTATGCACTACGCCGCCGATATTGGGGAAGGCGTTGTACAGCGCCACATGAGTAGCCGTGTCGGAGGAGGGCTTCCACTTGCCCTCCACCTTCTCGCTGGTAGCTAAGGACACGACCACCATATCCTCAGGTGTCATGTTGTCGTACTCCACACCGCTGGGCTTAATGACCATCAAGCCCTTTTCCCGGTCTACGCCCGACACATTGCCCCAAGTGAAGGTCACCAGGCCGTATTTTGGCAGTTCCAGATTGGCCTTACATACGATTTCTTTTAGGTTTTCCAGCATACAATCACCTTATTTCAGCTTCCATGCCAGGTCGTTCAGGAACAGCTCTTTTTCCAAAGCATCCACAGTCGTATCCTTTGTGATATGTACAAACTCAATGTCCATCATCCGTGCCCAGTCCTTCATCTGCTCAGCAGAAACATCATAAGAAAGAACAGTATGGTGGGCTCCACCTGCTGTGATCCAGCACTCCACGCCGGTGGTAAGGCTGGGCTCGGCCTGCCACATAACCCGAGCCACCGGAAGATTCGGCATGGGCATAATGGGCTTGACACAGTGAATATCCTGGCAGATCAGGCGCAGACGGCCGCCCATGTCAATCAGGGACACTACAATGGCGTCGCCCTCCTTGCCCTCAAACACCAGCCGGGCAGGATCCTTCTCGTTCATGCCAATGCCCAGATGATGGGTCTCGATCC
Source organism: uncultured bacterium (assembly GCA_946056135.1). GTDB lineage: Bacteria > Bacillota > Clostridia > Oscillospirales > Oscillospiraceae > Faecousia. The sequence goes on along the minus strand of CAMGIN010000014.1, from coordinate 25,254 downwards.
GGGGCTTGCCCGCCGCCAGGCTGGGGCAGACTTCCAACATGTGAGCGCCCAAGGAATACTCCTGTTCCTCCACCAGATGATAGGTATAGTCCTCCATGAATGCGGACGCGCCGTTGCCATTTTCGCCCATGGCTTTCATAATGGCGGTCATGGCGGAAACCTTCCAGTCACCCTCCCCCCCGTAGCCATAGCCTTGGGCCATCAAGTGCTGGGAGGCCAGGCCGGGGAGTTGCTCCATGCCATACAGGTCCTGGAAAGTGTTGGTAAAGGCTTTGCAGCCATTCGCATCCAGCATCTTCTTCATGGCGATTTCTTCCCGGGCCTGATAGCGGATTGCCTCAATATTATCGGTAGCAATGTCGTAATTGGCCTTGTAGACTTCCATCAGAGCGTCGATCTCGGCGTCGGTGACTTCGTGCATAACCTTTACCAGGTCTCCCACGGCCCAGGTATTCACCTGCCACCCCAGCTTGGTCTGGACTTCTACCTTATCGCCCTCGGTAACAGCCACTTCCCGCATATTGTCACCGAAGCGCATGACCTTCATACTTTTGGAAACGGCTACACCCACAGCAGCTTTCATCCAATCGCCGATGCGTTTCAGAACATCAGGACTCTGCCAATAACCGGCAATCACCTTCCGGGGCATTCTCAGACGGGCCGCAATAAAGCCATGCTCTCGGTCGCCGTGAGCGGCCTGGTTTAGGTTCATGAAGTCCATGTCGATCTTCTCGTTGGGGATCTCCTTGTTATACTGGGTAGCAAAATGGCAGTAGGGCTTCTGAAGGTTTGCCAGACCGTTGATCCACATCTTGGAGGGGCTGAACGTATGACACCAGGTGATAATACCGGCGCAGGTATCATCATAATTGGCTTCCTTGACGATTTCAGTAATCTGGGCATTGCTCATAGCTGTGACCTTATAGATCAAGGGGTAGGGTAGCCTCTTACTCATTTCCCATGCCATTTCCTCCGCACGCTGAGCCACGGTTTTCAGAACTTCCTCACCGTACAGATCCTGGGAGCCGACGACAAACCAAAAATTGGAATTCATAACAGTTTCCTCCTTAGAGCACTTCCACTGCGGTCTTTTCGACCTGTAGAAGTTCCTTATATTCTTCGATATAGGTATTGAAGCCCTCCACATCTGCCAGGTCAGGCTCCAAAGTGGTTCCTTTGGTATCGGCAAAGACATGGGCATTCAGATACGCTTCCAGAGATTCACCCGCAACCTTATTGTGCATATACGCCGCCAGCAGGGCCATACCATAAGGCCCGCCTTCTCCGGCGGTATCCATGCAGGTAACCGGAGCATTGCAGGCGGCGGCCAGGTACTTCTGCCCCACCATTGGGGTTTTAAACAATCCACCGTGGCCGGTGAGAGAATCAATAGCAACATTCTCTTTTGCCAGAATATCCATGCCGATTTTTAGGGTGGACATGGTAGAGTACAATATGGCCCGGAAGAAATTGGCCAATGTAAACTTAGCATCAGGACGGCGGACAACCATGGGGCGGCCCTCGTTCAGATGGGTCACGCCCTCACCTGCCATGTAGTTGCACACCAGCACCCCGCCGCAGTCGGGATCACCTTCCAGACTCTTTTCATACAGCTTTGTGTAAACATCACCATTGCTGGGTTCTGCACCAAACAAATTTGCTGTCTCTTTTAAGACAGAGATCCATGCGTTGGAGTCACTGGTGCAATTATTGCAATGTACCATGGCAACAGGTTTGCCAGTGGGAGTGGTCACCAGGTCAATCTCCTCGTAAACTTTTTTCAGCGGGCGCTCCAGCACTACCATGGAGAAGATGGAGGTTCCGGCGGACACATTACCTGTCCGGGGAGCTACCGCATTGGTTGCGGTCATGCCGGTGCCCGCGTCGCCTTCGGCGGGAGCAAAGGGAATGCCGGGAGAGAGTAGATCATCCAGCAAGGTAGCACCGCTTTCCGTCAGCCTGCCTGCTTCTTCCCCCGCAACCAATACACTGGGCAGAATATCGATCAGCTTCCAGGGCAGGTTGTGGTCAGAGACAAGATAGTTAAACTTTTCCAGCATTTCCTCGTTGTAACACCGTTTCTCCGAATCAATGGGGAACATGCCGGAGGCCTCACCGATGCCGATGGCATTGACGCCGGTGAGCCTATAGTGAACGAAGCCAGCTAGGGTGGTAATGTGGGCAATCTGGGGAACATGGGCTTCCCTGTTCAGAATTGCCTGATACAGATGGGCTATGCTCCACCGCTGGGGAATGTTGAAGCCGAACAGAGCAGTCAGTTCCTCCGCTGCCTGGCTCGTGATGGTATTCTGCCAAGTGCGGAAAGGAGTCAGCAGATTCCAGTCTTTGTCAAATGCAAGATAGCCATGCATCATGGCAGAAACGCCCATGGCAGCAATACCTTCGCGGTTTTCGATGCTGGACAGAACCGATTTCAGCCCTGTCCAGACCTCATCAAGGTCGTAAGTCCAGATCCCATTTTCGTATGTGCTGTCCCAGGTATAGTCACCAGAGGAAACAGGGATGTGTTTTTCATCAATGGTAACCGCCTTGATCCGGGTGGAACCCAATTCTATTCCAAGAAATGTTTTCGTCATTCCTTTGCCTCATTTCTGTTTATTTCTCTCTCGAGTGAAAATACTCTCATGGTGAAGCATACACGCTCTGACATCTGCTCTGGTCACTCCTGAACATCCAGCTCGACAAACTGGTCTTCCACTCCGGGAGCGCTGACTTTGACCTGAATTTTGCCACATGTCATTCCGGTGCGGATGACAGCCAGTGCTTTGCCATAATAAGTGGTATGGGTATCGGCAAAGAAGCATTCGCCCATATTGGGCTTTGCAGAACCCAGCGCCTGCAGGCTGCCTGCTCCGGTAACTGTTACCGTGACAGGCAAGTCTTCAGTAGACTTCGTAACACCATTCATACCCACCAGATCAATGTTCACATAACAAAGATCCTGACCATTGGAACGCAGAACCGGTTTTTCCGGCGTAAGCTGTAGCTTTGTTGCGCCCTCGGCAGTTGCCAGAGATGCCCGGGAAATCTCCTTGCCGTTACTGTCGTAGCTGATGGCTGTAATCGTTCCCGGCGCATAAATCACCTTGGGATAAACGGCTTTATATTCTTTGGTTTTCTTCTTTCCGTAAGACTTGCCATTCACAATCAGTTCAGCTGTTACGCCGCCAGCATAAACAGTTACTTTTGTCTTTTTACCTTCATACCCCTTCCAAGACCAACTCGACACAGCATCCGTATCTCTCCACATGGATACGGAACCGGTTTCTCCAGCATGGGTCAGAGGCTCAACGCCAATACCAGGAATATCCGTCAGATTCCAAACCAGACGATTCCACTGTGTCTCTGGACGCAGCTTACCGCAGATGTCGATCACACCGCAGCCGCCGGAAATGATGGGTGCATCCTCACCGGGGTTTTTGAAGCTTTTGTAGCGAACCGTACCGATCCCAGACTCACCCAGATAATCCCATCCTGTCCACATGAAATCACCGATAACATAGGGATACTTCTTAACCAGCTGCCAGTTTTTATAAAGATTCTTAGGAAGTGTCTCGGAACCCACAATCACGCGGTCCGGATGGAGTTTGCCATCCATCTCGTAACGGGAAGCCGCATAGTTGTAACCGCCGATGTCCAGATAAGATATGGCTGTTTCCGTCGCCTTATCCGCGGCAGGCTTTGCGGCAGCGCTTTCAATGATGCCGCCCATCTTATTCATCAGGAAGTTAAAGAAAGCAGAGGTGGGCAGATTGTCCATGGTCTGGCTGCCGTTCTTGTTTTCTTTACCGTCCTTTTTGTCGCCGTAGATTCCGCCGCCCTTTGCAGCCATGCTACAGAGCATCATATTAACGCCCAGCGTCACAGCTTTGTCCGGGTCCAGTTTTTTGGCCAGCATAGCCATCTTTCTACAAATTTCCTGTCCCTCGGGAATGGCGAGCTCGGAAATCTCGTTGCCTATGGAGTTCATAATTACACTGGGGTGGTTATGGTTTTTCACGACCATGGCAGTCAGGTCCTGCTCCCACCACTGCCGGAACTCCTGATCCGCATAATCATAGGGGTTCTTGTGTACCAGCCAGTTATCGCAGAATTCATCCATCACATACATGCCCAGCCGATCACAGGCATCCAATAACGCTTTTGATGCGGGGTTGTGGGCACTGCGAACAGAATTGAAGCCTGCTTCCTTCAGGAGCCGGACTCGGCGCTCTTCGGCATCTTCAAAGGAACAGGCACCCAGTACACCGTTGTCATGATGGATACATGCGCCGCGCAGAAGCGTTTCCTTCCCGTTTACAAAGAAGCCCTTTTCATTCCATTTCAGCGTCCGGAAACCGAACCGGTCTTCAGCCCGATCCACCTCCGCCCCGTCCTTCGTCAGAACCGCTGTGCAAAGGTAAAGCTCCGGATGCTCCGAATCCCAGAGACGGGGCTTTGAAACGCTAAGATGCACGGAAGCTTCTCCATTTACAACCTCTCCGACGGCCTCTGCGGCGACCATATCCCCGTCGTTAAGAATGACTCTCACCTGATCGCCGCCGCTGACCGCCGCTTTGACCGTAACAGATTCGTTGTTTGTAGTGGAGATCAGAAGGCCGTCGGGCAGGAAATGGCAGGTATCACCGGTATACAGGCTGACATTCCGGTAGATACCGCTACCAGAATACCAACGGGAATTGGGCACAGCGGAATTATCCGCAATTACCTTGACCTCGTTTTCGCTGCCAAAGCGCAGATACTCGTCCATAGAAACAAAGAAATTGGTGTAACCATAGGGACGCTCCGCTGCCAGAACGCCGCCGATATAGACCTTTGCGTTCCTGTACACCCCCTCAAACTCGAGAATGTGCGTCTTTCCCCGTTCCTCCTCCGAGACAAAAAATGATTTGGTATATTCGTATGCGCCGCCGGGGAAATAGCCGCAGGCCCCAGCAGTTGGCGCTTTTCGGTCACGCTTTTCATACAGCATGGCATCGTGAGGCAGGTTTACGGCGTGGGCTGCTTCCACGGAATCCACCCGCTTGAACCGCCAGTCTAAATTAAAGTTTGTTTTTTTCATATGGCACCTCCAATAGATATATAAAATGATTATTTTCTTCACCATCTATATTGCATTTCTCATTATCACAAGAGAAAGAATCCTTGCCAGACAGATTGAAATATTATCGTTTCATATGGGATCTCCGCCTTTATTTCTTTTAGGCTTTGTGGTACACTTAAATGGGGTGAATCAAGTGGAAAAAGTCATGCATTTATATTTTCAAAATATAGACGAGATCAAGCAGCAGGATGGATCATTCATCGTCAACTTTCTGAACAATCCAACCGCAGACCGGGATTATTTTTCCAAGCTGTCTGTAGCGATCAGCGTCCATGCCCAAAGTGAATATCTTTTCTTCAATTACATGGATCAGAATTCTTTCTGCATCCACACTCCGGCAGAAAGTGCGTTATTTACGGAAACCTATCTGCACAAGCACAATTTCTTTGAACTGATGTACATAATGCGGGGAAAAGCTTCCGTAATGATCGAAGATGAAGAGGTTACCTATTCCGAGGGAAACCTGTGCTTGATGAACCGCAACACCATGCACCGTGAGACAGAAATGGCCGATGCGGACATCCTGTATATCAGCATTGATCCCTCTCTGATTGTCCAATGGCCAAAGGGCTTGGCGCAGCCTTTTCAGTACAAAAGCATTCTCAACCGGTTCTTCACCGAAAACCTGTCTGAGAGAACCAGCAGCAAACGAGACTATGTAGATTTTCAGCTTCTCGGAGAAGACCAGATTCCCGGCATTGCAGAGGAAATTATAGAAGCCTATACCCGAAAGCGGATCGGCTATCAATTTGATATCTACTCATCCCTCCTACGTCTCTTTGCCGCGCTGGAAAATCCGGAACTGTACAAAGCGACTTATGTATCTCTAGGTTACGGCAGGGAACTGATCACCTTGGAAAATGCCAAAAGGCTCATTGAAAAACGACACGGCGTTATCCGCAGAGCAGAGCTTGCCGAGGAACTGAATTACTCCTGTGAATACATCTCGCGGATTATCAAGATCCACACTGGTTACACCCTCAAAGCCTATTGCCAGAAAGCGCAACTGCAGGAAGCGGCACGGCTTTTGAAGAGCACTGAACTCTCCGTCAGCAAGATTGCAGCCTCGCTTGGATATGAAAATCGAACACAGTTTTACAAGATATTTCAAGCAGAATACCAGCTTACTCCGTCTGAATACAGGAAAACCATTCGTGAGAAAAAAACGAAATGAGCTCTTGGGAAAACCGATTATTATTAAAACGATTTCATTTTAGTCATTTATTCCATAAGCACATTCGAAACATTCTCTAAAGCTGATATGCTCTGGAAGCCTTTTAGTCTTTATTCATATTTTCCCATCATTTTTTCTATAGGATTTGTGCTAAGTACATAATAAAAGATTGAACAGCCTCGAACAATGTCAAAAGTCTACCCGTTTCCAGAAAGCTGTATCAGAATTTATATTTCTTTGTTCAGAAAAGATTCTCATAAAATAATGTTACATAAATCGTTGCATCTGTGCGCATCGTGTGCACCTTGAAAGAATGTGAAAAAGGTCACCCCGACCCACAGGGTAGGCATCGCGACACAGAGGACCTTGCAAAATAGTGTCGAGAAAAGTTAAGGGCGCAGACAGCGGATCAGCTGTTTGCGCCCTATTTTGAGATGGTCGTACTCTAAAGTTTTCCTTGGAAATCAGGTGTATCAGCCGGAGACTGCCAGATGTACATCAATTTATTCGCAGATTTATGTGTTTAAAAAGTCCTTCCGGTAATTCACGCCGAAATACTCCGCCAGCTCCACCATCTGGTCGTCCCGGATGGTATTCACTCTGGGAAGGTGGGCAGTGAGCATATAAATCTGAGCAGCCTTTTCCACGGTCTCGATCAGGCCGAAGGTCTCATCCATGGTCTTTCCCGCACCGTAGATACCGTGCATTCCCCAGACCACCAGACGGAATTCCTTCATCTTCTCCGCGGTGGCTTCTCCGATGGAATTGGTGCCGCAGAGCATCCAGGGCAGCACCCCGATGCCGTCCGGGAACACCACGATGCACTCGGTGCACATCTCCCAGAGGGTATGGGTGAACTTCTTCTCGTCCAGCTCATGGACGTAGTTCATGGCCAGGGTGTAGGTGGGATGGCAATGCATCACCACCCGGTTTTCTGGGTCAACGGAGAGCCGTGCCATATGGCTCATGAGATGGGCGGGGAACTCGGAGGTAAACTTACCGCCGTCTTTGAAGCCCCACAAGAGCTCGGCGGTATGGCCGTCGGCAGCAATGCGGACAATGCCCAGATTGGTTTCCGGATCGGCGTCCACGTTCTTGAAGTACTTGCCGGTGCCAGTGACGATAAAAATTTTTCCGGTCAGGGGCGTTGCGTCAAAGCCGAGAGGGATAGTACGGACGACGTGATTCAGGTTCAGGTACTCCCCGACCTGCGCGGTGTCCAACAGGTAGCTGATATTGCCGCCGTTACGCTCGTCCCAGCCCAGACGATACATATTCGCGGTGGTTTTCCGCATTTCCTCCACAAAGGGAGCGGTAAAAATATCTTTCATAGCAGTTTATCCTCTCTTACTCAGAACTTCATTTTCATACTGCTTGACGGAAGCGAACCACTCGCCGTCGGCGGGCACGCCGCAATTCCGGCAATACTCCGTCCAGATTTCTCCGAAGGGCATGGTTTTCAGTTCCTCCTGGCAAACCATCAGCTCCGTCCAGTTGCCGTCATTCTGCATGGCGGTGAGATCGGGAGTGCACAGGGCCATGAGCAGGGCTTTCTGGACATTGCGGAAGCCCACCGTCCAGGCGGAGATGCGGTTGATGGAGGCGTCGAAATAGTCAAGCGCCATGTTCACCCGGCCGTCCAGGCCGCCGCAGCGGACGATCTCCTTGCAGATTTCCTTTGTCTCGTCGTCCAGCAGCACCACATGGTCAGAGTCCCAACGGATGGGCCGGGTGATGTGCAGGGCGATCTCCGGGAAGAAGGCAAGCAGGGCGGGAATCTTGTCGGAAACGACTTCCGTGGGATGGTAGTGGCCGTTGTCCATCAGAGGGATGCACTTGCCCTTGTTCATGGCGGCGTAGCTGAGGGCAAACTCAGCGCTGCCCACGGTGTAAGCCTCCACACCGATGCCGAACACCTTGCTCTCAATGCAGGGCTTGACCTTATTGAAATCGTAGGGCTCGGAGAGAATCTCGTCGATGCTCTCACGATAACGTACTCTCGGCCCCATCCGGTCAGCGGGGATGTCCTTGAAGCCGTCGCCCGTCCAAATGTTCATGACACAGGGCTGACCCAGCTCTTCAGCGAGGTACTGGGAAATACGGATGCAGGCTTTGCCGTGGTCGATCCAGAATTTGCGGATTTCCTCGTCCGGAGAGGACAGGGTCAGTCCGTTGGCCTTAGGGTGGGAGAAGAAGGTGGGATTAAAGTCGCAGCCCAGACCCCTTTCCTTGCAGAAGTCCACCCATTTTTTGAAATGCTTCGGCTCCAGTTTGTCCCGGTCTGCCCACTGGCCGTCCTCGAAAATGGCGTAGCTGGCGTGGAGGTTCATCTTCTTGGTGCCGGGACACAGCTTCAGCACCATATCCATGTCCGCCATCAGCTCCTCCGGGGTTCTTGCCCGGCCGGGATAGTTGCCGGTGGTCTGGATGCCGCCGGTCAAGGGCTTGGTGGGGTCGGTGTCGAAGCCCCGAACATCGTCCCCCTGCCAGCAGTGCAGGGCCACAGGAACGGTTTTCAGTCTGCGAATCGCCGCGTCGGTATCGATGCCCAGGGCGGCATATTTGGCTTTTGCTTCTGCGTAACTCATTTCATGACCTCCATTTGAATTTTCAGATTGCCCAGAGCCGTAGCCTCAATGGGCAAAGCAATGACTTTTTTGCCTGTAGCTTCCTCCGTCAGGCGGTTCAGGAACGCGTTTTTCGCCCCGCCGCCCACGATGTACAGCTTCTCATAGGTGCAGCCCGTGTTCCGTTCCAGCTCGTCCAATGCCTCCCGGTAGCTGACCGCCAAAGAGCGGTAGGCACAGCGGAAATAGTCGCCCAGCGTGCCAAGGGCATTTCCAGTCGCCGCATCAAAGGCGGCTTTCATGCTCTTGGGCGCCAGAAACTCCGGCGCATTGGCATCCACCAGAATATCACACTTGCTCTCCTGCGCCGCTTTTACGATCTCCAGGAACGCCATTTCCGGGCATAACTCCCGCTTTAATTCGTTCACCAGCCACATGCCCATGATGTTCTTCTGGTAGCGGTTGTAGCCCACACCGCCCTCGTTGGAGTAGTTGGCTTCTTCGCTGGCCGTGTCTGTGATGGGTTTCGGGGTTTTCACACCCAGAAGCGACCATGTGCCGGAGGAAATGTAAGGCTGATTGCCCTCCATGGGGATGCCCTCCACGGCGGAACCGGTGTCATGGGTGGCGCAGAGGACGCACCGGATTCCCTCGTACTCACCAATCACCGTCCCGGGCTGGCTCAGCTTGGGGAACAGATGCTTCGGGTAGCCCAGGGTGTCGATGATTTCCCCGTCAAACGCTCCGGTTCGGGCATTGACCATGCCCATGGTGGTGGCGTTGGTGTATTCCCGGGCTTTGAAAGCGCAGAGCTTGTACAGTAGATACTCCGGAATCATCAACAGATCGGTCACGCTGTCCAGCCTGCCGGCCTCCTTGTCGGCGTAAAGCTGATAGATGGAATTAAAGGGCTGGAACTGACAGCCGGTATGGCGGTACAGCGCCGAAAAAGGCATTTTTTCATGCACCTGGGGGATCATCGTTTCCGTTCTTCCGTCCCGATAGGCGTAGACAGGCAGCACATTCTCTTCCCCACGAAGCAGCACATAATCCACACCCCAGGTATCAATGGACAGGGAATCTATTTTCGGAAACTGCTTCCTCGCTTCTCCGATGCCGGATTTCACATGCCAAAGCAGGGCATCTATGTCCCAGGTCAGGTGTCCGTCTTTTTCGGTCACACCGTTGGGAAAACGATATACTTCTTTTGTCCTGATTTTGCCTTCTTCCAGCCATCCGACAATGTGACGGCCAGAGGATGCGCCGATATCCACTGCAAGCGCGTATTTCATATTCATCACCCGGATCTATTAAACCATGTTCGGAGCGAAATTGTAAGACCCGTATTTGCTTAAAAAACTGTCCTTATTTGCATTGCAAACAAGGACAGAATCGTGTACAATAGGAATCGGTGGTGTTATGATAAGCGAAGAACTCTTGAACATACTGCGTGTCATCAGTCCGGAGGAAAGGGCTCTTTTGGATGGAAGTACCGCAATCCAGCGGGGAATCTACATGGATGCAGATTCCGATGTGATTGACGCAAAAAAGCTGCTGGACAGCGGACGGCTGATCACCATTCGTCCCCATACCCGGTTTGCGCATTTCCCGGAGCACAGCCACAACTATGTGGAGGTAGTCTACATGTGCTGCGGCAGTACCACGCAGATCGCCAATGGCAAGCAAATTGTGCTTCATGAGGGAGAACTGCTGTTCTTCGGCCAAGGTGCCCGGCAAGAAATTCTGCCCGCAGAAGAAAACGACATTGCGGTGAATTTCATTATCCTGCCCCAGTTCTTTGACAAGGTTCTGGAAATGCTGGATGAGGATAAAACGCCTCTACGGAATTTCATCGTGGACAGTCTTGGCAATTCTACCGGGAATACAAACTGTCTGTATTTTCAGGTTTCCGATGTCCTTCCCATACAAAACCTGATAGAAAATCTCATTTGGACGCTGACAAAAGGAGCCGCGCCTAACCGCCGCAGCATCTGCCAGACTACCATGGGACTGCTTTTTATGCAGCTGCTGAACCATACGGACAGGCTGGTATCGGGTTCCACAGAGGAAGCTGCTACTGTGAAGGTTCTTCGTTATATCGAAGAGAACTACCGCACCGGCAGTTTGACAGAAATTGCGGATACACTCCACTATGACCTCTATTGGCTCAGTCGGGAGGTCAAGCGCCGGACAGGGAAAACCTTCAAGGAATTGCTGCAGGAAAAACGCCTGACCCAAGCAGCCTACTTTCTGAAACACACCTCCCTCCATGTGGACGAAATTGGGGAAGCGGTGGGCTACAGCAACCTGAGCTACTTCCATAGAATTTTTCAGGAAAAATATGGGCTAACACCCAAAAAATACAGGGACAGTTAGGGAGCCTCGGCTGTTATCCGAGGCTCCCGAATTCTATTCGATCACAATTGTCTGCTTCAAACGTCTGTACTGGAAGATCAGTAAGACTGCGGATATCGCTACAGAAAGGATATCACTGACTGTGTGGGCAACGGCGACGCCGGTAAGCCCCAGCAGTGCATGCATTCCATACAGGCAGGGAATCAGCAGAGCTCCCTGGCGGAGAATGGAGATAATGGTAGCAAGGAATGCGTTTCCCGCTGCCTGCAAGAAATTACTGCTGAGATAATAGAAGCCAAGCAAGGGACTGGCAATCAGGAGCCAGAACATCATCTGCTTTCCGATCTGCGCATTGGCAGCATCTTTCAGGAACAGTCCGATCAGAACATCCCGCCCGGCAAAGCAGCCAACCGTGGCAATCGTTCCAAAGCCAATGGTTAAGACAGCTGTTTTGATTAAGGTTTCTCTCAGCCGCGGCATATTTTTCGCGCCGTAATTATAAGCAAGCAGCGGAGAAACGCCGATACAGATACCCATCTGGATCATGGTGATGACCATTGTTGCCCGACCGGCTGCCGCCATGGCGGCAATGACTCCGGAGCCGTATGCGCTCAGAATCTGGTTGCTGAAGGTGGAAGCAAATCCAGAGAGAACACTGCTGATTCCGTTGGGAAGGCCAACCGCTGCCGTATGGAATAGCAAGCTGGGCTTTCGCAGTGCAGGCTTTGGAGAGAGGGTAAGGATGCCGGATTGTTTACGGATGAAAAAAACCAACATGGCACTTGCCACCAGATTCCCGATGACCGTTGCAGTGGCAGCACCGGTAACACCCATGTGAAACCAAAGGATAAAAACCGGATCCAAAATGATATTTGTAACCGTACCGGCCATGTTGCTTAGCATGCCGGGAAGAATCATACCCTCCGCTCGGACAACGGATGCCATGACCACACTGAATAGCATCAGGCAGGACCCCACCGCCAGTGTCCGCATATAGTTTGCGGCAAAGCCCATCATATCCTCCGTTGCTCCCAGATACCGAAGAATGGAATCGGTTCCCGTGAGCATGGAGACAGTGAACACAAGGCCGAACAGAATAGAAGTCCAAACACACAGGCTTCCCACTGTTCGCGCATTCTCTCGTTCTCCCGCACCTAAGTAATTGGCAATGACCGCGCAGCCTCCTGCACCCAGCATGGTAGCAACAGCGGTCGCCAGGCTGAAAACGGGCCCCACCACGGCAATTGCCGCCACTTGTGCATCATCCCCCAGCATTGCAATAAAGAACATATCCGCCATGTTGTAAATGACCATGATCAATATGGTCAGAACAGATGGTATCGCCAGGGAGAAAATGGCCTTCCAAATCGGTTTGTCCCGGAACAATGCTTCGTTTCCCATGATTGTCACCTTGTCTTTCGTGAAGAAAATCTCCATGCTCGTTGAAACGGCACCGGTAAAGGAACCGATGCCGTTTTGCGTTACACTTTGCAGGAAAAAACGTGGATACCGGTTTCTGCGTGGAAGTTATTTCCATCGGGCAAGCGAATATCCGCGGTGACATTCGCCGGGATCGCTACTTCAAACACGACTTGATTCTGCTCATAATGCCACTTGCTTTCAATGGTTCCCACAGGGGAATCCCATTTTGCTTGCGCATGCATAAGCGCTTTGGAGGGTTTTGGAGCAATGGTCAGCTTGCCTTCGCTAAGCCGAATACCGCAGACATCCCCAAAAAGCCATCCGGAAATGGCTCCATAAGAATAGTGGTTCAAAGAATCATGGACAGTGCCGTCCTCCCGTACGCCATCCCAGCTCTCCCAAATGGTGGTAGCGCCGTGCTTCACCGGATAAAGCCAGCTGGGGGCGGTATCCTGCAAAAGGAGCCGGTAGGCAGTATCAGTATGACCGTAGTCGGAAAGCACCCGGCAGAGGAACGGCGTTGCCAGGAAGCCCGTATTCAAATGGTAGCTGTTGTCAGCCACCATCTTCGCCAGTTGATCTGCCGCTGCCTGGGACTCCGCTTCATCCAGGAGTCCAAACGCAATGGGCCGGACGTATTCCGCTTGACGCTTGGAGGTAATCACACCGTTTTTGGTACAGGTATAACGGTAGGCATTCCGGGCCCCCTCCGCAATGTCCTTATATCTTCTGGAATCCTCGGTTTTCCCCAAAATATCCGCGATCCGGGCAACCAAACCGGCGGACTTATAATAGTAGGCTGTGGCCACCTCGGGAGCGCCGAACATCATGTTCTTCTTCATGGTGTCCATGCTGCTGACATCCGGCTCCAGCCATTCCCCAAAATGGAAGCCCTCATCCACAAGATACTTTTTATAGGGATTCCGCAGATTCTGAATCCTGGTTTTCTGGGCACGAGCTTCCACGAAGGATAACCACTTTGTCATCATTTCGTAGTTTTCTTCCAGAATGGTCTTGTCGCCGTAGGCTTCATACAGTGCCCAGGGCACCAGAATGCAGGCATCGCCCCAACCGGAGGAACCCTGCAGCATATTGGAAATGTAACTGCCGCTATTGTTTACGGGAGCGATGTTGGCAACCAGGCCGTCCTCCCGCTGGGCAAGACGGCATTCTGCCAGCCATTTCCGCAGGACAGGATAGCAGTCACTTAAGTAGACACCGGTAGGCGTAAAGGCTCCGGCATCCCCTGTCCAGCCGGCCCGCTCCCGGGTGGGACAATCTGTTGGGATGTCACAGAAGTTAGAGCGCATGCTCCAAAGGCTGTTCAGGAACAGGCGGTTCACATCGTCATTGCCACAGGAGAAAAAGCCGGTTTGTGCCATCTCGGAATAGACGGCAATCGCCGTAAACGCCGCATCCGTCAAGTCGGCATCGGTTTCGATTTTCGCGTATCGGAATCCGAAGATGGTAAAGCTGGGCTTATACACGTTCAGGCCATCCTTGCAGATGTAATCGATGCGCTGGGGGATTCCGCCGTTTTTGTTCCGTTCACCGGGATCAAAGTTGGATTGGGTGAAGTTCCCGTTTTCGTCCAGGGTTTCCCCGTGCCGCAGGGTAATCTTCTGTCCTGCTTTCGCATAAACTTTCAGTTCGGTGTAGCCCGCCAGATTCTGACCGAAATCAATAACAGTCTCGCCGTTGGGAGTCGTCAAGATCCTTCCGGGGAACCGCTCCTGTTCCAGAATCGGGACGGAATCGGAGCAGACAAGCTTGTCAAAACCGTAATCCTTCACGCTGACACCATGCCAGTCGGTTACGGTTTCCATCCGGGCATCATAGGTTTCGCCTTTTTCCATATCATTCAGGCGAATGGGGCCGGACTGGCTGGCCTCCCAGCTGCCGTCAGAGCAAAGAATTACATTCCCGTCCGCCTCCAATTGGCAGAGCAAAGCAAGGTCAGAGCCGTAATAGTTATAAAGGCCGTCCACGCCGTTGTTGCCCCGATACCAGCCGTCGCCCAGAGTGACGGTGATCTCATTTTCGCCGAGTTCCAGCAGATCGGTCACATCATAGGTCTGGTATTGGAGCCTCACCCGGTAATCATCCGCACCGGGTGCCAGCACAAAATTGCCCACACGTTTGCCGTTCAGCCTGGCTTCATACAAGCCGTGACAGGTAATGTACAGCCTGGCTCGTTTCACACTGGGCGCCATAAATCGTTTCCGCAGGACGCTGGACGGCTGTCGCTGGGCCTCCTCGTGGGGAAGCTCCGGGTCGATCCAGATAGCTTTCCAGCTGCCGTCGATCAGACCCATCTCAAAGCTGGCTGTTTCCATTTCCCCGTCCGCATCGTTCTCATCCCAGAGCGTAACGCTCCAATCGATTTTTTCTCTTTCCTTTGCCGCAGATCCGCCATAGGGCACAGCCATCTGAGAGGAGGCAACCTTCCCGCTGTTCCAAACAATGGCATCGCCGGATTTGGCGATGATTTGATAGGCAGTCTGGGTGATACCGCCGTCACAGACCCAACTGAGGGTAGGATTGGTGGTTTGCAGGCCAATGGGGTTTACCATATGCTCGGTTTTCAGATGAATCGCTCTCATGATACCCTCCCTAGAAACGCTCGTTCAGCCATTGGGCGCTCACCTGCAAACTCTTCACCGGACTGTTTTCAATCCAGTTCCGGTGGCTTTCCAGAATCACAGCCTCCACGCCGTTTTCCTTCGCAAGCTCCGCCAGCCCTTCCAGATCCATGTTGCCGGTACCCAGCTCCATGCTGTCGGTTTTCAGAATGGGGGTCATGGCGGGGCCGGTCATCCGGGTGCCCCGGTCATTGATGTGCCAGAGCTTCATTCGATTCCCCAAACGGCGTATCCACAGCTTGGCATCCCCACCGCCTTCCGTGAACCAGTAGGAATCAAACTCAAAATTCACATATTCCGGGTCGGTATCCTCCAGCAAAATGTCATAAGCGCATTTTTGCGGATTGACCTTCCGCAGCTCACAGTTATGGTTGTGGTACAGGAGCTGAATTCCCTGCTCCCCAAGGGCTTTACCAGAAGCGTTCAGCCGCTGGGCAAGCTCCCGCACAGCTTCCTCGCTGCCGTAGTCAAAGCGGTACATCCCTGTGATCACCACCGTATCCGTGCCAAACCGCTTCGCTTCCTCCGCGACAGCCTTTGGATCGCGTTCGATAGATCCCAAATCCTGATGCACACTGACCACGTTCAGACCGGATTCCTTGACCAGCCGTTCCCAATCCAGATTGCCGCCGCTGCCCACAGGCATACCTGCCGCTTTGGTCAACATACGGACCATGAAACCCATGGGATGCAGCATGAAGCCGCAAAGCTCAATGCTGTCATACCCCGCAGCCTTGATAGCGGCAAGGGTTTCTTTTGCCTTGGTTTCATTCTTTAGAACCGATCCCAGCATAAACTGCTGGACTGCTTTTCCTGCCATTTCTTACACCACCTTGATGATTTCGCCGGGGGTAATGCCGTTTTCATTGAAGCTGTCCACACAGACGTAGTATTCCTGACCTTTGATTAAGGTGGTCAGCTTCACTTCCTCCGCTCCGTAGACCATCCAGCTCATATAGAGCTTGTCAGGAGCGATGCCGTAGCGGACATTGCAGCCCTGGGCATTTTCAATCGCCTGCCAGGAAACCACCGCTTCCAGATCGTTGATCCGCCGAGCCTTTGCCTGAGCCGCAGCACACTTCTCGCCGCTGCCATTGCCAAAGACCCTGAGGCCGGAAATTCGCATGACCTGTCCGTAGGGCAGTTCCCCACCGGTTACACGGACAAAGCGGGCAGAAATTCCCTCCGGGTATTCATAGTACCCATTGGAGCATTCTCTGGAAACCGTTTCCAGAACCGTCCAGTGCTCTCCATCAATGCTGGCTTCCAGGGTATAGTTGGAAATCTGGGGCTCCAGCTCGATGCGACGGTCACCCCGGTCGCTGCCGTATTCCTCTGGGGGGAATTCAGGCGACAGGGCTTCATCGGCAAAGTTGACCTGGATCGCCCGGACATCCTCTGCTTTTCCCAAGTCCACGCAGAGCCACTCCCCTGCTTCCGCCGTATCAGCGCTCCACCAGTTGCGGATATCCTCGTTCACCGCCAGTTCCGGGTTCGCGCCGGAGGAAGCGGTTGCCTTTTTGTTGTAGCTTAAGAGCATCCATTTTGGCTTCTGGTCAGCGGCATCAAACTTACCCTTGGGCACTTCGTGGGGGTAGTCCGCAAAGTTCTGATTGCAGAACATCACGCCATCTTTATCAACGCCTGCGGGGAACAGGCCGATGCGGCGTTCAAAATCATGGTTTCGGCTGATCCGCATGGTGGAGGCATGCCAGAAATTGCCGTAGGCATCCGCAATGGTGCTGCCATGACCCGCTCCAGTGATAAAACCGCCGGGCTTGCTGGAATAGGGATTGCTTCTTTGCAGAGTAAAGGGACCGAGTGGGCTTTCCCCAACATATACGCCGTCGGCATAGGTATTATACTGGGTGCCGGGGCAGGCGTATTGCAGATAGTATTTTCCATCGTGCCTGGTCATGAACGCCCCCTCGATATAGGGCTTGTCGATGGAAAGAAACATGGCGGTCATGGCTTCGGCTGAGTAGCCGCCCATGCTCTCCATTCCCGCAGGGAACTCAATTTTCCCGGTTTCCGGATTGAACATGTGCTTCAGGTGCTGGTAGACAACACTGTTTTCCTTATTGGAAACGCCGTTGTCACCGGGGCGCTCATACCCCAATTCCGATTCCCTTCCGTAAATCAAAGGAACCTTTTCGCCAATGGGCAGCATGGTTTCCGGGTCCATCTCAATGCCCCAGATGGGCTGGGTATTGGTGCAGCCCCAATAGAGGTATACCCGCCCGTCATCATCCTGGAAAAGGTCGGGATCCCAGAAAGGAAACGGTGCGTTGACCTGCTCGAATTCCTCCGTCAAGGGATCCCGTGTGCGCAGAATCGGGCAATTTATGTTTCGTCGGGAGGCGCAGAAGTACAGGTACTCCCCTATCTGCCGCACATCCGGTGCATAGTCATAAATCAGTAGATCCCTTGCTTCATGGAACTGCCAGTTCAGCAAGTCCTTACTGTACCAGAAACCGGCGCTCATGGAGACAAAAGCATAATATGTCCCCTTGAAGAAAACCAGCGTGGGGTCCGCGCCTTCCCGGTGGGAAAGACGCTTTCCCTCGTTCATATGAGAATACCGATAGCTTAGGTCAATGGGATTGCAGTACGTTGTCTTCAAATAAATCGTCACCTTTCATTCGGAAAGAAATTCCAAAATCTGCCGTTCCATCTCAGGACACCACCAATCACGGTAACCCGCTTTTGTAGGATGAATAGAATCGTACATGTAGAGTGAACGGTCAGCAGCGGAGATGGTATTGAAAATGCTGTTGTGCCACAGATCCAGTACACCGATCCCCCACTTTTCCTGAAGTTCCATCAAACGATTAACCATAGCTTCGTAAGCTTCGCTGTCATACCGGGAGCCAGTATAAAACACGACTGGGCAATTCCAGGTAGTCTTTGCATAGCATATAATGTATTCCATAGCTCCGGTAATCGTGGAAGTATCAAAGGAATCCAATTCCATACTATCAGAGATTTCACCCAAAGGCAATTTTTTCGTAGCATCGTTGGTGGAAAGCTGACAGACAAAGAGGTCGTAGTGGGTATTCGGATCCAAGTTGCTGCGCATCCGCTGCACATAAGAGCTATTACCGTTATCCACAAGGGTTGTTCCGCTGACAGCTTCTTTTGTTATGGAACAGTCGAACCGGGCACTGAAGTACTCAGGAATACCCTCCCGCAGCGAAGCTGCCCCATAGGTCACCGACGAGCCCAAAAAGCATACGTTTTTCCCCTGGAGCGGATTCCCTTCCAACAAAGGTACATATTCCATACTGTAAGCCGCCGTATTTCCCTCCATTTTTCCCATACGAATATCCCCAAGGCCTTTGAAGGGTCCGAAGTTAAAGCGATAACCGATAAACAGCCACTCCGCCAGCAAAAACACAGCAACGCAAATCAGAATCATTTTCCAATTTACCTTCTTCTTTTTTGCTTTCACGTCCTCACACCTTCTTGTAACGCTGCAAAATCCGGTTGAGCTGCTTCACAGCCTGCTCATCGGCGCCGGACTGCTTGAGAAGAGAGATGAGGGTCATTCTGCCCATCATCCGCTGGAGAGCCGGATTGTCCTTGACGGCATCCGCCACATCGCCCCGAGAAGATGCCCCCTGAGCCATCATGGCATCAATCACCGCTCCGGCCTCTGGATTTTTGCGAATATCGGCCAGCTTGTCCGCAACGCTGTAGTAATCCGGGTCGATTTCCTCCGCATCAAACCAATTGATCACCGGGGCGGATGCCACCATCCGGTATTCCGGGTTCGGCTCGTTGACCTTGCGAACCAGGATCACGCTGTGACAATCGCCGGAGGATGCGTGAATCGAGTGTTCGCCGGAAATCGGAACCAGGAACCGGAACACATGGTTTCCCGTTTGTGTCTCAAAGGGCTTGCCATCCACATTGAGGGTTACTTCTGACTGATTGGAGTAAACCTTGATTTCTGTAACAGGTTCCGTACGATCCACATATCTCCCGCCTGCGATATGGACAAAGGGCTCTTTCTTGTTCCAATAGGCTTTGTAAAGATAGAACGCATCCTTTTTGGTCTGACGATCAAAGGTCACCAAGCCCTTTTGGTTCTCGCCATGCTTGCCGTCCTCGTCCCGGCCATCGGCCGCGAAGTCGAAAACGTTCCAAACATGGGTCGCCCACAGCCAAGGACGTTCCTCGATCAGTTCCAGCATGTGCTCGTGGTATACCGCCTGGTAGCCCTCCGTATAGTCGCCCTTTTCGGGAGTTGGGGACTGATACTGGGGATTGGCATCAGCGCCGTATTCGGACAGGCCAATGCAGCGGTCAGGGTACTTTTCATGATACTCGTCAAAGAACTCCTCGTTCTGCTCCAATTCCCCGATATACCAACCGAAATACAGATTGTAGCTGTTCACATCGGGGATTTCCAGAATGGGGCTGTCGATTTCCAGCATGAACACGTTTGCCATGGTGGTGGGACGAGTGGTATCCAGCTTATGACACAGGTCGTTCAAGGCCCGGTGGTTTTCCAGCAGCTCCTCATTGACCGCACTGGCGGCAGTAATCTCATTGCTCAGGCCCCAGACGGCGATGGAGGGATGGTTATAGCACTGAACGATCAGCTCCTCCATCTGGCTCAGGGTGTTGGCACGACCATTTTTCATATGCATGGTGATATAGGGAATCTCTGCCCAGACCACAATACCATATTCATCACAGAGGTCGTAGAACTCCTGTGCGTGCTGATAGTGGGCAAGGCGCAGCGTGTTGCAACCCATCTCCCGGATGATCTCCATATCGGCTTTGTGGTGTTCGATGGTCAGCGCATTGCCCACGCCCTTGCAGTCCTGATGCCGGGAGCCGCCCCGCAGGGGATAGCTCCGTCCGTTCAGAATAAAGCCCTTCTGGGGATCAATCTCGTATTTGCGGCAGCCAAAGCGAGTAGACACGTTGTCACCGCTGGGCAAAGTTGCCTTAGCCGTGTAAAGATAGGGGTCATCGACACCATCCCACAAATGGACGTTCTCTATGGTGAATTCGGCCTTGGCGTAACCATTCGAGCTGGGAACGATCTTGCTCTGCCCGGCGACTTCCACGGTAACGAAATCGGCATTTGTCTGCCAGGTTTCCACGGTAACAACCGCAGACTTTGCTTCCAAGTCTACGATGGGAGTAACTTTGATGCCGGGTGTTCCACAGTAGCCAAGCTCAAAATGGGATGCAGGAACTACAATCAGATTCACCCCCCGGTACAGACCGCCATAAAACGTAAAGTCTGCCTTTTGAGGATAGACCCAATCGTTGTCGGAATTGTCCACGCTTATCACCAGGGTGTTGTTTTCCTTCATGTTCTCCAGCTTGACCCGAAAAGCGGAGTAGCCTCCCTTGTGGCGGCAGAGCGTCTTTCCGTTAAGCATCACCTCACAGGTATGGGCAGCTCCCAGGAACTCTAACCACACTTCGTCACCAGGATTTGTTTCCGGTCTGCTTAGCTGGCGGGTATAGTAGCAGGTACCCCGGTAGTAGTCATTACCGCCGTCCTGACCGTCAAGGTTATTCCAGGTATGGGGCAGGGTGACAGCCTCGGCAGCTTCCCCGGCACTCAGCTTGGAGAACAGCCAGTTGTCATGGATAGGGAGAATTTTTCGCATCATTCGCACTCCTTTGTTGAAAATACTTGAAAAAATGAGAAAATATTTTTATGATATACAAAAGGGAGGGACGTTCATGGATGTTCAGCAGAATCTGGAACTATTTCGGGAGCTGATGCTCTGCGATGGAAATATCTACAGCTGGAGCTATGACGCAGCGGGTAAATTGCTTTACTCCAATTGCCCGGATCAGGCTGTATTTGCCGCGGCATTTGAAGTGTTTGGATGTCTGAAAAAGATGCTTACAGTCGGCACAGAGCGGGATACCCCTACTTTCTTGAGCAGCGATACCGGACTAATCTGGGGTGCGGCCTTTGAGAAGGTGGAAAACACGCTCTATCGGTTCCATGTCATTGGGCCGGTATTCTATTCCAATGCTTCCGTGGACAGCATCTACCGGGGCTTTCTATCCAAAGATTTCAGCGGCTACAGTGCGGCCTGGCTGCGCAGTTTTTACGAGGCGATCTATCGGGTTCCCTCCAGCCAGTATACCATCTTCTCCAGAAATTTGAGAATGCTCCACTACTGCGTAACAGGGCAGCGGATCGAAATCAGCGATGTGTATGTTGACGATATTCAGATGCTTCCTTCCTCTGCCCATCGGACACCATCGGATCGCCATCGGGTATACAACGCAGAAAAGGCCATGCTGGAAATGGTCCGGTTGGGAGATCTGAACTACAAAGAAGCCCTCAGCGCCTCCATGAACATTTCGGACGGAGTCAACATCAACACCAGAGACCCGATGCGCCACGCAAGGGTCAGCACCATTGTGTTCTGCTCCATTGTTTGCCGGGCTGCCATCGAGGGAGGCCTCAGCCCGGAGGAAGCCTACTCATTGGGGGACGCCTACATTCAAAGCGCCCTGGATGCCCACACCATTGACGAAACCTCCACCGTCTGCATGAGCATGTACGACGATTTTGTCCGCCGGGTTCACCGGAGCCGGGAGAACCCAAGGTATTCCGAGCCCATCCAGCGGTGCTGCAATTATATCGAAATGAACCTGGATCGAAATATCCACGCCCAGGAGCTGGCGGATCTAGTCGGGTATTCCATAACCTATTTCACCCGCCGGTTCCGAGAGGAAACTGGCTTTGGCATCAGCGACTATGTAAAAGCCGCTCGAATCGAACGGGCCAAAATCCTTCTGGAAACTTCGGATAGCTCCGTCCAGGAAATTTCCGACAAGCTGGGCTTTACCACCCGGAACTATTTTACCCGCTGCTTTCGGGAGATCACCGGAAAGACGCCCATGGAATACAGAAATCACCGATAGTCCAAAAGGTGCCTGCCCAAAAAAGCAGGCACCTTTTGATTTGGAATGGATTATGCGTTTACACCGTTTTCCCGGGCAGTTTCCAGAATGCCCTGATGCTTCTTTTCGGCAATCCGCTTCTGGACGTTGACCATTTCTTCCTTGGTCAGCTGGCACTTCTTCATGGCAATCAGGGTGATCCACCAGCCGATCAGGGGCAGGCCAAAGAACACACCCATGGTGACCCAGAACACGCCGTTGGTAGCGGGATCGCCGGGCTGGGGAGGCGTGGAGCTGGTGTAGCCGCAGATCATGATGGCAAGGCTTGCCAGCAGAGCGCCGCAGGAGGAAATAATCTTATCGATCAGGCTGTAGGTGCCGGATACGACGGCGGGGATGTACTTGCCGGAACGATCCAGCTCATAGTCGATTACATCCGCCATAAAGGAGTTGTCCGCAGTGGTGACGCACATCTTGGAAGCGTTCAGCCCCAGGGTGAACACCACGTGAAGAATCATGGGGATGCCCATAGAGGCAATGGCCTGGGTGCCCACGGTGAAGCGGAGGATAACTATAAACACGAACTGTCCCACAGCAATCGCCATACAGACCTTGGTCCAGTTGACAATGGCCTTCATGCTGCCGTGCTTGCCGGCGTATTTGCCGCCGATGAACGCAAAGAGGATGGAGGGCAGCATTCCGATCATGCCCAGGATGGAGGCAAGACCCATGTTGCCGATCAGGATACCGTTGACCAAGGTCGTGATGACGGACTGGGTCATGGTGATCTGAGCCACCTTGTCGGAGGCCTGGGCGGCAATGTAGCACTGCAGGGGCTTGTTGCCCTTCAGAACGGCAACCATATCCTTAATCTTCAGCGGCTCCTGCTTGCCGATGCCCCGGTAATACTCGGGCTTATCGAAAGCGGAGATGCCGATGCAGACCATGACCACGCCGAAGGCGCCCATTGCCAGGCAGATTTTCACAGCCATGGACAGGAAAATCTGGTTGAACTGACCGCCAGCCATGGGGAGAACGACTACCGGCAATGCGACAGACAGAACGATGGGGACCAGATAGTTGAACGCGGTAATGATGACACCCATCATGGGACGTTGCTTGGGATCATTGGTCATAATGGCGGGCAGAGTCTGGGCCGTCATGTTGGTGATGGTATAGCCGATGACGTACAGGACATAGAGCAGCACGAACACCACGCCGTTAAAGCCCTTGGAGGACATCCCATCGAACATCAGCCACAGGGCAACGGCCTCGATGGCAAAGCCTCCGGCAACCAGAATCCGCAGCTTGCCGAACTTGGTGTCCACCTTGTCATACAGCAGGGCCAGCAGCGGGTCGGTGATGCCGTCCAGGATACGGGTACAGGTCAGTACAATGCCGATGGCGGCAGCGGTCATGCCGAAGCCGATCATACCGGCGTAGTTGGCGTAGCCGATCAAGCTGTACACGCTCATTCCCACGAACGCATTGCAGGAATACAGGATGATCTGCCAGAGTTTTGCTCTGCGGTACTGAACGCCGTCGATCTCACTCTGGGTGGGTTTTCTTGTCTTTGCCATGAGATTTCCTCCTCTGTTTTCGCCCTCGGGCTTTTGGATGGCCTCATCATAGCGTATCTTTTTTCCTTTGAACAGGCGAAATCATGCGATTTAAGTCAAAAATATGTGCATATACAATCAGTCCACATATTATTGTCCCGAATCACATAATTTTGCCTTTTTCTGTTTTTTTCGTTGTGCTACAATTTCATTATACAACTAAAAATAAAGGAGCGATTCAATATGAGCAAATTCCCGAAAGATTTCCTCGTAGGCGCCGCCACCGCTGCCCATCAGGTAGAGGGAAATAACACAAACTCCGACTGCTGGGCCCAGGAGCAGATGCCCCATTCCACCTACAAGGAAAAAAGTGGCATTGCCTGCGACCACTACAACCGGTATGCCGAAGACATCAAGCTGATGAAGGAAGCCGGCCTGAATGCCTATCGCTTCTCCATTGAGTGGGCCAGGATTCAACCCGAGGACGGCGTGTTTGATGACGAGCAGATCGAACACTATCGGAAGGTCATCCGCTGCTGTCGGGAAAACAGTATTGAGCCCATCGTGACATTGTTCCATTTTTCCAGCCCTGTCTGGATCATCCGCAAGGGCGGCTGGGAAGCCGATACCGTTGTGGAGGACTTTGAGAAATATGTCACCTATGTCATCAAAGCCTTGGGCAGTGAGCTGAAATATGTCTGCACCATCAATGAGGCCAACATGGGTCTGCAGGTTGCCGCCATTTCCCGACGGTATACCATGATGGCAAAAAGAGCCGCTGAGGCAGCAGCCAAGAATAGCGGCGGAGAAGTCCAGATGGGTTTAAATATGCGCTCCATGATGGAGAATATGAAAGCCCAGGCTGCGGAAAATATGGAGATTTTCGGAACTTCCAAGCCCAACTGCTTTAATCTGGGTGGAAGTGAGCACAGCGACCTGCTGACCATGAAATGCCATCAGGCCGCAAAGAAAGTCATTAAGGCTTTGTATCCTGAAATTCAGGTGGGTCTGACCCTGAGCCTCCACGATTTACAGCCGGTTGAGGGCGGTGAAGCCAGAGCGGAAGAAATCTGGGCTGAAGAATTTACCCACTATCTTCCCTACATTCAGGAAGATGACTTCCTGGGCGTCCAGAACTACACCCGCACCCTAATAGGCGCTGAGGAGGACCTGCCTGTGCCCGATGGTGCCGAGCGTACCCAGATGGGCTACGAGTACTATCCGGAAGCCCTTGAGCATGTGATCCGCTCTGTGGCGAAGGACTTTAAAGGAAATCTGATGGTGACGGAAAACGGCGTTTCCTGCGGCGATGATTCCCGCCGTGTGAATTTCATTAACATCGCCACCGACGGCGTTGCCCGCTGTATCGCCGACGGTATCCCCGTAAAGGGCTATTTCTACTGGAGTCTGATGGACAACTTCGAGTGGCAGATGGGCTACCAAATGACCTTCGGCCTGATTGCTGTTGACAGAAACACCATGAAGCGAACGCCCAAGGAAAGTCTCAGCTTCCTCG
>CAMGIN010000013.1 GCA_946056135.1 uncultured bacterium | reverse complement strand
CGGAACCCATACGGGTGCCCAGGCCCTTCTTGGAATAAGGCTTGTCGGGGAAGATTTTGATCCAGACCTTACCACCACGCTTGGTGTAACGGGTCATGGCGATACGGGCAGCCTCGATCTGGTTGCCGGTGATCCAGCCGGGCTCCAGGGCCTGGATGCCGAAATCGCCGTAGGAAACTTTATTGCCGCGGGAAGCAGCGCCGGTCATACGGCCACGCTGAACCTTGCGGTATTTGACTCTTTTGGGCATCAGCATTAGCGGTTGCCTCCTTCTCTGCGGGAATTGGGCCGATCACCGTTGTTGCGGCGGTCGCCCCCACGGCGTTCGCCGTTGTTGCGGCGGTCACGGCGCTCACGACGCTCACGGGGAGCGGGTTCGGGAGCGGCGGCGCGCAGGGTGGTGTTCAGGACCTCGCCCTTGTAGATCCACACCTTCACGCCGATACGGCCGTAGGTGGTGGCAGCTTCCGCGAAGCCGTACTCGATGTCGGCGCGGATGGTCTGCAGGGGGATGGTGCCCTCGTGATAGCTCTCGGAGCGGGCGATTTCGGCACCGCCCAGACGGCCGGCGCAGGTAACCTTGATGCCCTTGGCACCCAGGCGGGTGGCCTGCTGCATGGCCTTCTTCATAGCGCGGCGGAAGGAGATACGCTTCTCCAGCTGCTGCGCGATGTTCTCAGCCACCAGCTGAGCGTTCAGGTCGGGGCTACGGACCTCAACGATGTTCAGGTTCACACTCTTGCCCAGGCGTGCTTCCATATCCTTGCGCAGGTTCTCGATCTCAGCGCCAGCCTTGCCGATGACCACACCGGGGCGGGAGCAGTTGATGTTGATCTTGACCTTGCCATTGCTGCGCTCGATCTCGATCTTAGCGACGCCAGCGGCGTACAGCTTGTTCTTCAGATACTTACGGATGTTGTAATCCTCGACCACCAGATCACCGACCTGCTCTTCCCGGGCGTACCAGCGGGAATCCCAGTCCTTGATTACACCAACGCGCAGTCCATGGGGATTAACTTTCTGTCCCATAGCTACCTCCTGATTAAGCCTTCTCGCTCACACCGATGGTGATGTGAGTGGTTCTCTTGTTGATCCGAACGAAACCACGGCGGGATGCGATGCGGCCGCGCTTCAGGATGGGGCCGGGGTTCGCGATGGCGGTGGAAACGTACAGGTTGTCAGCGTTCATGCCGTGGTTGTGCTCAGCGTTGGCGACAGCGCTCTTCAGCAGCTTGGCCATGGGCTCACAGGCTGCCTTGGAGGTCTGGCTCATCAGAGCGGCGGCGGACTTGACGTCCTTGCCGCGGATCATGTCGCAAACCAGCTTGACCTTACGAGGAGACATACGGACGAATTTAACATGTGCAAATGCTTCCATTTTCGTACCTCCTTACTTGCTGTTCGCGGTCTTGCTGCCGGAGTGGCCCCGGAAGGTCCGGGTGGGAACGAACTCGCCCAGCTTGTGGCCGACCATATCCTCGGTGATATAGACGGGAACGTGCTTGCGGCCGTCGTGGACAGCGATGGTGTGACCGACGAAGGAGGGGAAGATGGTGGAAGATCTGGACCAGGTCTTCAGAACCTTCTTTTCACCGGCCTTATTCAGCTCCTCAACGCGCTTGTACAGCTCAGGAGCGACGAAAGGGCCCTTCTTGATACTTCTGCTCATTTCATTTCCTCCTTACTTGCTGTTTCTGCGCTTGACGATGAACTTGTTGGTGGGGTTCTTCGTCTTGCGAGTCTTATAGCCCATAGCAGGCTTGCCCCAGGGAGTCACAGGGCCGGGACGGCCGACAGGAGCGCGGCCTTCGCCGCCGCCGTGGGGGTGGTCATTGGGGTTCATGACGGAGCCGCGGACGGTGGGACGGATGCCCATGTGACGCTTGCGGCCAGCCTTACCGATGTGGACGTTCTCGTGGTCCAGGTTGCCGACCTGACCGATGCAGGCGGTGCAGTTGGTCCGGATGTAGCGGACCTCACCGGAGGGCAGACGGATCTGCGCCATGTCGCCTTCCTTCGCCATCAGCTGCGCAGCGGCACCGGCGGACCGGACCAGCTGAGCGCCGTGACCGGGCTGCAGCTCCACGTTGTGGATCACAGTACCCACAGGGATGTTGGCGATGGGCAGGCAGTTGCCGGGCTTGATGTCGGCGCTGGCGGAAGCGATGACCACATCACCAGCCTTCAGGCCGTAAGGAGCCAGGATGTAGGACAGGGTGTTGTCCTCATACTTGACCAGAGCGATATAAGCAGACCGGTTGGGGTCGTACTCGATGCGCTGCACGGTAGCGCTCATGTCGGTCTTCAGACGCTTGAAGTCGATGACACGATACTTGCGCTTGTTGCCGCCGCCCTGATGGCGGACGGTGATGTGACCGTAGCTGTTGCGACCAGCGTGCTTCTTCAGGGTCTCAACCAGGCTACGCTCAGGTTTTGCCTTCTTGTCCACGCCGTCGAAGCCGGAAACAGTCATGTTGCGGCGGGCGGGGGTGTAAGGCTTAAAAGTTTTAATAGCCATTTGCGTTTCTCTCCTTTATTGAGATTGGTTTAGACCATACCCTCGAAGAACTCGATGGTCTTGGAGTCGGCAGTCAGGGTGACGATTGCCTTCTTGTACTCGGCACGCTTGCCGGCGGGGTAAGCGCCGGTGCGCTTGACCTTGCCCTGCATACGGATGGTGTTGACCTTGGCGACCTTCACGCCGAAAGCCAGCTCAACAGCTTCCTTGATCTGGGTCTTGTTGGCGTTGACGTCCACCATGAAAACGTACTTCTTGTCAGCGACAGCCTCCATGGACTGCTCGGTGATGACAGGTCTTCTGATGATATCGTAAGCGTTCATTATGCGAATACCTCCTCGATCTTCCGGAGAGCTTCCTGATCGACAACCAGCTTGTTGGCGTTGACCACGTCGTAGACGTTCAGCAGGTTGGCGAAGGTGACCTCGCAGCCGGGGATGTTACGGCCGGACTTGACCACATTCTGGTCAGCGGCAGCGGTGACAACCAGTACCTTGGTGTCGCAGCCCACAGCCTTCAGGAACTTGGCGAAGTCAGCGGTCTTGGGAGCATCCATCTTGATGGAGTCGATGACCACCAGGCTGGCCTCCGCGACCTTAGCGCTCAGGACGCTCTTCAGCGCCAGACGCTTGGCCTTCTTGTTCAGGGTGTAGCTGTAGGAGCGGGGCTTGGGGGCGAACACGATGCCGCCGTGGGTCCACTGGGGAGCCCGGGTGCTGCCCTGACGGGCGCGGCCGGTGCCCTTCTGACGCCAGGGCTTACGGCCGCCGCCGGAAACCTCAGCGCGGGTCAGAGCGCTCTGGGTGCCCTGACGCTTGTTGGCCAGGTGATTCTTGACAGCGTCATGAACCACGGCCTCGTTGGGGGTGATGCCGAACACAGCTTCGGAGAGTTCGATCTCGCCAACCAGCTTGCCGGACATATCATAAACGTTAGTCTTAAGCATGATTTAAGATCTCCTTTCCTTAGCCTCTTGCGGAAGCCTTCTGCGGGTTTCTGCCGGAAGCCTTCTGCGGGTTCTTGCTGATGTCGGCACCAGCCTGCTTGATCTTGTTGTTCTTGACGGTGTTGCGGATGTAGACCAGACCGCCCTTGGGGCCAGGGATGGCGCCGCGGATGACGATCATGTTCAGGTCTGCATCGACCTTCACAACGTCCAGGTTCTCAATGGTGACCTGCTCATTGCCCATCTGGCCGGCGCCGATCTTGCCGGGGAAGATACGGGACTGATGAGAGGAAGAGCCCATAGAACCAGCGTGACGGTGGACAGGGCCGCCGCCGTGGGTCATGGGGGTCCGGCCGGCGCCATGACGCTTGACAACGCCCTGGTAGCCGTGGCCCTTGCTGATACCGGTGACATCGATCTTGTCGCCGGCGGTGAAGGTGTCAGCCTTGACGACGTCGCCGACGTTCATGTCAGCGGCCTTGTCCAGCTTGAACTCCTTCAGGTACTTCTTGGCGCTGACGCCGGCCTTCTTCAGGTGGCCAACCTCAGGCTTGGTCAGCTTGGCTTCCTTGATATCCTCGAAGCCCAGCTGGACGGCGGTGTAGCCGTCGGTTTCGACGGTCTTCTTCTGAGTGACGACGCAGG
This sequence comes from uncultured bacterium, assembly GCA_946056135.1. Taxonomy (GTDB): domain Bacteria; phylum Bacillota; class Clostridia; order Oscillospirales; family Oscillospiraceae; genus Faecousia. The sequence goes on along the minus strand of CAMGIN010000013.1, from coordinate 36,347 downwards.
GGCCTGCTTCCACGACGGTAACAGGGATCACCTTGCCGCTCTCATCGAAGATCTGGGTCATACCCACTTTTTTGCCGATGATAGCTTTCTGCATGGTTGATTTTCTCCTTTTTTAATAGGTTATTGGTCGACTGCTCATTGGGAAAGCTGCCGACATGACCCGTCCGCCCGATGCCAGACAGTGCGGGCTGCTGTGATCAAAAGTTACGTTGATTACAGCTTTATCTCAATCTCAACGCCAGCGGGAAGGTCCAGGCTCATCATGGCCTCGATGGTCTTCTGGTTGGGGTTGAGGATATCGATCAGTCTCTTATGGGTTCTGCGCTCGAACTGCTCACGGGAGTCCTTGTTGACGTGGGGGGACCGAAGGATGGTAACAACTTCCTTCTTGGTGGGCAGCGGGATGGGGCCGGAAACCTGAGCGCCGTTGCGCTTCGCGGTGTCCACGATCTTAGCCGCGCTGGAGTCGATCAGCTGGTGATCGTAAGCCTTCAGCCGAATGCGGATCATCTGGTTTGCCATGGTTTGTTTTCCTCCTTGAATTACGTACTCAGTTTGCGTAGTGTCTGGGTACGGTCGAACTGTTTTTGTCCGCGCCGCCGTGCGTATCACTCCGAGCCATGAAAAATGGCCGACAAACGCCGACCCTTTCTTCCGTCCCCGGCGATATACGCCAGCACTTACAGAAGCAGTTCAGCCGCCCGATGACCGGACATACTCCGCGGAAGTTACCGTCTTATGACGCAATCTCCCGCATCATCGCAGTACACGCATAGTTTCCCTACACGCGCTTGATTATGATACCATCTCTTTTCCCAAATGTCAAGAAGAATTTTAGAAAAAATCACAAAGTTTCTATGTAATTTTCGTTCATTCTGCAAAAGCTTTTTTCATGTATTGAATTTCATATTTAAAATATATACTTACACAATTATACCCGAATTTTCAATATACAATATAATAACAGGACAAGGAGATGATTACAATGACTTCTTACATTCAAGAAATCAAAGCCTTTCTGAAAATATCATCAAATATATGGGACTCCAGCCAGTTTGACTCACTGATTGAAATGCTCTGGTATTATTACACGCTATATTACCCGGTCAATAGTGATGCAATGGACGAAGCAAGCCAATCTCTGGAACCTATATTCAGGACACTTTCCAATAAAAGGCAACGAAAAATTAAAAATACAATGATTGGCATGTGTGCGAAACAGGAACAGGCCGCTTTCATGGAAGGGGTTCGCGTTGGTGCCATGTTAATTCTCGAAATCCTGGAATAAAATGCTATAACCAACTTAGGTTGGATGATGCAAAGAGTTGGGTACTCTGGAAGGGGACAGTGTTACTTTCTTGTCTCCGAACAAGAAAGTAACATCGTCCCCTTCCACTCACTCCCGGCGTTGCAAACGCAAAATCATTCATGAGTAACCCTCTTTTGCATGCAAAAGCGCCCCTGCTCATCCATTGGCAGAAGCGCTTTTCCATTATTTCAGTTCCCACATATTGATCTGGCTTACCTTTTCGTACAACCGCAAATAGCTTTCGTACCGGGTCTTCTCGATCTCGCCGGCTTCGCAGGCCGCCCGGACGGCGCAGTCCGGTTCCTTGCGGTGGGTGCAGTCGTCAAAGCGACACTTTCCCAGGTATTTACCGAAATCCGGGAAGGCGTACTGTAAATTCTCCTTTAATACCACGTCCATCTGGTCCGTGTCAAAGGCGGAGAAGCCCGGGGTGTCCGCCACATAGGTATCCTCTCCCAGCGCATACAGCTCCACATGCCGAGTGGTGTGCCGTCCACGGCCCAGTTTCTCGGAAACCTCGCCGGTTGGAAGACCCAGTCCCGGATTCAGCCGGTTCAGAATACTGCTCTTGCCCACGCCGGAATTCCCCGTAAAGGCCGTCAGCTTGCCCTTCAGCAGCCGCAGCAGATCTTCCACCCCTTCGCCGGTCTCGGCGCTGGTACGAATCACCGGGAAGCCAGCGTGCTCATAAATCCGAACCAGATTCTCCGCCGGATCCAGGTCGCTCTTGTTCACACACAGGTACACCGGCACATTCTGGTCCCCTGCGATGGCTGCCACCCGGTCGATGAGGTAGGGCTCCGTCACCGGGTTGACATTGGCGGCAAAGACCACCAGGGCATCCACGTTGGCCACGGCGGGCCGGACAAAGCTGTTCTTCCGGGGCAGAAGCTTTTCCACCATGCCCTTGCCCTGTTCCACGGTGATCTCCGCCATGTCACCGGTCAGAGGCGTGCTGCCTTCCTTCCGCAGGATTCCTCTGGCCCGGCAGCGGATCAGGCCGCCCTCCGTCTGCACATCATAGAATCCGCTGATGGAGCGAATGATCCGGCCTGTGGTTCTCTCAGTCATCCGTAAACACCTTTTCCTGTTCGCATTCAAAGGCACCGTCAATGTACAGGTCGTACCACATGGTGCCGCTGCCCGTCAGATCCACCGTAATACTGGTGGTTCCCGCGGGAATGACCTTGGTCACCAGCACCTCCGGGGTGCCGCTGCGGCAGATATCGAGAATGTAGTCCTTGTCCCTCAGGGGAAGATCAAAGGTCAGGCTCAGGGTGATCTCCTTGGACGCATCCTGAGTGGCCTGCTCCTCCTCCGGCTGGGTTTCCGGAGCTTCGGTCTCCTCCTGGCCCTTGGAATAGTGGATGATAATCTCCGAAGTCACGTCAATCTCCTTATTCTTCTCCACGGACTGGTAGACAACCTGATCCTTTGGCTTGGAGCTTTCCACCGGCTCCGCCCGGACATTGGTAAAGCCCTGCTCACTGAGCCACTCCTTGGCCCGGTCGATCTCCAGGCCCACCACGTCGGGCATCTTGGCCTCGATCACTTCCTGGCCGGTGCTGACGTAGAGGTACACCGTCTGGCCGTTCGTCAGTTCCGTGCCGGAGGCGGGATCGGTACGGGTCACCAGACCCACTTCATAGACATAGCTGACTTCATTTTTCGTCAACACCACGAAGCCCATACCGGACAAGGTTGCGTATGCCTGCTCGGCAGATACACCGATGTAATTGTCCATGGTCTTCACCGGAGGCTCCGGCCCCATGCTGATGGTAATCCACAGATCGGACCCCTTCTGGACCTTGCTGCCTCCCGCTGGCTCCTGGTGCATGATCTGACCGGCCACATAGGCATCGCTGTACTCCTGGGGCTGCAGGCGGATGGTGAAATCGCTGTATTTCGCGGCGAAGCCATCGCCGTACATATTTCCCTCCAGGTAGGGCACCTCCACCAGTTCCTTCTCCTGGTTCAGCAGCGCGCCGTTGAACAGAGCCACCAGGAAGACCACAATGGCAATGACCGCCACGGCGCTGCAGATCACAATGGCCGTGGTCGCCACCCGGCTGCGTTCCTCTTCTTTCTTCTTCTCCTCGGCCTTTCTGCGCTGCTGGGCCCGGCGGACGGCTTCATTCTCCCGGTTCACCGGTACGGACCCGGTGGAACGGACAGGGGCCGCATTCCCCTGCCGCAGCCGCACGCTGTCGGTGGTGGTCCGCACACCGGTCTTGGCCTGGACCTTCTTATCCGCCACCGTCCTGGACTGCGCAGCAGTGGGGATGGCACGGGTAGCGTCATCCAGCAATGTCCGGTAATCAAACAGAATGGCAGGATTCTTCCGGAATTCCTCCATATCCTGCAGCATTTCCGTGGCGGAAGCATACCGGTCCCGGACATCCAGAGCCATGCCCTTCATGATGATCTGCTCCAGACCGCCTGGGATGTTGGGATTCAAGGTGGAGGGCATAGGTGCGCCGCCGTTGATGTGCTGAATGGCCACCGATACGGCGGACTCCCCGTCATAGGGAGGCCGTCCGGTCATCATCTCGTACATGACCACGGCCAGGGAATAGATGTCCGAGCGGTTGTCCGTATGGCCGCCCTTTGCCTGCTCTGGCGAGATGTAGTGGACGGAACCCAGAGCCTCCTTGGTCAGGGTGTTGCTCTTGTTCATAACCCGGGCAATGCCGAAGTCCATGACCTTCACGGAGCCGTTTTTCAGCACCATGATGTTGTGAGGCTTGATGTCCCGGTGGACAATGCCCCGGCTGTGGGCATGCTCCAGGCCTTTGGCAATCTGCATGGAAAAATGCAGAGTCTCCTTCCAGTTTAGGACGCCCTTCTTCTCCATATATTGCTTCAGGGAGATGCCGTCAATCAGCTCCATGACGATGTAATTGGCGTTGTCCGTGGAGGAAACGTCATACACCTGCACGATGTTGGGGTGGCTCAGCATAGCCACAGCCTCCCCTTCCGCATGGAACCGGCGGCGGAATTCCTCGTCCCCGGCAAATTCGTCTTTTAATATTTTGATGGCTACCAACCGGTTTAAGCGGTGGCAGAGTGCTTTATAAACAACGGCCATGCCGCCAGTCCCGATAACCTCCAGAATCTCGTACCGGTCATCCAGCAGCCGCCCAATATATTGATCCATTGTGTCCAAAATGCTCCTTTCGCTGCTGTTCCTTAAATCAAAACAAGAATACTGGTCACGTTATCCGGCGCGCCGCGGTTCTTCGCGATGTTCAGCAGCCGCTTGCAGCAGTGCTGCTTGTTCACGCCGTGGACGACCTCAAACAGAATCTCCTGATCGTCCATCAGATTGCTCAGGCCGTCGGAGCACAGCAGCAGGAAGTCTCCCCTGCTGACATCCCAGTGAAAAATGTCACAGACGACCAACGGTTCCGTGCCTATGGCACGGGTAATGTAGTTTTTACCTGGATATGTCTTGGCGAGCTCCGGAGTCAGCTCTCCCCGGTCCACCATCAGCTGCACCAGAGAATGATCCTTCGTAATCTGCTGGATGCCGCCCCGGTTAATGCCGTAGGCCCGGCTGTCTCCCACATTGACCACGGTAGCCTTCTTGCCCCGGATCAGCGCCGCCACCAGAGTGGTGCCCATGCCGTCGAATTCGGCAAACTGGGCCGCCTGGTCATAGACAGTAAAATTTGCCAGCTTAACGGCGCCCCGGAGCATCTGGTCGATCTTCTCCTGATCCATGGTGGGTTTCCAGCAGCGGCGGACCTCCTCTACAAAGACCTCCACCGCCAGATTGCTGGCGATATTGCCGGATTTTGCCCCGCCCATGCCGTCGCAGACAACACACAGCAGCGTGCCGCGGTCAAGCTGTTCCATTCGATAAGCATCCTGATTCTGTTTTCGGACGTTGCCAGGATCGGTCAAGCCCCAGCTTTGCATAAGCGCAGCTCCTCTCGGTTATGTCTTCTCTTGGGTAAATTTGCGGCGCAGCTGGCCGCAGGAGGCATCAATGTCGCCCCCAAGGGTTCTCCGGACAGTGGCCGTGATGCCGCCGTCTTCCAGGGTCTTTTGAAATTTAGCCACCGCTGCCCGGCTGCTGGGCTTCAATGGGCTTTCCTCTACATGGTTCAGGGGAATCAGATTGAAGTGAGCAGGCAGGCCCTTCAGCCGCCGCAGAAGCTCTTTGGCGTTTTCCTCGGAATCATTGACCCCGTCGATCATGGCGTATTCAAAGGAGATCCGCCGGTTGGTGGCCTGATAGTAGCGGCGGCAGGCTTCCAGCAATTCTTCGCTGGGATATGCCCTGTTCACCGGCATGATCCGGTCCCGGATAGCGTCATTGGGGGCGTGGAAGGAGACGGACAGGGTCAATTGCAGCTTCCGCTTTGCCAGCTCGTCGATCTTCGGCACCAGGCCGCACGTGGACAGGCTGATGTGGCGCATGGAGATGTTCATGCCGTCGGGGCTGTTCACCAGCTCCAGAAAGCGCATGACGTTGTCAAAGTTGTCCAGGGGTTCCCCGATGCCCATGAGCACGATATGGGACACCGGCAGGCCGGAATTCACCTGCGTAAACAGTACCTGATCCAGCATCTCAAAGGGCTCCAGCCGCCGTACCAAACCGCCCAGGGTAGAAGCGCAGAAGGCACAGCCCATGCGGCAGCCCACCTCCGTGGAGATGCAGACGGTGTTGCCGTAGTGATAGCGCATCAGCACCGTCTCCACGCAGTTGCCGTCGGACAGCTCCCACAGATATTTTATGGTGCCGTCCCGCCGAGATTCCTGCTTGCGCACCACCTTCGGAGCTTGGATGGGGTATTCCTTGGAAAGAACGTCCCGCAGTGCCTTGGGAAGGTTGGTCATCTCGTCATAGGAGCGAACACCTTTATGGAGCCAGGTGAAAACCTGTTTGGCCCGGAAGGACGGCTGGCCCAGCTCTTTTAAGATATCAGCCAGCTCCGGCTGGGTCAGGGATTTCAGGTTCATACATTCCTCCGCAGGCGGCTGATAAAGAAGCCGTCGGTGTCGTATTCGCCGGGAAGCAGGGTCAGCATCCCGGTTTCGTTTTTGGGGAAGACCTCCGGCAGGGGCAGAGGCTCCAGGTGAAAATCCGGATGCCCTGCCAGGAACGCGGTCACCACGTCCTCGTTCTCCCGCTTCAGCAGGGTACAGGTGGAATACATAAGGATGCCGCCGGGCTTGACATAGGCCGCCTGGGTTTCCAGAATTTGAAATTGCAATTGGGGCAGCTGCTCCGTTTCCGCCAGATCTTTATAGCGGATATCCGGCTTCTTGCGGATAATGCCAAGCCCCGAGCAGGGCACATCCGCCAGCACCGCGTGCATGGCGTTTTCCCACTGGGGCACCGGGACCGTCGCGTCCTGCTGCCGAACGGTGATGTTAGGCAGGCCCAGACGGGCCGCGCCGCTGGCAATCAGCTCCGTTTTGTGGGCGTGGATGTCGCAGGAGGTGATGCTCCCCCGGCCCTCCATGGCGATGGCTGCCGCGAAGCTCTTTCCCCCCGGGGCGGCGCAGCAGTCCAACAGACGGATATCCGCCTTTGGAAGCTGAGCGCACAGGACGCTGAGCTTGGAGGCCGGGTCCTGAACATAGAAGCAGCCTTCCCGGAAGGAGGGCAGCTGCTCGATGCTGCCGGTGCCGGAGAGGATCAGACAGTCTTTCATCCACCTATGGGGCTGAGCCTGAACCTGCTCCGAGGCCAGCCGTTCGACAAGTTTCGCCGCACTAATGCGCAGGGTGTTGACCTGCACCACCGTCTGGGGTGCGGTATTGTTGGCAATCAGGGTGGCCTCCAGCATTCCCTTGGGAAGATTGGCTTTCAGCAGGGAAATCAATTCGTCCGGATGGCTGTAGCGGTCGGCATAGGAAACCGGCTCTACCAGCTGCCCCCGGGTCCGCACCGCGCTGCGCAGGACCCCGTTGACCAGGGAGGCCGCCTTTGGGTTTTTGTTGTATTTCTTCGCCAGGGCCACGGATTCGTTCACCGCGGCGCTGTCGGGAATTTTGTCCAGTTCATAGATCTGATACAACCCCAGGTGAAGAATGTCCCGCACCACAGGGTGCAGGTTCTTCAGTCTCCCCGTCAGGAGCTGCTGTAAATAGAAGTCCAGCTTATTCCGGTTCTGCAGGACGCCATAGCACAGCCGGGTGGCCAGGGCTGCGTCCCGGCTGTTCAAGCGGTCCCGGCGGATATACTCCTTCAGCACGCCGTTGGACCAGGCCCCGCTTTTGCGGCAGGCCATCAGCGCGTTCAGCGCCGTTTCCCGGGCCCCCATCAGGCTTTCAGGGGATGGCCCCGGAAGTAATCGGGCGCCGCCATGCGCTTGCCACCCTCGGCCTGCAAGGAGAGAATCTCTACCGCCCCTTCCCCACAGGCGATCCGCAGGCCGGTCTTGGTCAGGCCCAGAACCTGCCCGGGCTTGCCGGAGCCTTCCACAATCTTTGTGGCGTGTACTTTAAAGGTTTTGCCCTCCAGCTCCATAGTGGCTACGGGCCAGGGATGCAGGCCCCGAACCTGGTTGTGGACCTGTTGGGCAGTCTTCGTCCAATCGATGGGACACATGGTCTTGTCCAGCATGGGGGCATAGGACACCTGGGTTTCATCCTGGGGCACGGCAGGCACCTTCCCGTTTTCGAACCGGGTCAGGGTCTTGCTCAGCAGGTCCGCTCCCAGCACCGCCAGCCGGTCCAGCAGCTCCCCTGCCGTTTCATTTTCTCCAATAGGAGTTTTGGACACGTCGATGATATCCCCGGCATCCATCTCCCGGCACAGGTACATGGCGGTAACACCGGTCTCGGCCAGGCCGTCCAGCACCGCCCACTGGTAGGGCGCGGAGCCCCGGTATTTGGGAAGGACGCTGGCATGGATATTGATGCAGCCGCTACTGGGCACATCCAGCACCTTCTGGGGCAGAATCCGTCCGTAGGCCACCACGGCACAGACATCCGGCTTCAGAGCCCGGAGCTGCTCCACGGTTTCCTCCTCCCGGAAATTTTCCGGCTGGAACACGAGGATATTCGCGGCAACGGCAACTTCCTTTACGGGAGAGGCCACCAGCTTCATCCCCCGCCCCTTGGGCCGGTCCGGCTGGGTATAGACGCCGACAACCTCAAAGCCGTCGGCGAGAATTTTCTTCAGACAGGTCGCCGCGATATCCGGCGTCCCCATAAACACAACACGCATGCCGTATCCTCCGGAATATAATGAATGCGCATCCACTGTAGGGGAGGGTCACCGACCCTCCCGCTTTTCTTTGGGACAGAGCGGAAACATCAAGCGCTTCCATCCCTGTAATTGGTCTTGCGGAACCATCCATCCGCGCAATCCCGGCACCCGGCGGGAGGGTCAGTGACCCTCCCCTACAGTGGGTGCTGCACAAAACAATTCTGTACAGAAAAATCTCAGCCGCTGAATCTATTCGCCGTCGCCTGCCAGCTCTTCCTCAGTCAGGAAGCGCTCCATGACCTCGGTGTAGACGATGCCGTCCAGGTGGTCCAGCTCATGGCAGAAGCACCGGCCAATCAGTTCTTCGCCCTCGGCCTCGAACCATTCGCCGTTGCGGTCCTGGGCCCGGACCTTGGCATAATAGGGCCGCTTCACTAAGCCGTACTTGCCGGGGACGCTGAGGCAGCCCTCGGCCCCAATCTGCTCCCCGCTGGTCTCCACCAGAGTGGGATTCACCAGCTCCAGGATCTTCTCACCGGTGTCCACAATAACCACCCGGCGCAGAATACCCACCTGAGGCGCAGCCAGACCCACACCATTGGCCTCGGCCAAGGTGTCAGCCATGTCGTTCAGCAGTCTGTGGAGCCGCCAGTCAAACTTTTCTACCGGCTTGCAGACCTTGTGCAGCGCCGGTTCCTGTGTGGTTAAAATTTTACGCAGTGCCATTGCAAAAACCTCTTTCTTTATTCGAATCCGTTCACGTCCGCAAAGGCGCTGACGCCCCGGTTTGCCTTATCCTGGCTGAACTGGCGCAGCAGATGGGCAATGAGCAGCCGCAACTGTCTTGTCATGCAGCAGCGCAGGGTCAGCTGGTAGCGGAAATTGTAGTTGATCTTCGGCACGACGCAGGGCGCGGGCCCCAGCACCGTGCAGTGTTCCTGGCAATAGGGTTCCTGCCGCAGACAGGCGTTCAGGCTGTCCCGGAACTTGGCGGCGCCCCGTAGCAGCATCGCCTCCTCCTGGCCCACAAAGGTCACGGTAGCGATGTCTCCGAAGGGCGGCAAATTCAGGGTCCGCCGCAGCTGGATCTCCAGATTGTAGAATCCGTCGTAATCCTGCCCGGCAGCCAGCCGGATCACCTGATGCTCCGGCACAAGAGTCTGGATCACAGCCCGGCCCGGGGTATCTCCCCGGCCCGCCCTGCCAACCACTTGGGTCAGCATGTTAAAGGTGGTCTCCCCTGCCCGGTAGTCTCCGGTGTACAGGCTCAGATCTGCGTCCAGAACCCCTACCAAGGTCACATCCGGCAGGTTCAGCCCTTTCGCCACCATCTGGGTGCCGACGAGCACAGGAATCTTCTCCTTCTGAAACCGGTCCAGAATCTTTTCATGGGTGTTTACCGCACTGACGGTGTCGGCGTCCATGCGGATGGAGGGCATGTCGGGAAACACAAATTCCAGCTCCTCCTGTACCTTCTGGGTGCCGGTGCCGACGGTCTTCAAGGGTCCTGCGCAGGCTGGACAGCGCTGGGGACTGGGCATGGAATAGCCACAGTAGTGGCACATGAGCCGGTTGTTGGCGCTGTGATACGTCAGCCGGACGCTGCACCGGGGGCATTCAGGGGTCTGGCGGCAATCCACGCACACCAGTGCCCGGCTGTTGCCCCGGCGGTTTAAAAGCAGAATGGTCTGCTTGCCCGCGTCCCGGGTCTCCAACATGGCCTGGCGCAGAGGGACGCTGAGGGACAGGTCATTGCCCAGCTTCAGCTCCTCCCGCATGTCCACAATCTCCACCTGGGGCAGAGGGCGGCCATTATAACGCTCTTTTAAGGTATACAGCCGGTAGTCGCCGCGCCTGGCATGGTACATGGTCTCAATGGAGGGGGTCGCGGAGCCCAAAAGCACCAGGGCCTTTTCCCGGCTGCCGCGCCAAATGGCCACCTCCCGGGCCGAATACCGGGGAGAATTTTCGGATTTGTAGGAATGCTCCTGTTCTTCGTCCAGGATGATGAGGCCAGGATCACAGGGGGCAAACACCGCAGAACGGGTGCCAACAATAACTCTGGCGTCACCACTGCGAACCCGTTTCCACTGGTCGTAGCGCTCCGCCGTTCCCAGGCTGCTGTGGAGCACCGCCACCCGGTCCCCGAAGTAAGCCGCCATCAGCCCCAGCAATTGGGGGGTCAGGGCGATCTCCGGCACCAGAAGCATGGCGCTTTTCCCTGTCTCCAGAGCAGTTTGAATCAATTGGATATAGACAGAGGTTTTACCGGAGCCGGTGACGCCATAAAGCAGAGCCACCCCCGGCGCTTCTTCTGTCATTTGTTTGGATAAGCCTTCATAGCAGGTCTGCTGGTCTCCCTGCAAAACCAGGGGGCCGTCCAGCTGCACAGGGCGGATCTCCCGGCAGCGAAGCACCGGCCGCTCCGTCAGCGTCAGATACCCCAGCTTTTCCAGCCGGTTCACCGTCGCCGTGGTAGCGCCGGTGAAGTAGCACAGCTCCTTGACGGAGACGCTGTCCACGCTGCACAGCAGCTCCAGCACGCTTTTCTGCAGATTGGCGGCTTTAGGGCGGCGCGCGGCATATTCCAGTGCTTCCTCAGGAGAGGAGGCCAGTGTCGCGATTTTTTCCGTCCTGTCACCGGTGCGGCGCAGGTAATTCGTCTGGGTGGAAATCCACTTCTTCCGGACCAGATAGGAAACCGCGTCGTTCAGAACCTGTTCGTCAGGGATCAGGTTTCGCAGAGCTGGTTCCTCGGCCTGTCCGCCCAGGTTTTCCAGCAGCGTCAGAATGCTCAGAGCATCCTTCTTCCGAATGGTCTTCTCCTTCCAGGAGCGGTCCTCCGTTAAGGAAAAGGTTTCCCTGGTCTGGAACCACAGTCCCGCCGGAAGCATGGCCCGGATGGCATCGTAAAAGGTGCAGAAATACCGCTCCCGCAGAAATGCCGCCAGCCGCAGCTGGGTCCCGGTCAGCACCGGTCCTTCGTCCAGACAGCGCTCAATGGTCTTGAGCTTGTCCTCACTGCCTTCCTCCACCGTCAGAACCACGCCCTCGGTGCGCTTGTTGGCACGGCCGAAGGGCAGCTGAACCCGCTGGCCGGGATACACCGTCATTCCCTCGGGAATCCGGTAGGAATAGGGCTTATCGATGGCAAAATTCGCCGCAGAAACCGCAATTTTCGCGATCATACAGCCCTCCAGAATGGTTAGTTGAGAGTTGAAAGTTGAAAGTTATTGTTGGTTGCTGTAACGATGAAAGTGAAAAGCGTTAAAATACCATAACTTTCCACTTTCAACTATCAACTTTCAACTGGAAATGGCATCGATCCTTCCGGATCAGTTCTTATACTCGTCCTTGACAGTGGCGGACAGCTCGCCGTCGGCAACCTCCTGGATGGCCATGGTGACGGGCTTCTCCGGCAGGTCTTCCTGCAGAGCCTCGGCTTCCGCGGCGATCTGGCGGGCACGGTGTGCCACCACATTCACCAGCAGGTAACGGCTGTCCACTTTCTTCAGCAAATCCGCAACAGGGGGGTAAAGCATAATTCAAGTCCTCCAAATTCTAATTGGCCTCATGGGCCAGAATATACAATATTTCATCGGCGCAGCGCTGTGCGTCATCGTTGACCACCACATAGTCATACCAGCTGCGCTGCTCCATTTCCCAGACGGCGCGCTGCATCCGCTTCTGGATCTGATCCTCCGGGGTATCACCCCGGCCCCGGAGCCGCCGTTCCAGCTCCTCCATGGAGGGAGGCATGATGAAGATCAGCACCGCTTCCGGCATGGCCTGCCGGACCTGCATAGCGCCCTTGGGCTCGATATCCAGCAGGACGCAGCCGTGCTCCAGCTTCTCCTCCGCCTGGGCCCTGGGGGTGCCGTAGTAGTTGTCGGCGTGGGCATCATATTCCAGGAATTCCCCCTGGGCGATCATCTCCTCAAAGCGCTCTTTGGTGACAAAAGAATAGTGCACGCCGTCCACCTCTCCCGGTCTGGGCGGGCGGGTGGTGGCGGAGACGGAGAAGGTCAGATCCTTGCGCTTCTCCATCATAATACCCAAAACCGTGCCTTTTCCCACACCGGATGCACCGGAGATCACAATCAATTTTCCTTTTTTCATTCCAAATCCTCCGTTTCCGGGGCCTCCTTGTCCATCCACCGGGCGGAAATGGTCTCCGTGGGGATGGCGGACAGGATCACATGGTCGGTGTCCATGAGAAGGACTGCCTTGGTCTTCCGACCATAGGACGCATCGATCAGCATGCCCCGGTCCCTGGCCTCCTGGATGACCCGCTTGATGGGGGCGGAATCCGGGGCCACAATGGCCAGCAGCCGGTTGGCTGCCACCATGCTTCCAAAACCGATATTAATCAGCTTCATGAAATCCCTCAGTTTTCTGAATCCAAATGTAACGTTACCGGGTGACGCCAGACAATGTCCGCGGGCATTGTCTGCGGCGGCTCCGGGCCTTACTCGATGTTCTGGGTCTGCTCCCGAATCTTCTCCAGCTCTGCCTTGATATCCACCACGATCCGGGCCAAACGCACATCGGAGCACTTGGAGCCGATGGTATTGGACTCCCGGTTCATCTCCTGCAGCAGGAAGTCCAGCTTTCTGCCAATGGCGCCGCCGGTAGTCAGCATCTGATTCATCTGCTGCAGGTGGCTTCTCAGGCGGACGGTTTCCTCGTCTACGGCGATCTTGTCGGCGAAAATGGCGACCTCCGTCAGGATCCGGCTCTCATCAATGGTGGTGCTGGCCAGAACCTCCTTCAGCTTGTTCTCCAGCCGGGTGCGGTAGTCGATCACTGTCTGGCCGCTGCCGGCCTCCACCTGGGAAACCAGGTTCAGGATTGTTTCGCCCCGGCTGCGCAGGTCCGCTTCCAGGGCCTTGCCTTCCGCGGTGCGCATGGCATCGTAGCTGCACAGTGCCTTGTTCACCACGCTCATCAGATCCGCCAGGAGCTGATCCTCGTCCACCTCCGGCTTTTCCACGGTGAATACCTCGTTCATCCGGGACAGGGTGCTGACGCTGATGTCATCCCGGATGCCGTAATCCGCCGCCATCTTCTTCATGGCGGCCAGATACCCTTCCACCATAGCGGTGTTCAGAGTCACCTTCACATCCTCGGCCCCCTCGGAGCGGACCGACAGGAACACGTCCACCTTGCCCCGGGAGATGGTGTTCTTCACCGCCTGCTTCACCGTGTCCTCCGCGAAGGATAGGCTCCTGGGCAGCTTCACGGAGCAGTCCAAGTACCGGTTGTTGACGGACCGCACCTCTACCGTGAATTCCCGTCCGTTTACCGTTTCCACCGCCCGGCCATAGCCGGTCATGCTTTTAACCATGATTCTGATCCTCTTTTTTCCCGGATTTCACCAGGGAGTCCCCTGCGAAAGCCGTAATGGTATAGCTTAGATTTTCTTTTCTGACCACCTTGCGGTCATAGAGCACCACAATTCCCACGCCAAGGACAAAGCCCAGACAGCCAATCCATGCGCCGAAATTCCCCAGAAGCGTTCCCAGGTAGTAGCCCAGGAAGAACAGCACCAGGGGGAGCACATACAGAACCACCGCAGCTTTCAGCACCGGAGCGGTGGCGGATTCCACCTTCACCAGATCTCCACGGTCTGCGCCGATGGGGTTGTCCGCCTTCAGCAGCACCGCCTCCTTCGCGGCACCGCAGCCGGAGCACTTGTGGCAGTCGCCGGAACAGGCGCTTTCCCGGACGTGGACCACCAGCGCCGTTCCATCAGGATAGGTCTCCTTTACCCGTACCAGCTGTTCCATGGGCTCAATCCTCCGCCGCCTGTACCGTCGCCGATACAGAGTAGGTCTTCATGGCGCCCACATTGGCAAAGCCATCGGCGAAGGTGATCGTCGCCTTGTAGGTAGCGGTGCCGATTTCCGCATTGGAGAAGTCTACCACAGCCGTGATGTCCTCCTCCGTCAGTTTATCGATCTGAGAGGCCGGACCCCGAACCTTCACCATCAGATTTGCATTGATAATCTCCGCATCCAGGCCCTGGGGCACATTGATGGGCTGAATGTTATCGATGGTAAAGTCTTTTGTTTTCAGGCCCGTGAAGGTCACTGTTACTGTAACATCCGATACGCCGGTCTGATTGGTAACGCCCTCCGGCATGGTGACGGTATAGGTCAGCGTGTTGCTGACCTTCTCCAACTCCGCCAGGTTGATGGTGCCCACGGAATAGATATCGCCCACATCCGCCAGCACAGCTTCGCTGCCGGAGACCCGGATGGTTTGCGGTTCGATTTCGACGGTGGTATTCTGCTCCGTTGCGCCGCCGCCGTAGATCAGGTCCGCCGTCAGAGTCACTACCTTGATCCGTTGAATCTGCAGATCTACCCGAACCTCCTCCACGCTGGTGGTAATCTGCTCCGCGTTCACGGGATTTCCCTCTTCATCACACAGGGTATAGCGGAAGCTTTCGCTCATGGATTCCGTCCGGTTGGTCAGGTCAACCTCGATCACCGCACGGCTGATCTGGTCCGCCACCGCCGCAGGTCCCACAATGGTGACCGTACTGTTGTCCAGCATCGCATTTTCCGTATCGTAGAGGCAGGACTCGGAACGGGTTCCCGTCCACTTGATCTCCACGGGGATCTCCTTGGTCCGGCGGTAGTCCACATTCACATAGATTCGGCTGGGGTTCTGGGACTCCACTACGAAGGCATTGCTGGGCACGTCGCCGGGATAGCTGGCGGTGTAGGAAAGGGCGATGCTTTCCCCTGGCTCCCGGATAGACGAGAGATCCACCTTCACAGTGATATTGCCGGAATTGATCTTGTTCAGGTTGCTGCGGGTACCGGAAAGGTGCATCGACACGCTCTTGGTAGATACCGAGGTAATCATCAGGTTCCGCTCGTTCAGGACGGACTCGCCCTCCATAACCACGGGGATGTTGTAAAAGGTCTTGTCGTCTCCCTGGCTGACATTGGTAACCACATACAGCCACAGGCCAAAGGCGACGAAGATGGACAGCAGCAGGGAATACAGCTTAGTTCTTTTCATGACCGTCCGCCTCCTCGCTCTTGTGCTTGATTTTGTTCAGCAGATTTCTCTTGGATGCCTTTTCCTCGTTCTCCGGCGGGCACAGCTCGTTGTACAGCAGCTTCTCCAGGGTCTGGGGAGCCAAATGGCGCTTGAGCATACCGCCCACCGCCACGGAAATGGTGCCGTTCTCCTCGGAGACAATGACCACCACCGCGTCGGATGCCTCGCTCATGCCTACGCCGGCCCGGTGCCGGGTACCCAAGTCCGCGCTGAGACGGTAGTTGTCGGACAGGGGCAGCACGCAGCCCGCCGCTGCCACCCTGCCGTCCCGGATGATCATAGCGCCGTCATGAAGGGGAGAGTTCTTGAAGAAAATATTGCGCAGCAGCTGCTCGGAGACCTGGCCGTCGATCTCGGTGCCGGTCTTGAAATACTCATCCAGCCGCTGCTCCCGGGCAAACACGATCAGGGCCCCCACCTTTTCCCTGCTCATGATTTCGCAGGCCATGACGGTCTGGGCAATCACCGCGTCCATCTCCTGGGCCGGCTTGGAAACGGCGAAGAACTTGCTGAGCTTCACGTTGCCCAGGTGATCCAGCATCCGCCGCAGCTCCGGCTGGAACAGGACCACAAACGCCAGCAGGCCGATGGCCAGGAACTGGTTCAGAATCCAGCTCAGGGTGTGCAGCTTCATCACGTCCGTCAGCCAGGCGATAATCACCAGAGCGATGACGGTCCGGGCAATGCGCATGACATTGGGGGTCTTCAGCAGGGGCAGCAGTTTGTATATCAAAAAAGCAACTACGATAATGTCCAGATAGTCGGACCACTGCATTCCGCCTATGATTTGGAGAAAATTCTGAATGCCTTCCATCACGTCGCTCAAACCCCTTTTATGTCAACTCTGCGGCAGCGTATATTACGCTATCGTATACTAGCCTATTATCCGTTCTATTATAGCGGATTGCTCTGCCGATGGCAATAGCCATTCTGTAAAAATTTTATTTCCGAAACCGGGGCAATTTGGATGCGGCCCGGAGAAATACATCGGTTTTGGCATCGGAAGCATCGTGGCCGAAGCTGACCCGGACGGTGCCGGTAGAGACCGTTCCTGTGCTTTCGTGGGCGAAGGGGGCGCAGTGGAGCCCCGCCCGGACGGCAATGCCCTGTTTTGCCAAAACCTGGGCCGCCTCCTCGCAGTCCATCCCCGGTAGGAAGGACACCGTAGCCGCCTGATGCTCCCCGGCAAAGACAGACATCCCCAGCTTCTTCAGCCCCTCAGCGCAGCGCCTCATCTGCCGGTGCTCCCTTTGAAAAATTGCTTCGACCCCAGTCCTATGAACAAAGCGAAGTCCCTCCGCCAGTCCCGCGTACCCCGGCACGTTCAGAGTCCCCGCCTCCAGCCGGTCCGGAAGGTACTCCGGCATGGCCTGCTCCATGGAGGCGCTGCCGGTGCCGCCGTAAATCAGAGGCTGAACCTCTCCCCCGCACAGCAGCAGTCCTGTGCCCTGGGGACCCAGCAGCCCCTTGTGGCCCGGCATAGCGATGAAGTCCGCCCCCAGGGTCTTCAGCTTCACCGGCAGGCATCCGGCAGACTGTGCGGCGTCCAGAATCAGAGGGATTCCCCGTTCCCGGCACATCTGTGCGATCTCCTCAATTGGCAGGATATATCCGAAGACATTGGAAACATGGGTAACAATGCAGGCATCCACCCCCGGCGTCAGCGTCCGGTCAAAGCCCTCCAGGGTATCCGCCCAGTCAAAGAGCCTCCGTCCCGCCACGGTGATCTCCGCTTCCAGGGCGTGGAGGGGCCGGGTCACCGCATTGTGCTCAAAGCCGGACACCACCACCCTGCCCCCCGGCTTCACACGGGAACGGATGGCGATATTCAGGCCATGGGTGCAGCTGGTGGTCAGCGCCACCTGCTCCGGCAGGCAGTCAAACAGCTTCGCCGCCATTTCCCGGCAATGATAGACCTGCCGGGAGGCCTCCATGGCTGCACCGTAGCCGCCCCTTCCTGGATTGGCGCAGGTTCTCATGGCCCGCTCCACTGCCCGGTACACCGCCGGAGGCTTATGGAAGGAGGTGGCGCCATAGTCCAGGTAGATCATACCGTCAGCTCCTCCAACTGTCCGTCGCCGCGCTGGACATAGACCCGGCGCAGGGAAATCTGGTCCTCCCGCAGCAGATCCACCGCCGGGATCACGTCCGACGTCCACAGCTTCAGGGCATAGCCGCAGCCCTGCTCCTCCATCCACCGGGGCGTCCGCTGGAGGGTACAGCGGATGCCGCTTCCGTTCAAAAGCCTCTCCCCCCGCTGGGCATAGGTCACTGACCGAAAGGTGATATAATAGTTTTTCATACGCAAAACCTCCCGGCACAATCTATGCCCGGGAAGTCGAAGAAGTGCGGAACAAGGAGGAGTTAGGCGTGAGGAGTGTGAAGTGTGAAGTGTGGAGTGTGGAGTTGTTGCAAATGATCGTTTCGCGTATGTTGGTTCCACTGGCGCTTACGACGCCCAAGCCTCTCCCTATGGGAGAGGTGGCCCGGCGGAACGCCGGGTCGGAGAGGGGCCTTGTATCCC
Organism: uncultured bacterium; assembly: GCA_946056135.1. Classification (GTDB taxonomy): domain Bacteria; phylum Bacillota; class Clostridia; order Oscillospirales; family Oscillospiraceae; genus Faecousia. Next base: position 18,269 of record CAMGIN010000013.1, on the reverse strand, counting down.
CTCTCAGTCACGCCTTCGGCGTGCCAGCTCTCCCAAAGGGAGAGCCTTTGGCTGCGCAGATAAACAATCATTTACAATAGCACCAACAACTCCACACTCCTAACTCCTAACTCCTAACTCCTAACTCCTCACTCCCTTGACACATTATCTAAAATTATTTAAAGTTTCTTTCTCCGCTCTATTGAAATTCACGGTTCCATCCCTTATAATAATGATATCCGAAACATAAGGAGGCAAATCATGGAACACCATAACCCTCTGCTGACTGACCTGAAAAGCGATCAGAAATTCATCACCATTGGCGAGATCATGCTCCGTCTGACCCCTCCCAACTATCAGAAGATCCGTATGGCCAACGAATTCGAGGCCACCTACGGCGGCAGCGAAGCCAATATCGCCCTGGCTCTGGCCAACCTGGGAATCGACTCCACCTTCTTCAGCGTGGTGCCCAATAACTCCATCGGCAAGAGCGCCATCCGTATGCTCCGCTCCAACGATGTTCACTGCACCCCCGTAATTCTCTCCACCCCCGAGGAAACCCCCACCCACCGGCTGGGCACCTACTACTTAGAGACCGGCTACGGCATCCGGGCCAGCAAGGTCACCTATGACCGCAAGCACTCCGCCATTACAGAATATGACCTGTCCAAGGTGGATATCCCCAAGCTGCTGGATGGCTACACCTGGCTCCACGTCTCCGGCATCACCCCCGCCCTGAACCAGACCTGCGCCGACTTCATCCTGAACTGCCTGAAAGTAGCCAAGGAGTTAGGGCTCACCACCAGCTTTGACGGCAACTTCCGCTCCAAGCTGTGGACCTGGGAGGAAGCCCGGGACTACTGCACCCAGTGCCTGCCCTATGTGGACGTGCTGCTGGGCATCGAGCCCTACCACCTGTGGAAGGACGAGGGCGACCACAGCAAGGGCGACTGGAAGGACGGCGTTCCCCTGCAGCCCAGCTACGAGGAGCAGGACGAGATCTTCCAGCACTTCATCGAGCGCTATCCCAACATCAAGTGCATTGCCCGGCATGTGCGCTACGCCCATTCCGGCTCCCAGAACAGTCTGAAGGCCTTCATGTGGTATCAGGGCCACACCTTTGAAAGCAAGCTCTTCACCTTTAACATTCTGGATCGTGTGGGCGGCGGCGACGCCTTCGCCAGCGGTCTGATCTACGCCATGATGCGCGGCTATAAGCCCATGGACATGGTGAACTTCGCGGTGGCCAGCTCCGTCATCAAGCATACCATCCACGGTGACGCCAACATCACCGATGACGCCAGAGCCATCAAAGAAATCATGAACATGAACTTCGACATTAAGCGATAACGGGCACCCCCTCAAACGCTGTCATCCCTCCGGGCGATGGCAGCGTTTCTGTTGGCTCAAAAAACCGCTGCCCGCCCGCTGGGATCCGGAGATCACAACCCCGGAGATGACCGTGGAGCAGATCCACGAGATCATTGGCGCTTTCACCAAAACCGCGAAGCTGCGCAAGGACGGGGGAGTGGACGGCCTGGAGATTGCGTAGGGGGCGGCATCCTTGACGCCCCCATTTGCATGCAGCACCCTCACAAGGGGCGTCAAGGATGCTGCTTTATTACGAACTGCAATCAATCCTTTATCGGATGCTTTTCGCCGCGACTGAAAAAACACCGGCCCCACATGTGGAGCCGGTGCTTGTATCAATCCCGCCGCAAGGCTTCAATGGGATTCAGGTTGGCTGCCTGGATTGCGGGCAGCATGCCGAAGATCACGCCGATCAAGGTGGAGAATACCACCGCGATGACAATGGCGGGAGGGCTGATGGATACCGGGATCTGCATCATGGAGGAGATCAGCTGGGCCAGAATGATGCCGCTGACAACCCCGATGATGCCGCCCAGGCTGGTCAGCACCGCGGACTCCGTCAAAAATTGCAGCAGAATCCGCTTCTTCTTGGCGCCGATGGCCTTTTTCAGGCCGATTTCTGCCGTCCGTTCGGTGACGGACACCAGCATGATGTTCATAACGCCGATGCCGCCCACCAGCAGAGAGATGCTGGCGATCCAGATCAGCTGGGTATTGGTAGATTCCGACATCTTCTGCAGCTGCTGAGCCTGCTCCAGCATGTCCTGGCTGCGGTAGTCAAATTCCGAATTGTCCGGGTCCACGATCTGATTTTCCGTCAGCAGATCCGCAGCGGCCTTCCCGGCGGTGGTCATGGCGTCGGTGCTGTCCACTTTGATAGCCACATTCTGGGGTTCGTCAAACCGGTAGCCCGTAGGCCAGGTAGTGTCCGGCATGTAGATCGCCCCGGAGGAGGTATCGGCGTAGAGCTGATAGTCCCGCATAGACGTGATGGTGGGGGCAAATTCCTCGGACAGGGCCACCACACCCACCACGGTGTACACATCGCCCTGAATTTCCACCGTCTTGTCCACCGGGTCCTCTCCGCCAAACAGGGAGGTCACTGCATTGGTGTCCACCAGGACCACTTTCCGGCAGCCCTCGTAATCCGCCTTGGTAAAGCCTCGGCCGCTTTTGACCTGATAGCCGTAGACGGACAGATAGTTTTCGTCAACGCCGTACATCTCGCCGTTGAAGGAGGTGTTTTTGTAGAACACCTGCTGGGCATAGTTCCGGGAGGTATACAAGGAAACCTTCTCCACATGGTCGATGCTTTCCAGCTCCTGCCGGGTCTGATCCGTCACCACCCGGACACCGTCAGGAATGGAATTCCAGCTCATGTCGTAGGTGTAGCCGTTCTGATTCAACTGGACGGTAACTACATTGTTACCGGCACCGATCAGATTCTCCTTGATCTGCTCGTTGGTTCCCTGAATGGTAGAGACGATGGTAATGATAGCGGCAATGCCGATGATGATGCCCAGCATGGTTAGCACGGAGCGCATTTTATGGCTCCAGATCCCCTGGAAGGCAAGCGCGATATTTTCCCTCATAAACTGCCCTCCTTAGTACATGTACAGGTCGGAGATGTCGTCGCTCTCCACCGCCGGGACGCCATCGCGTACGGTCTTGCCGTAGGGGAAGGCCAGGTAATCGTCCTCCGTCACACCGCTGAGAACCTGGGTATAGCTGCCCCACAGGGACTTACCCACGGTGATATAGCGCTTCTCCAGCTTCCCGTTTTCCCCTTCCACGAAGACAAAGCATCTACCCTGCTCCGTGCGGATGAAGGCGTTTTCCAGGTAGACCCCGTTGCCGCCCTCCACGGTGGAATAGGTGATACTGACATAGTTGCCCGCCTGCAGATCGGCACTGCTGTCCACAAAGGCGGTGAAGGGATAGTAGGACACGTTGGCATTGTCGTCACTGCTCCAGCTGCTGGGAGATACCGGGAAATCTCCGATGGATTCCACAGTGCCGGTGTAGGTCATGCCGGTGTTCCAGTCGTTGATGGTGACCTCCTGGCCGGGTTTCAGGTTGTCCTTTTCCAGCTCGCTGACGTTGCCCTCCACATAGAAGCCGCCGCCAGCGGAGACCTTCAGCAGCGGGCGGGTGCCCTCCCGGGCCTCTTCCTCGGTCAGGACGGAGACCACCTGGCCGTCAAAGTCCGCGCAGACCTTGCCGTCATTGACCTCAGCCTGCATAATCCTGTACTCCGCTTCCGCCATGTCCAGGGCCAGCTGCTGTTCCTTGACAGTTTTCTCCTGCTGGGCGCGCATTTTGGCAATCTCCGCCGCCGTATAGCCGCTGCCGAAATCGATCTGCGGGAGTTCCGGTTCTTCCTCCTCCAGCGGCTCCAGCGTGTGGTCCTCCAGGCTGGAGGCGTCAAAGAGGGTAAATCCGAAATTGCCGCCCTCGTAGCGCATCACATGCAGCCCCTGCCAGATCAGGCGGTTTCCCCGGGACATATCATCCTCAGTAACCTTCAGAATCACATAAAAATCGCCGATGGGGCTGCCAGGCTCCGTCTCCTTCTCCACCATGGTGGCAAAGGAGAACTCCGCCTTCACCGCCCGGCTGGTGCCATTGCTGTCCGTAAAGGTATAGACAGCGGATACGGTATAGCTTGTCATGTCCCCCGGCTCTCCGGCTTCTCCGGAGAGTATCAGGAAGCTGCCGTTGGGGGTAGCCTGCAAAGCGCTGTCCCCAGCGGAAGATGTGACATTCCAGGTCCAGGTGCCGTTCTTCGGGGCCTGCTCCATGTAGACAGAGAAGCACAGATTGGCTTCCTTGCCGGGACTCAGCAGCACCATGCCATCCTCCCCGGTCTTGTCGCACCGGATGGACACGGAGCGAATATAGTTCAGGATAACGCCCCCGCTCCAGGCCGCTTTCCAGCTGCTCTGAGCCGCTGGGTCATCCTGGGGATAGGCCGGAACCGTAAGACTGACCAGCTCTGTTCCGTCGCCGCGCTGGGCGGATTTCAACCAGTAGGTCTTGTCCTGATAGGTACAGGCATCCGGCAGAACCGCGCCTTCGCGGACATCCAGTTCATATGTTTTAACCACCTGGCCGTTACATTTCATCGTCACCGGGATGGTAACGGATTCCACGGGTTCTTCTTCAGTGGGTGCTTCCGGTTCGGTGGGAACCGAGCTTTCGGCAGGCACTGTGCTTTCGGTGGGTTTTGTGCTCTCGGAAGGCTTGGTGGATTCGGCAGGTGCTTCCTCCTTACTGTCTTCGCTGTCCACCGTCGGGACAGTTGCCTCCGGGATATCGGAAGCGCTGGTGTTGGGCTTCTGGGCGTTCTGGGCCTGATAATCCTGGGCTTTCAGCAGCACCTCCCGGAGAATACTGTCATTGACGGGCATACCGTCCTTCATCCACAGGATCAGGGGCTTTTCCACTGAGCTGCCGTCATACTCCGTCTTCTGAGAAATCTGGTAGTTTCCGGCCAGCTTGTCCCCCAGGTTCGGCTCTGTGGGCTCCGGAAGATCCGGGTTCAACGCGTCCGGGTCCATGGGGACCATATTACGGATCTTACGCAGCTGGTATTCCGCGCTGTCCAGATCCAGCTTCTGTTTCTCCACCTCCAGACGTTTGCGCTCCAGCTCCAGCTCCGTCAGGGTGGTGTCAAAGGTCATCAGCACATCGCCCTGCTTCACCTCGTCCCCTTCGGACACCAGAATCTCCGTCACCGTCTGGGTGGTGGACAGGTAAACCGTCTGAATTTTGTCCGTGGTCACGGGGCCGTAGCTCTCCTGGTTATCTCCCCAGTAATCCGTCATGCCCACATAGGTGAAGGGGTACACATTTACCGGCTCCGCGCTGCCTCTGGTGCCGAACCAGATCCCAACGCCGATGGCCGCGACCAGCATCAGGGCTACCATGGAAACAAAAATCTTTTTCTGCTTCGGTTTAAGCTTCTTCATCCGTGCTGCCTCCCTTCCCGTCTCCGGTATGCAGTTCGCCGTCCAGGATCTTATACACCTTATCGGCGCACTCTGCGATGCCCGCGTCGTGGGTGATCATCAGGATGGTCATCCCCTCGTCATTGAGCCTGCGGAAGATCTCCATGATCTGGCTGCCAGACTTGGAATCCAGAGCGCCGGTGGGCTCGTCCGCCAGCAGCAGATCGGGCTTTCCCACCATGGCCCGGGCGATGGCCACCCGTTGGCACTGTCCGCCGGACATCTGGTTCGGCAAATGGGTCATCCGGTCCTCCAGGCCCACGGATTTCAGGGCCTCCGCCGCCCGTTCCCGGCGCTCCTTCTGGGGCACCCCGGCGTACAGCAGCGGCAGTGCCACATTGTCCAGGGCATTCATCTTGGGCAGCAGGTGGAAGGACTGGAACACAAAGCCCAGATGGGTGTTGCGGATGTCCGCCAGCGCGTCGTCGCTCAGGTCCTTCAGGTCCTTCCCATCCAGCACATAGGTTCCGGAGGTGGGCACATCCAGGCAGCCGATGATGTTCATCAGCGTGGTCTTACCGGAGCCGGAGGGACCCATAATGGCGATGTACTCTCCCTTTTCCACCGTCAGATTGATATTCTTCAGGACACGGACTGCCTCCTTGCCCTGCTGGTAGTCCTTGCAAATATCCGTAAGGGTCAGGATGGCCATTTACGCCACCTCGCCTTCCGCTGCATTTGCCTCAGACACCTGGTCATGGGTGGTAGGCACACCCTCCCGGCACAGCTCGGCGTCGGGGAATGCGATATAGTCCTCCGCCGTCAGACCGTCCAGGACTTCATAGGTGTCCGTCATCATGTTGTATTCTCCCAGGGTAACAGAGCGCTTTTCCAGCTTGCCCCGCTTCTCCGCCCAGACATATACGGAGCCGTCCTCCTCGTAGCAGAAGAACGCGCCGCCGACACTGACGCCGGAGGGCTCCCCCTCTTCGGTCTCCAGCGCCAGATACACGTGCTGGCCCAGGATCAGGCCGTCGGTGCTGTCCAGCTCCACATAGAAGGGGTACTTACTGGAAGAAGTCATTTCGTCGGAGGAGATCCCATAGTACTGGTCGGTGTCGCTGCCCTGGTAGGGATTCTCATAGTCCACCAGGGTCACGGTGCCGCCCCAGGTTTCCTCCGAATTGGTGCGGGAAGAAATCGTCAGGCGACTGCCCTCCATCAGGCTGCCCCGCTGGAGCTCGTTCAGGGTCCCCTTGATGCGGTAGGACCCCACCTGCTGGATGGTGATGTAGGCCACAGGGTTGCCGTTATTATCGGTACCGTTTTCGTTGACAGCCTGAACCCGGCCCTTCACCGGGGACACCACGGTGGCATTGGCCAGCAGCTCCTCGGACTTCTTGACCTCCGCCTCCTTGGTCTTCAGTTTAATCTCCGCTTCCTTCAAATCCACCTGTGTAGACTGGATCTCGATGGTATACTGCAGCTTGGTGGTGCCGCCCACGGTGTTCAGGGACTTCTGCAAAGTCTCGATCTGGCTTTTAAAATTTTCGATGGACATTTCCAGCTGCTGCTGTTCCAATTTCTGCTTGTCCAGTGACAGCTGCAGCTCCTCGGTGTCGTAGGAGAACAGAGCCTGGCCCTCCTCCACATCGTCGCCTGCTTTCACCAGCAGCTCCTCCACGGTCTTATCACTGTCCTTCTTAATCTCGGTGACGTTCTCGGACACCACGATCCCAAGGAACCGGTCCCCCGGCGCAATGCCGCCCAGGCTCGCCAGCCGCTCCACGGACTGAACATAGACCGCCGTATCCTTGCTGCCGCAGCCCGCCAGGGGCAGGGCCAGACACAACGCCAGGGAAATCGCCAGCCATTTTTTCATCCTCATAGTAAAACCTCCCACGGAAATGGTTTTGTCTTTTTCTCTCTCTATTATAAAGGTTTCCCTGCCGGGAATCAATCGCCCACTTTTTAAGGATTCCTTAAGTTATTCGTAAGGTTTGTCGAAGACAGGCAAAGCCAAAGAAAAACCTCCCGGCTTCGGGCGTTGTTCGTAAGACAGTAAAATAGGCAAAAGGCGTGACGAAAGTGGTCACGTCTTTTGCCTTAAGAGGATAGCCACTTTCGCGGCGCAAGGGATGCAGTCCCTTGTTCGGAACGCAGTGACGTAAAACGCCCCGGACATTCGGGTGCCCGGGGTATTTGGTCTCGCAGAGTGCACATACGGGGCTTGTCCCGTATAGAAGTGCGCTCTGTTCGGCAAACTGGAATTTGTAAGTTACTTCTGGTTATTTCGCTTTCGTATCCTTAACCACTAAAGCAATATATAATGCATATGCACCAGCTATAATTGCAATCAACGCACATGAAACAAACCCCCTTTGAGGGGTAATTGCAGATTCATTTGCAAAAACACTCGCCGCATTAAAAAGGCTATGCGTAACAATACAAGCAATTAAGCTCTTTGTACTGTAATATATCATCACAAATGTAAAACCAATAGCCACTGCATATATTACCTGTAAAAGATTTGGCAGCAATTCTGCCCCAGAACCATTTATAAGATTCACAATATGCCCAATTCCAAATGTAACACTTGAAACAATAATGGCTGATTTCACCCCATCTTTTGCCATAGCGTTAAACAAAAAACCACGGAATATCATTTCCTCAAGAAAACCAACACAAAACATGGATAAGACATATAAGAGTGTTTCTATTGGTGATGTGTTCAGCACAATACCATACCATAAATTTGCTGTCAAAAGAACAATCAATGGAATGTAAAACAGCATCTTTGCAGCGGATATCTGTGGTTTACAAAGGCCATATTTTTCTGTCAATCCATTCTTTCTTACAAAGGAATACATTATGACAGATAGTACTATCAATATAGGCAATGTGACAATTTTCAAAACGCCTATATCTGTCGACAAATTATCCCCTGCTGATGCAAGTACAACATATGCAATAATCCACGCTACTGCAAACCAAATCTCACTCTTTTCATATAATTTTTTTATCATCTCTTGTAACCTCCAAATATACTTGTATACTTTGAATATTGACATTTTAGCCCCGAAAGACAACAGCGCATAAAAATACAATTTGTAGATTTGTTCGGCTCCATATTATCATATATCAGAAAAAAGCAAGAACAACCACAGCCGTGTAAACTACTGTAGCTGTCAACTGTCTTATGAACACCGCACTTTTCCGGGAGGTGCTATTGATATCTGTAATATCACGTTATTGCATGCATCTCCGAAGGGGATGCCTTCCTTCTGCATTTCTTACCCAATGCACTCCTGAATCTTTGCCCCAATTCTGGCTTTCACCAGCTCCGCCAGCTCGGCGGGCTTCATCCCCTGGTATTCTTCATAGGGGATGGGCTTCAGGTAGTGAATCTGCACCGCTACGGGCTTGCTGCCTTTCTGGTCCAGGACCTTGAAGCTGTCCACAAAGGCCACGGGCACAACAGGGCACTTGCTCTTGGTGGCGCACCGGAAGCTGCCGCCGTGAAACTCGCCCATCTGGTTGCCGTTCTTGCTGCGGGTGCCCTCGGGGAAGATCAGATAGTTCCGGCCCTCCTGGACCTCCTTGGTGACGTTCTGGATCACCGTCAGGGACTGGCGCACATCCTCCCGGTTCATGGCAAAGGACCTGGTGCAGATGGCCACCTGATGCAGGAAGGGGATGTTATACAGCTCCTTTTTCAGCACCGCCCCCAAGGGATTGTCACAGGTGGCGGCAATGGCCAGCACGTCAAACATGCCCTGGTGGTTGGCATAGAGCATGAAGCCGTTTTCCTTGGGGATGTTCTCCAGGCCGGTCACCTGCAGGTCGATGTTTCCGCCCTTGACAGCCCGCTTCAGGATAAACTGGATATGGCGGTACATTTCCTCCTCGGTATACCGTTCCGGATGTCTGGCGAATTTGCACAGCTTGAACCAGGCCCCGGGGACGATCCACAGATTTTTCAGCACCATTGTCACGATACGGTTCATACAACTGACCTTCCTTGCCAGATTTTTTCTCATTTTATCACAGGCTGTCGGTTTTTTCAACCTGTATCTCCGCAGAAAACCCGGCAGAGGCGGACTCAATTGTCCTCCCCTGCCGGGTTTGTATGCCGTAAATAATCGTTTACTGTTACTGTGCGTAGGGGGCGGCATCCCTGACGCCCCTTCCGCATGCAGTACCGTCACAAGGGGCGTCAAGGATGCCGCTTTATTACGCATACCAATCTAACATTGCTGCGATAAACGATCATTTTTCCATTTACAGTGTTGCCGCCATGACGGCTTTAATGGTATGCAGCCGGTTCTCCGCCTCGTCAAAGACGATGGACTGCTCGCTCTCAAAGACCTCGTCCGTGACCTCCATGCAGTCGATGCCGAACTTCTCCCCAATCTCGGCGCCGATGGTGGTATTCCGGTCATGGAAGGCCGGCAGGCAATGCATGAAGCGGCACTGTGGTCCTGCGTTGTCCATCAGCGCTTTCGTCACCCGGTAGGGGCTCAGTTCCTGAATCCGGGTCTGCCAGACGCTGTCCGGCTCGCCCATGGAGACCCACACATCGGTGTACAGCACATCCGCATCCTTGGTGGCAAGCATGGGTTCCGTCTGGAATTCCAGAGTGGCCCCAGTCTGGGCGGCAATGGCCTGGCACTGCTGGATCAGAGCCTTATTGGCGAAATACTTCTCCGGGGCGCAGGCCACAAAGTGCATACCCATTTTCGCGCAGCCCACCATCAGAGAGTCCGCCATGTTGTACCGGGCGTCCCCCAGGAACACCAGCTTCTTCCCCTGCAGGCTGCCGAAATGCTCCCGGATGGTCAGAAAATCTGCCAGCACCTGGGTGGGGTGGAACTCGTTGGTCAGGCCGTTCCAGACCGGCACGCCGGAGTAGGCAGCCAGATTCTCCACAATGGTCTGGTCGAAGCCCCGGTATTCGATGCCGTCATACATCCGGCCCAGAACCCGGGCGGTGTCCGCAATGGACTCCTTCTTCCCCATCTGGGATCCGGTGGGGCCCAGATAGGTGCTGGACATGCCCAGATCGGCAGCCGCCACTTCAAAGGCGCAGCGGGTCCGGGTGGAGTCCTTCGCAAACAGCAGCACCACATTTTTCCCCTGGCACAGCTTATGGGGGATTCCCGCCTTTTTCTTCTGCTTCAGCTCCGCCGCCAGATCCAGCAGCCCGGTGATTTCCGCCGGGGTAAAGTCCAGCAGCTTCAAAAAGCTCTTGCCTTTCAGATTCATATGTTACCACCCAGTTCCTTTGCCGCCGCCAAAATGGTCTCCACGGCAAATGTCAGATCCTCCATGGGGATATTCAGCGCAGGCAGCAGCCGAACCTTGTCCTTCGCGGTCAGGCACAGCACGCCTCTTTCCATACACAGCTTCACAACATCCCCAGCAGGGGCAGTGGTCTTGATGCCGACCATCAGGCCCAGACCGGAGACGCTCTCCACCCCGGGGGCGCCATGCAAGGACGCAAACACATAGCCGCTTTTCCGCCGGACGCTGGCGAGAAATGCGTCATCCAGCCGCTCCAGAATGCTGACAGCGCCCGCGCAGCAGACGGGATTGCCGCCGAAGGTGGAACCGTGGTCGCCATAGCCCAGGACATTCTGGACTTTTTCTCCCAGCAGGGTTGCACCGATGGGCAGTCCGCCGCCAAGGCCCTTGGCGGTGGAGACGATGTCCGGGGTAACACCGAAGTGCATGTAGCTGTAGAGCTTGCCCGTGCGGCCGTTGCCCGTCTGAACCTCGTCGATGATTAGGGGGATGTCCTTTTCCTTTGCCAGGGTTTCCGCTGCCGCCATAAATTCCGGGGTCAGAGGGTTCACGCCGCCCTCGCCCTGAACGCATTCCAGCATAATTCCAGCCAGATTGTTTTCCTCCACGGCATTTTTCAGAGCCTCCACATTGTTGGCCTCCACATGGACAAAGCCAGGGGTCAGGGGCTGGAACAATTCATGGAAATGTTCCTGTCCCGTAGCCGCCAGGGTGGTCAGCGTCCTGCCGTGGAAGCTGTTCACCAGAGTCAGGATGGTATAGCAGTCCGGCCCCTTCTTCTCGGCGGAATACTTTCTCGCCACCTTGATGGCGCACTCGTTGGCCTCCGCGCCGGAATTGGAGAAGAAGACCTTCTTCATGCCGGTCTTTTCGCACAGCAGCTTAGCAAGGTAGGCGCAGGGCTCGGTGTAGTACAGATTAGAGGTATGCTGGACCTTGCCCAGCTGTTCGGTCACCGCCTGCTGCCAGGTGTCGTCCCCGATGCCAAAGGCGGTGACGCCGATGCCGGAACCCATATCCACATATTGTTTTCCATTGGCATCCCAGACCTTGGAGCCCTTGCCGGAGACGATTTCCACCGGAAACCGCTTGTAGGTACCCGCCACATAGGTCTGGTCCAAATCCATGATTGTCATACTTCGTCCCCCTTAACCAGTGTGCCCGCGCCTTCGTTGGTCAGCAGCTCCATAAGGATGGAGTGGGGCACCCGTCCATCCAGAATGACTACGTTCTTCACGCCCCGGCCGATGGCCTCAATGCAGCAGTCTACCTTGGGGATCATGCCGCCGGAGATCACGCCTGTGTCAAAGAGCTTTTTCGCTTCGCTGACCCGCAGCTCCCGGATCAGGGAGTTGGGATCGTCCTTATCGTACAGAATCCCATCAATATCTGTCATCATAATCAGGCGTTCGGCTTTCAGCTCTCCCGCGATATACGCCGCAGCCGTGTCACCGTTGATGTTGTAGGTATTGCCCTGGCGGTCACTGGCAATGGTGGAGATCACGGGAATGTAGTTCTTCTCCAGCAGGTCCAGAATGGGCTGGGTGCGAATCCGGGTAATCTGGCCCACATAGCCCAGGGCCTCGTTCTTCATCTTTGCCTCCAGGATGCCGCCGTCAATACCGGACAGACCCACCGCGTGACCGCCCTTCATCTGGAGCAGGTTCACCAAGGTCTTGTTCACCTTGCCCGCCAGCACCATCTGCACGATGTCCACGGTCTCCTTATCCGTGACCCGCAGGCCGTCCACGAACACCGCCTGCTTACCCAGCTTCTTCATGGTGTCGCTGATCTCCGGGCCGCCGCCGTGGACCAGCACCACCTTGACGCCGATGAGCCACAGCAGGGCAATGTCCTCCATAACCTGCTGCTTCAGCGCCTCGCTGACCATGGCGTTGCCGCCGTACTTCACCACTACGATCTTGCCGCTGTATTTTTTTATGTAGGGCAGGGCCTGGGTCAGGACCTCCGCCCGTTCCCGGTTGGAAAATTGACTCTCCATCTGCGCATCTCCCTTAGGTCCGGTAATCGCCGTTGATCTTCACATAGTCATAGGTCAGATCGCAGCCCCAGGCAGAGGCGCTTTCCGTACCGCTGTTCAGCCCCACCAGGATTCCGATCTCCTTTTCCAGCAGGATCTTCTTTGCCTGATCCTCGTCGAATTCCACGCCCGCACCGTTTTTGCAGACCTCGATGGTTCCGGCGGCGCTCTGGAAGGAGACGTCCACTTTGTTGACATCCACCGCCGCGCCGCTGTAGCCGATGGCGCAGAGGATCCGGCCCCAGTTGGCGTCCGCGCCGAACATGGCGGCCTTCACCAGGCTGGAACAGATAACGCTTTTGGCCGTGATTCTGGCAGTGCTCAGGTCTGCCGCCCCGGTGACAACGCACTCCAGCAGCTTGGTAGCGCCCTCGCCGTCTCCCGCGATTTTCCGGCACAGGTCCACGGTGACGGAGTTCAGCGCCTTCATGAAGGTTTCGAAATCCTCCCCCTCAGACGTGATCTCCGGATTGCCCGCCAGGCCGTTGGCCAACACCGTCACCATATCGTTGGTGGAAGTGTCGCCGTCAATGCTGACCATATTGAAGGTGCTGGCTATGTCCCCGGACAGGGCCTTTTGCAGCATGGCGGGGGAAATGGCAGCGTCGGTGGTCAGGAACACCAGCATGGTGGCCATATTGGGGTGGATCATGCCGCTGCCCTTGGCAATGCCGCCAAGATGGCAAACCTTTCCGCCCAGGGTGAATTCCACAGCCGATTCCTTTTTCAGGGTATCGGTAGTCATAATGCCCTCCGCTGCCAAAGCGCTGCCGGTTTCGGACAGTCCTGCCGCCAGCTCCGCCACCCCTGCCGCAATGGGCTCCAGGGACAAGGGCTGGCCGATGACGCCGGTGGAGGCCACGATGACGTTTTCCTCCGGGATTCCCAGCTGTTTTGCCGCCAGAGCGCTCATGCCTTCCGCAATCTCAATGCCATTGGCATTGCAGGTGTTGGCATTGCCGCTGTTGCAGATCACCGCCTGGGCCATGCCGTTTTGCAGATGCTGCTTGGTGACGGTGAGCGGCGCGCCCTTCACCAGATTGGTGGTATACACCGCCGCCGCGCTTGCCGGGACGGCGCTGAAAATCAGGGACAAATCCTTCTTGGAATGGTTCTTCCGGATCCCGCAATGAACTCCATTGGCGGTAAATCCCTTCGCGGCGCAAACGCCGCCCACAATTGCTCTCATATTTCTCTCCTTATATCAACTCGAACCAATGGTTTGAGCTTGGTCATGATATTGATTTATTCGCCATAAATGATCGTTTATCTGCGCAACCCAAGGCTCTCCCTTTGGGAGAGCTGGCACGCCGAAGGCGTGACTGAGAGGGGATACGAAGGCCCTCTCCGACCCAGCGTTCCGCTGGGCCACCTCTCCCATAGGGAGAGGCTTGGGCGCTCCCGCGCCTGTGGAACCATCGAATTGCTGTTGAAAGATAAACGATCATTTACAAGACAGCTTATACCTGTAATCCTGTGGTTTCATCCAGGCCCAGCAAAATATTCATATTCTGGATTGCCGCGCCGCTGGCGCCTTTGCCCAGGTTGTCGAACAGAGCCGTAACCATAGTCTGACTCTCATGGCCGCTGACCTGGATGCGCATGGTGTCCTTCCCCGCCAAGGTGCTGGCGTAGATCACGCTCTCGTCGCCGCCCAGGGGCGCTACGGTCACGACCCGCTGCCCGGCATAGTGGTCGCGCAGACATTCCCAGACCTGCTTGGCATCAAAGCCAGGCAGCAGAACCGTGGTAGCCATGCCGGAATAGAAATCTCCCAAAATGGGGGAAAACACCGGGGGGCTTGTCAGACCGCAGAGCTTCTGCATCTCCGGCAGGTGCTTGTGGGTCAGAGCAGTGCCGTAGATCCGGTGGCTTTCGTGGCGGGGATCCCGGTCTGGAGCTTCGTACTCCGCGATCAGGCTCTTGCCGCCGCCGGAGTACCCCGTCAGGGAGTAGGCCGTCAAAGGAAAGTCCGCCGGAATCAGGCCGTGGCGGACCAGCGGGTACACTGTGGAGATAAAGCCGCTGGCGTGGCAGCCGGGGTTGGCGATGCGCTTGCTGTTCTGAATCGCCTTCCGGTGTGCTGCGGACAGTTCCGGAAACCCATAAGCCCAGCCATCTGCTGTCCTGTGGGCGGTGGAGGTGTCGATCACCGCAGTGTCTGGATTATCCACCAGAGAGACCGCCTCAATAGCCGTCTTGTCCGGCAGACACAAAAAGGCAATGTCCGCCAGATTCAGCATCTGGCGGCGCTTGTCAGTATTTTTTCGAAATTCCTCCGGCAGAATCAGCAGTTCGATATCCTTTCGCTGGCTGAGCCGTTCATAGATTCGCAGCCCGGTGGTGCCTGCGCTGCCGTCGATAAATACCTTGGTCATGCCAATTTCTCCTTTACATAGGCGATCTGAGTCTCCACGGAGAAAAGGGAGGTGCCGCCCTCGGAGATCCGCTTCTCCACGCAGGTGTTCAAATCGATCTCGTGATAAAGGTCCTCGCCGAACAGGTCGCTGAACGCCTGGTATTCGCTCAGCGGCAGGGTCTCCAGCACACAGCCGCTTTGCATGCACTTCGCCACGATCTGCCCGGAGATTTTGTAGGCGCTGCGGAAGGGCATTCCCTTCTTCACCAGGTAGTCCGCCAGATCCGTGGCATTGATGAAACCGCCCTGAGCCGCTTTTTTCATATTCTCCGGCTTCACCGTCAAGGTTGCCAGCATGGGAGCGAAGACCTTCAGGCACATCTTCACGGTGTCCACCGCGTCGAAGACCGCCTCCTTGTCCTCCTGCATATCCTTGTTGTAGGCCAGGGGCAGGCCCTTCAGGGTGGTAAGCAGCGCCGTCAGGTCTCCGTAGACCCGGCCGGTTTTGCCCCGGACCAGCTCCGCCATGTCGGGATTTTTCTTCTGGGGCATGATGGAGGAGCCTGTGGTGTAGGCGTCGCTGAGCTCGATGAACTGGAACTCCCAGCTGCTCCACAGGATCAGCTCCTCAGAGAAGCGGCTCAGATGCATCATCAGCATGGAAAGGCCGCTCATCAGCTCCACGCAGAAGTCCCGGTCAGAGACGCCGTCGATGGAGTTCATTGCTACGCTGTCAAAGCCCAGCTGCCGGGCCTCGAAGCGGCGGTCGGTATCGTAGGTAGTACCGGCCAAAGCGCAGCAGCCGATGGGGGACACATTCATCCGCTTCCGGCAGTCCGCCAGACGGTCCAGGTCCCGCAGCAGCATCATCGCGTAGGCCATGAGGTGATGGGAAAATAGGATGGGCTGGGCCCGCTGCAGGTGGGTATAACCCGGCATGATGACGGCTTTATTTGCCTCCGCCTGGTCTACAAGGGCAGTGAGCACATCCTTCACCAAAGCCGTGATCTCGTCGATCTGGCTTCTTAAGTACATCCGCAGATCCAGGGCCACCTGATCATTCCGGCTCCGGGCGGTGTGGAGCTTCCGTCCCACATCTCCCAGGCGCTGGGTGAGCACCTGCTCCACAAACATGTGGATATCCTCGCAGCCCAAGTCGAATTCCAGTGCGCCGGAATCCAGATCCTCCAGAATGGCCTGGAGGCCGTCGATAAGCTGCTCTGATTCCTGCCTGGTGATGATACCCTTGGCCCCCAGCATAACGGCGTGGGCCATGGAGCCGGTAATATCCTCCCTAAACATCTTACAGTCAAAGCGGATAGAAGAATTGAAATCATCCGCAACGCTGTCCGTCACGCCGGCAGTCCGCCCGGCCCACATCTTTGTCATACGCTTACCCCATATTTCAAATTACCCGGAATGCTGAATGCAGAATGCAGAATGCTAAATGAAGGAAAATCCACATTCGGCAATTGCCCTTCCGATATTCATTATTCAGCATTTTTACAGCTTTCCCTGCTCCCGCAGTGCCTGAACCTTGGTAGGCAGGCCCCAGAGGTTGATGAAGCCCGCAGACTGAGCCTGGTCGTAGTCGCTCTCGCCGAAGGTCACCAGATTCTCAGAGTACAGAGAGTAGGGAGAAGTGGTGCCGGCAGGGATGATGTTGCCCTTGTAGAGCTTCAGCTTCACGGTGCCGGTGACATACTCGTTGGACTTGTTGGCAAAGGCAGTCAGGGCCTCCTGCAGGGGAGAGTACCACTTGCCGTTGTAGATCAGGTCGGCGTAATCCACCGCCAGTTTCTGCTTGACGTGAAGGGTGTCCTTATCCACAGTCAGCATCTCCAGCTGCTCATGAGCGAAGTACAGAATGGTGCCGCCGGGGGTCTCGTAGACGCCGCGATCCTTCATGCCAACCAGCCGGTTCTCCACAATGTCGATGATGCCGATGCCGTTGGCACCGCCCAGTTCATTGAGCTTCTCGATGATTTTGGAAGCTTTCATCTTCTCGCCGTTCACCGCCACGGGAGCGCCCTGCTCAAAGTCGATGGTCACATAAGTAGGCACGTCGGGAGCCATCACCGGGGACACGCCCATTTCCAGGAAACCGGGCTTGTCGTAATCCGGCTCGTTGGCGGGATCCTCCAGGTCCAGACCCTCATGGCTCAGGTGCCACAGGTTCTTGTCCTTGGAGTAGTTGGTCTCCCGGCTGATCTTCAGGGGGATGTGGTGGGCCTCGGCGTAGTCGATCTCCTCCTCCCGGGACTTGATATCCCATTCCCGCCAGGGAGCGATGATTTTCATATCGGGAGCGAAGCGCTTGATGGCCAGCTCAAACCGAACCTGGTCGTTGCCCTTGCCGGTAGCGCCGTGGGCAATGGCGTCAGCCCCTTCCTCCAGGGCGATCTGGGCCAGCTTCTTGCCGATGACGGGCCGGGCAAAGGCGGTGCCCAGCAGGTAGGTCTCATACTTGGCATCCATCTTCAGAGAGGGGATGATGATATCCTCCACCATCTCGTCCACCAGGTCCGCCACGATGAGCTTGCTGGCGCCGGTAGCCAAGGCCTTGGCCTCCAGTCCCTCCAGCTCGTCGGCCTGGCCCACGTTGCCAGCCACGGCAATGATCTCGGCGTTGTTGTAATTTTCCTTCAGCCAGGGGATGATGATGGACGTATCCAGTCCTCCGGAGTAGGCGAGCACGATCTTCTTGATGTTATCTTTATTCATTTCAACTACCTCCGAATGTATATTATTCATTTTGGTTGAGTAATAATACAGGATTATACCCCTGTGATTCGGATTTGTCAACGCCATTTCCGCATAATTATACTGTCATTATTCAATTTCGGTACCTTACCCGGATTCCGCCTGTCATCGGTTTCCAATGCATGCAAAAGTAACAAAACCCGCCATATCCTGCCTGCTTTTTCCCAGATGCCCATTGCAATGCCGGGGGAAATCCGATATACTTTAGGTATTCTGTTTTAGGAGGGATTCCATGCAAGCCTTGTTCTCCCCGGATTCCAAGATTATGCAGTTTTTAAGCCGCCTGTGTGACCTGATTCTTCTGAATTTGCTGTTTCTATTGACCTGCCTGCCCATTGTCACCATCGGCGCGGCCAGCACCGCGTTATATACCGTATGCTTCCGCATGGGCACGGATCGGGAGGAGGGGCTGCTGCACACCTATTTCCGGGCCTTCCGGGACAATTTCCGGCAGGGCACCGTACTGTGGGTCATTCTGCTGCTGTTTTTTACCGGTTCCGGC
>CAMGIN010000012.1 GCA_946056135.1 uncultured bacterium | reverse complement strand
GGGCGATCATGATGACGTTGACGTTCTTGGGGGGCTTGATGCAGCCGAAGTGGATATTGAAGCCGTGGGCAAAGGCCAGGGTCTTGCCCTCAGTCAGGTTGGGCTCGATGCTCTGCTTGTACAGGGTAGCCTGCTTCTCATCGTTAATCAGGATCATGATAACGTCGGCGGCTTTGGCGGCGTCGGCAGCGGTCATGACGGTCAGGCCCTGGGCTTCGGCCTTGGCCCAGCTCTTGGAGCCCTCATACAGGCCGACGATGACGTTGACACCGCTGTCTTTCAGGTTCAGGGCATGGGCGTGGCCCTGGGAGCCATAGCCGATGATGGCAACAGTCTTGCCGGAGAGCTTCTGCAGATCACAGTCCTGCTGGTAGAAAATACGGTTCATAATAAGTACCTCTTTCTGAAAATTATTGTTGCAGCGCTGCGTAGGGGGCGGCATCCTTGACGCCCCTCACGGCGCAATGTTCCACGGAAAATGTACTGCATACGTTTGGGGCGTCAGGGATGCCGCCCCCTACGATGGGTGTTACAAATTGGTCACCCGGCGGATGGTGCTGCTGCCACGCTGCAGGGTGACAATGCCGGTGCGGCAGATCTCCAGGATCTCAAAGTCCCGCATCAGGTCGATAAAATTGTCGATCTTGCGGCTGTCACCCACCATCTGAATCATGATGGACTCCTTGGTGTAGTCCACCACCTTGCCCTCGTAGGCGTCGGAGGCGGAGCGAATGTCTCCCCGGACCTGGGGGTCGTTCTTCACCTTAATCAGCAGCAGCTCCCGGCTGACGGTGTCCAGGTCCTCCAGCTCTGCGATGGAGCAGACGTCAGGAAGCTTGTACAGCTGGTTGATAAGCTGCTCCTTCTTAATTTCATCGCCCTCGGACTGGACCGTGATCCGGGAGAAGGCCTCGGACTCGGTTTCGCTGACGGTCAGGGAGGTGATGTTGAACTGGCGGCGGCGGAACATGCTGGTGACCCGGTTCAGAACACCGAACTGATTGTTGACAAGAATGGCTACGGTAAATTTCTTCATATCAGTCACCGATCCTTACGATAATGTCATCCATGGACCCGCCGGGGGGCAGCATGGGCAGGACGAACTCGTCCCTGTCGATGGCGCAGTCGATGAGGTAGGGACCATCGCAGGCAAAGGCCTTGTTCAGGGCCTCCTCCAGCTCCGCCAAGGTCAGGGCGCGGCTGGCCTGGGCGCCGAAGGCTTCTGCCAATTTCACAAAATCCGTCTGGCGGTCCGTCAGCATAGTGTTGGAGTAGTGCTTGTCAAAGAACAGGGTCTGCCACTGCCGGACCATGCCCAGCACACCGTTGTTCAGCAGCAGGATCACCATGGGGACCTTGTTCACCACGGCGGTAGCCAATTCGTTCAGGTTCATGCCGAAGCTGCCGTCGCCGGTAATCAGCACGGTGCGCTCGCCGGTGCCCATAGAGGCGCCGATGGCTGCGCCCATGCCGAAGCCCATGGTTCCCAGGCCGCCGCTGGAAATAAACCGGCGGCTGGTCTTCAGGTTCAGATACTGGGCCGCCCACATCTGGTGCTGCCCCACGTCGGTGGCAACGGGGGTATTCTCGCTTAAGTAACGGTTCAGCATGCTGATAACATTCCTGGGCGTCATACCTTCCCGGCTGTCAAGACTGGCGGCTTCCTCCTCCAGCAGCTGCTGGATGGTCGCCTGCCACTGGGGATGCTCCTGTTTTTTCAGAAGGGGAAGGAGTTTTTGCAGGGTCTTCTTCACGTCGCCCCGGAGGCCGTGGGCGGGATTGACGCTTTTTCCCAGCTCCGCGCCGTCGATGTCGATGTGGACGATTTTCGCGCCCACGGCGAACTTGGCCCGGTTGCCGGTGACCCGGTCATTGAACCGCGCGCCCATGGCGATGATTACGTCGGCCTTGTGCATGGCCATGGAGCAGGCATAGTGGCCGTGCATACCCTGCATACCCAGAAACCTCGGATAGTCGGTAGGCACACCGGAGATACCCATCATGGAGCAGCCGATGGGGGCATCAATGGTTTCGGCCATCTGCAGCAGTTCGTCCTGGGCTTCGCTGGTGATCAGGCCGCCGCCAAAGTACAGGAAGGGCCGCTGGGCGGCGTTGATGCACTCAGCTGCCTGCTGGATGCGGATGTCCTTGGCGGGGAAAACCTCGTCAGGGGCCACTTTTGGCTGAGGTTCATAGTCGTATTTTGCGACCTGCACATCCTTGGGCACGTCAATCAGCACGGGGCCGGGGCGGCCGGACTTTGCCAGGCGGAAAGCCTCCCGGATGGTGTCCGCCAGGTTCTCGATGGAGCCGACGAAGTAGTTGTGCTTGGTGATGGGCAGGGTGATGCCGGTGATGTCGATCTCCTGGAAGCCGTCGGTGCCGATGACGGTGTTGGTCACGTTGCCGGTGATAGCTACCATGGGCACGGAGTCCAGGTAAGCGGTGGCAATGCCGGTGACCAGATTGGTGGCGCCGGGGCCGGAGGTGGCGATGACCACGCCCACCTTGCCGGTGGCCCGGGCATAGCCGTCGGCAGCGTGGGACGCACCCTGCTCATGGGCGGTCAGCACATGCTGCAGCTCGTCGCGGTACTTGTAAAGAGAGTCGTAGATGTTGATGACCTGGCCGCCGGGATAGCCGAAAACCACCTGGACACCCTGTTCAATCAAAGTACGAACAATAATATCGGAGCCGGAAAGTATCATGTCATCATCCTTTCTTATATTTGAGTAACGGTTTCGATTTGCGGAATCGCTTCTCTGGCTCTGCCATGCCGGAGAGGCCAATGAAGCCGTTACAGATTTTCAATAATCAATCTTCCCATTTCTTTACAGCCGACTAAAGTACAGCCGGTGGGATCGGCGGGAAGAATGTCTTTGGTGCGATAGCCTTCATCCAGGACCTTGGAGACAGCGGACTCGATAACATCCGCTTCCTTCTCCATGTCGAAGGAGAAGCGCAGCATCATGGCGGCGGCCAAAATGGTGCCGATGGGGTTGGCAATGTCCTTACCTGCGATATCCGGCGCGGAGCCGTGTATGGGCTCGTACAGGCCGCAGGAGGTTTCCCCAAGAGAAGACGAGGGAATCATGCCGATGGAGCCGGTAATCATGGAGGCCTCGTCCGACAGGATATCGCCAAACATGTTCTCCGTGACAATCACGTCAAACTGGCTGGGGGCCTTGACGATCTGCATGGCGCAGTTGTCCACCAGCATGTCCGACAGCTCTACGTCGGGATATTCCGCCGCCAGCTCGTGCATGACCTTCTTCCACAACCGGGAGGAATCCAGCACGTTGCTCTTTTCCACGCTGCACAGCTTTTTTCCGCGCTTCCGGGCGGTCTCGAAGCCGATTCTCCCGATGCGGCGAATCTCGCTTTCCGAGTAGCGCAGCTCGTCGATGGCTGTCTTTTCGCCGTCTTCCACAACCGTCTCATGCTTGCCGAAGTAGATGCCGCCGATCAGCTCCCGGACGATCAGAAAATCGATGCCCTTGTCCACAATCTCCTGCTTCAGAGGAGAAGCGGAAGCCAGCTGGGGCCAGATTTTGGCGGGGCGGTTGTTGCTGTAAACACCCATACCCGCCCGGAGCCGCAGCAGGCCCTTTTCCGGGCGCATGGGGCCGGGGACATCGTTCCACTTGGGGCCGCCCACCGCGCCCAAAAGAACGCTGTCGGAATCCAGGCACTTTTGCAGCATTGCCTGGGGCAGCGGGTCTCCCCACTTGTCGATGGCATTGCCGCCCATGTCCACATCGGTGTAGGTAAATTCGTGGCCGTATTGTTCCGCAACCTTGTTCAGAACCAGCAGCGCCTGCTCCACAATTTCCGGACCAATCCCGTCGCCGCGAATCACCGCGATGGCTTTTTTCATTCTATCACATCTCCTTCAAAGAAGCAAGCAATCCGCCCTTTTGAATCATATTTTGTATAAATTCCGGGAAAGGCTCCGCCTGGTAGGTCTTTCCTGTGGTCAAATCGGAGATAACGCCGGTATCAAAGTCGATGGCGACCTCGTCTCCGGGCTGAATTTCGTCGGCGGCAGCCTCACATTCCAGGATGGGCATGCCGATGTTGATGGCGTTGCGGTAGAAAATCCGGGCGAAGCTCTTGGCGATGACGCAGCCGGTGCCGCAGGTCTTGATTACCAGAGGGGCGTGCTCCCGGGAGGAGCCGCAGCCGAAGTTCCAGCCCGCCACCATGATATCGCCGGGCTTCATCCGGGTGACGTAGGCGGGGTCGATGTCCTCCATGCAGTGCTTGGCCAGCTCCGCGGCATCGGCGGTGTTCAGATACCGGGCGGGAATAATGACGTCGGTGTCCACATTGTCGGCGTATTTGAAAACATGTCCTTGGGTCTTCATGGTCAAACCTCCTTGGGAGCGGTGATGCGCCCGGTGATGGCGCTGGCGGCGGCAGTGGCGGGGCTGGCGAGATACACCTCGCTGCTGACATGGCCCATGCGGCCAACGAAGTTGCGGTTGGTGGTGGCGACGCAGCGTTCCCCCTCCGCCAGAACCCCCATGTAGCCGCCGAGACACGGCCCGCAGGTGGGCGTGGAGACAATGGCCCCCGCGTCAATAAAGGCGGTAACGTAGCCCCTTTCCACGCACTCCCGATAGATCTGCATGGTGGCGGGGATGATGATGCACCGCACACCCGGGGCCACGGTCCTGCCCTTCAGGGTTCGGTAGGCCGCTTCCATATCCTCCATCCGGCCGTTGGTGCAGCTGCCGATGACCACCTGGTCGATCTTGATATCCGACAGGGTATCGGCGGGCTTGGTGTTCTCCGGCAGATGGGGGCAGGCCACGGTGGGCGCGATCTTGCTCAGATCGATAACATAGGTCTTCTCATATTCCGCATCTTCGTCAGCGGTGTAGACAACAGGCTCCCGCTCGCAGCGGCCCTGCATATACTCTTTCGTTCTCTCGTCCACGGGGAAGATGCCGTTCTTGGCCCCCGCCTCGATTGCCATGTTGCAGATGCACAGCCGGTCATCCATGGTGAGCGATGCCACGCCAGAGCCGGTGAACTCCATGCTCTTGTACAGGGCGCCGTCCACCCCGATCATGCCGATGATGGTCAGGATCACGTCTTTGCCGCTGCACACGGGAGGCAGCTTGCCCGTCAGTTCAAACTTAAGGGCGGAGGGAACCTTGAACCAGGCGGTGCCGGTGGCCATGCCTGCCGCCATGTCGGTGCTGCCCACGCCGGTGGAGAAAGCGCCCAAGGCCCCGTAGGTACAGGTGTGGCTGTCCGCGCCGATGATGCAGTCTCCGGCGGTGACGATGCCCTGCTCCGGCAGCAGCGCGTGCTCGATGCCCATTTTACCCACGTCATAGAAGTGGCTGACGCAGTGGCTGCAGGCAAATTCCCGGCACTGCTTGGACTGCTGGGCGGCTTTGATGTCTTTATTGGGGACGAAGTGGTCCAGGACGATGGCGATACGGTCCTTATCAAAGACCTGGGTAAAGCCGTTCTTTGTAAATTCGTTGATGGCAACAGGGGTGGTGATGTCATTGCCCAGGACGATGTCCAGCTTTGCGCTGATAAGCTGTCCTGCCTTCACCGATTCCAGCCCCGCATGGGCAGCAAGAATCTTCTGCGTCATTGTCATTCCCAATAGTAATCGCTCCTTTGTGTTTATATTGTAGGGCGGGGTCATGACCCCGCCGACGCACCTATGGTTTTGCATATCTACGTCTATTTTGTCTGACTGCATTTCCTACCTGGTCGGCTTACGTCATGACCCCGCCCTACGATGGTTGCAGTACAGAACGATGGGTGTGATGGAAAACGATAGCGCGTTGAAATTGTTTCTGATATCGGATCTCTTTAATTCGTCATGTTATTGAAGGCGCTGATGAGTGCGTTTACACCAGCCTTGATGATATCGGTATCCGTGCCCGCGCCCCAGCTCATATTGCCGGTTTCGTTTTCCAGACCGATGTAAGCCGCGGCGGTGGAGCCGGAGCTGCGCTGCTGGACGCTGTGCTCGGTGTAGACCTTCAAGGTGTAATGCTTGCCGGAGTATTCCTTCAGGGCGTTGCTCACCGCGTCCAGGGAGCCGTTGCCCTGGCTGTGGATGGTAGTCTCCCGGCCGTGGCGCAGGAAGGTCACCACCGCAACCACACCGCCCTCCTGCTGGGTGAAGTGCATCTCGGAGATGGTCAGGGGACTGCAGACATTCAGATAGGAATCCATGAAGATGGCCAGCACGTCCTCGCTCTTCAGCTCCCGATGATCGTGGTCGGAGACGCTCTTGCATTGGTAGCTCAAGTGCTCGCGCATCTTGGGCGGAAGGATATAGCCGTAAGCCTGCTCGAGGAGGTACCCGATGCCGCCCTTGCCGCTTTGGGAGTTGACCCGTATCACGTCGGCGTCATAGGTGCGGTTGATGTCCTGGGGATCCACGGGGAGGTACGGCACTGTCCACTGGTAGAGGTTCTTCTCCTTCCGCCAGGTCATACCCTTGGCGATGGCGTCCTGATGAGAGCCGGAGAAGGCTGCGAAGACCAAGGCCCCCGCGTAGGGACTGCGCTCGTAGACGTGCATCCGGGTGCATTCCTCATAGGTTTTGCAAATGGCGGGCATGTCGGAGAAGTCCAATTCCGGGTCCACGCCGTGGGAGTACATGTTCATAGCCAGGGTGACGATATCCACGTTGCCGGTGCGCTCGCCGTTACCGAAGAGGGTGCCCTCCACCCGGTCCGCTCCCGCCAGCAGGGCCAGCTCGGTATCCGCCACGCCGGTACCCCGGTCATTGTGGGGGTGCAGAGAGAGGGTCACAAACTCCCGGTACTTCAGGTTCTCGCTGATGTACTCCACCTGGCTGGCGTAGACGTGGGGCATGCTCATCTCCACGGTAACAGGCAGGTTGATGATCACATTGTTGGTCTGGCTGGGCTCCAGCACGTCCAGGACAGCGTTGCAAACCTCCAGGGCGTATTCCGGCTCCGTGCCGGTGAAGCTCTCGGGAGAATACTCAAAGCGGAAGTTGCCCTCGTATTCCGCCGCAAGCTTCTTCACCAGCTTGGCGCCGTCAATGGCAATCTGCTTAATCTCCTCCTTGCTCTTACGGAAGACCTGCTCCCGCTGGGCAACAGAGACGGAATTATAGAAGTGGATGATGGCGCTGGGGGCACCCTTGCAGGCGTCGAAGGTCTTGCGGATGATATGCTCCCGGCACTGGGTCAGCACCTGGACTGTCACGTCCTGGGGAATCATGTGGTTCTCGATCAGGGTCCTGAGGAACTCGTACTCCG
Organism: uncultured bacterium; assembly: GCA_946056135.1. GTDB lineage: Bacteria > Bacillota > Clostridia > Oscillospirales > Oscillospiraceae > Faecousia. The sequence goes on along the minus strand of CAMGIN010000012.1, from coordinate 35,013 downwards.
TCTCCGAGGCAGCGGGGAAGCCAACCTCGATCTCCTTGAAGCCAACCCGCAGCAGCATATGGTAGAATTCCAGCTTTTCTTCCAGGCTCATGGGGATCACCAGGCTTTGGTTGCCGTCCCGCAGGTCCACACTGCACCATTGGGGGGCCTTCTCGATGTGATCGCGCTGAACCCACTTGTAATGCTGCCCCGGAGCGGGGTAGTAACCGATTGAATATTTTCTGGTATCCATATGCTTTGCTCTCCTTATAAGCGAATTATACGATTTTGAAGCCCTCATTCTCCAAGGCCTGGGTGATTTCCTGGACGTGGTCGTAGTTCCTTGTCTCCAGGGTCAGCCGCAGGTAGCAGCCGTTGATGGACTCCGTTTCCCCGTTGCGCTCGTGGTGGACGCTGATGACGTTGCCGCCACAGTCGGCGATGATCCGGGACACGTCCTTCAGCTGGCCCGGCTTGTCCACCAGCTCGATGAGCAGATTGGTGGTCCGGCCGGACTTCATCAGGCCCCGGTCAATGACCCGGGACAGGCTGGTCACGTCAATATTGCCGCCGGAGATCAGGCTGACCACCTTCTTGCCCTCCAATGGGAACTTGTGGAACATGGCGGCTGCGACAGATACCGCGCCGGCACCCTCGGCGATCATCTTCTGCTTCTCGATCAATGCCAGAATGGCGGCGGCGATCTCGTCCTCCGTCACCAGGGCGATGTCGTCTACATATTCCTTCACCATCTTAAAGGTCAGATCTCCGGGCTTCTTCACCGCGATGCCGTCGGCAATGGTGGAGACGGAGGCCAACGCGTCCGGTTGGCCGCTGTGGATGGCGTTGTACATACTGGGGGCCCCCGCTGCCTGGACGCCGTAGACCTTCACATGGGGGCTGATGGACTTAATGGCGCAGGCCACGCCGGAGATCAGACCGCCGCCGCCGATGGGCACCAGGACGGCGTCCACATCGTGCATTTCATTGATGATCTCCAGACCGATGGTGCCCTGTCCGGCAATGACATACTCGTCGTCAAAGGGGTGAACGAAGGTCAGGCTCTTCTCCCCCTTCAGCTCCAGAGCTTTGTTGTAGGCATCGTCGTAAACGCCGGGCACCAGGCAGACCTGGGCGCCGTAGCGTTTGGTTGCCTCCACCTTGGAGATGGGAGCGGTGTCCGGCAGGCAGATCAGGGAGGAAATACCGCACTTGGAGGCGGCCAGAGCCACACCCTGGGCGTGGTTTCCCGCGGAGCAGGCAATGACGCCTCTCTGCTTCTCCTCATCGGACAGCATAGCAATCTTATAGCCGGAACCCCGCAGTTTAAAGGAGCCGGTGTTCTGCAGATTCTCCGGCTTTAAGTACAGGCTGCACTCCGGCGCGATGCCGTAGGCCTTGGCCAGAGGGGTAGGACGGATGATGTCCTTCAGGACCACGGAGGCGTGGAAGATTTTGTCGATTGTTACCATATGTTTCTTTCCTTTCGGGTGAGTGTAGATAAATGCAGAATGCTGAATGTTAAATGCCGAATGAAGGTATCCCCTTCGGGGATAACGAAAAGAATTGGAAAGCGAAGTTATGCATTTATTCAGCATCCATCATTCATAATTCAGCATTAAAAAACCCTGCCTCTTTCCATAAAGAGACAGGGCTGTTACGTGCGTAATCACCTTGCGGTACCACTCTTCTTGCCGCCAAAATGACGGCCTCTCATGACGGTCCAACAACCGTCTCCCGCTGTATCGGTCGGGCTCCGTCCGTCCTACTGGGATCACTCGTTCAGATCGGCCGCTCAGAGGCCAGTATACAGTTCCCCCTCGCCGCCTCGCACCATCCGGCGGTTCTCTGGATCAGAAAACAAACTGCTTTTTCCTCATCAATGCGTTTTGCTGTATGTAGCGGTGATTATAACACCTTTTCCCCAAAGTGTCAAGCACTGAAAAACAAAAGTCCGGGGCAGAAAGATATATCCGTAGGGGAGGGTCACCGACCCTCCCCTGCCGGTAAGGCACGAAATTACGCAATAACCGTGATCCAGCCCTCGGGAGCCGGCAGGCGGCCCATCTGGATGCCGGTCAGGGTGTCGTACAGCTTCTGGATGGTGGGGCCCATACCGGCGTAGTGGATCTCCTTGCCATGATCCACGATGGTACCCACGGGAGAGATGACCGCCGCAGTGCCGCACAGGCCGCACTCAGTGAACTCGCCAATCTCGGACAGGGCCACAGGGCGCTCCTCCACTTCCATACCCAGATAGTCCTTAGCAACCTGCAGCAGGGAGCGGCGGGTGATGGAGGGCAGGATGGTATCAGACTTGGGCGTTACCAGAGTGTTGCCGCTGACGAAGATGATGTTGGCGCCGCCGGTCTCCTCGATGTGGGTCCGGGTGGCGGAGTCCACGTAGACGTTCTCGTCATAGCCCTGCTCGTGGGCGTCCACGATGTTGTAAAGGCTCATGGCGTAGTTCAGTCCGGCCTTGACGTGGCCGGTACCCTTGGGGGCTGCCCGGTCCAGGTCGGAAATGCGAACGGTCAGAGGCTTGACGCCGCCCTTGAAGTAGGGGCCAACAGGAGTGACAAAGACCCGGAACTGGTACTCGGTGGCGGGCTTGACGCCGATGATGGCATCGCTGCCGAACATATAGGGACGGACATACATGGTAGCGCCGGAGCCGAAGGGGGGCACCCACTGGGCATTGGCCCGGACAGTCTCCACCACAGCCTGGACAAACCGGTCCTCGGGGAAGGCGGGCATCTTCAGACGGCGGGCAGAGTTTGCCATACGCTGGGCGTTCAGGTCGGGGCGGAAGCAGACGATATGGCCGTCCTCAGTGGTGTAAGCCTTCAGACCCTCGAAGCAGGTCTGGGCGTACTGCAGGACACAGGCACACTCGCTGATGGTAACGGTGGCATCCTCGGTCAGGCAGCCGTCATCCCAAGCGCCGTCTTTATAATTGGAGACATAGCGCAGGTCGGTTTTCACATAGCCAAATCCCAGGCTGCTCCAGTCAATGTTCTTTTTTTCCATAATATCAAGCACCTCTCTGCTTTATAGACTTTTTCTATTCTAACACCCAAAGCTTGGAAGGTCAAGAGCGGAAACAAGAAAATGTTTTTATATCAAAGACAAATGTCCTCCAGCCGTTGCTCCGCTCCCCTTTCATACAAAAGCAGCGCCCGCTGTGTGCAGGCGCTGCTTTTTGGTTCCTTATTCTCCGTAGCCCATGGGGTTCTGGCTCTGCCAGCGCCAGGAATCCCGGCACATGTCCACCAGATTCTTTTCGGCCTTCCAGCCCAGGACTTCCGCGCTCTTGGCAGGGTCCGCATAGCAGGTGGCGAGATCCCCCGGACGGCGGTCCACAATCTTGTAGGGCAGGGTCAGGTTGTTGGCTTCCTCAAAGGCCTTCACCATGTCCAGCACGCTGTAGCCGGTTCCGGTTCCCAGGTTGAAAACTTCACAGCCCTGGTTGCCCACCACATACTTGACAGCGGCCACATGGCCCTTGGCCAGGTCCACTACATGGATGTAGTCCCGGACACCAGTGCCGTCGTGGGTGTCGTAGTCATTGCCGTAGACGCTCAGGAACTCCCGGCGGCCGATGGCAACCTGGGTGATGTAGGGCATCAGGTTGTTGGGAATGCCCCGGGGATCTTCGCCGATCCTGCCGGACTCGTGGGCGCCGATGGGGTTGAAGTAGCGCAGCAGCACAATGCTCCACTCCGGATCCGCGTGGGACATGCCGGAGAGGATCTGCTCGGTCATGTACTTGGTCCAGCCGTAGGGATTGGTGCAGTTGCCGGTGCGGCTGGTCTCCCGCAGGGGCATCTCGTTGTCGCCGGAGTAGACCGTGGCGGAGGAGGAGAAGATGATCCGCTTAACCCCGACTTCGCCCATGACCTTGGTCAGCACCAGGGTGGAGTTCAGGTTGTTGTCGTAGTAGCGCCAGGGCTGGGCCACGGACTCGCCCACAGCCTTCAGACCCGCAAAGTGGATAACGGCGGAGATATCGTTCTCGGCGAAAATCTTCCGCAGCAGGGCCTCATCCCGGACGTCGCCTTCATAGAATTTCAGCTTCTTGCCGGTCAGGGCCTCCACCCGGTCCAGGCTCTTGGGGTTGGAGTTGCACAGGTTGTCCACCACCACAACGCCATAGCCGCTATTCAGCAGCTCCAGACAAGTATGAGACCCGATATACCCCGCGCCGCCGGTCACAAGAATGTTCATAGTCGTTACCTCCATATATATTGTTGATTCACGCTGGATGCTCTCCTCAGAGTGGAGAGTTGAGAGTGGAGAGTGAAGTTATTCTTCACCATACATATTAATCCAAAATACAATTCTGTCAATCTTTTCTGTATCGGAGCGTGGAAAAGAGTCGTCACACCGCAGCCGGACACAGGTAACTCCACACTCCAAACTCCACACTCCACACTATTTTACGCGTACTTGGCAACCACCGCAGCCATGGCCTCGAACTGCTCTTCCATGTCCTTCACCAGCTTGAACTGGGTGCGGCAGCGGTCCAGGTTCTGCTCGGGGTAGTGGATGCGGAAGTAGTGGTCGCCGTCTAAGTAATCCGTCAGGAACCGGATGCCGCATTCCAGGGTCATGAGCCGGGCGCCCCAGGGCAAATACTCCAGTTCCGCAGAGGTCAGGCTGCCCTGGGCCCCTTCCAGGAAGCCCCGGGTATAGACCTCGTACAGATCAATGTCAAAGTTCACCTTGGTCAGGTCCTTCTCATCCTCCTTGGAGTGGTTGGCGCCAAAGCGAATGGAGTCGCCGAAGTCGTTGATGCTCAGGCCCGGCATGGTTGTGTCCAGGTCAATGACGCAGATACCCTGGTGGGTGCCCCGGTCGATGAGGATGTTGTTCAGCTTGGTGTCGTTGTGGGTGACCCGCAGGGGGAGCTTTCCTTCCCGCAGGGCCTGCAGCGCCACGGAGCAGTCGGTCTTCCGGTCCAGGACGAATTGGATTTCCGCCGGAATGTCCTTGGCTCTTCCCAGCTTGTCCGCCTCCAGAGCAGCCACAAACTTGGCAAAGCGGTCCTCGGTGTCGTGGAACTTGACAATGGTCTCATGGAGGGTCTCGGCAGGATAGCCCTGAAGCATGTATTGGAATCTGCCGAAGGTCCGGGCGGAGGCTTCGAACAGCTCCGGTGTAGCAGACTGGAAACAGTCAGTATTTTCAATGAAGGGAGTCAGCCGCCAGACCTTTCCGCTGCTGTCGGTATAGAAATCCTTGCCATCCCGAGTCTTCACCAGGCTCAGGGTCTCCCGCATAGGGTCGCCGCCATTGGCAATGATCTTTTGGCGCAGGTAGGAGGTGATGCCGATGAAGTTCTCCATCAGCTCCTCCGGATGGGGGAAGGCCGCACTGCTCAGGCCCTGGAGAATGAAGCGGACGCAGTCCCCTTCCTGGGGCTGGCACAGGACACAGAAGGTATCGTTGATGTGTCCCTGGCCATAGCGGACCGCGCCAAGCAAAGTGGCCGGGAAGTCAAAGGCTTCCAGCACTTCGGCGAGAACTGGGTCCTTTTCGGGAATGAAAATCTGACGCATAAAGAAAGCTCCCTCCATGTATGTTTTATTGATTCCCGCATACGGAAAGTCAGTTACATTTCTGCAAATACACAGTTGAAAAATGCAAATGCAAAAACTAACCGTCCTGTATTTCTTTCAGTATACCACAGGAAAACGGCTGTTGCAACCTCTTTTGGCGGTTTTTTCCCGGTTTTTTCCTGCTTAAAAATGCACAATTTGGAATCGTTTCCATTGTAAAAACAGCCAATTTTGTGGATTTAGCACAAAAGGAGCCATCCGTAAAACATTTTTTAATTGACTTCTGCTAATTCAGATTGTATACTAGAAGCAGATGTGAGTTGTTATTCAAAAAGACAAATTCACACCCAGAAAATTTAGGAGGAAAAACTATGAAGAAGCTCATTGCAATGCTGTTGGTCCTGACCATGGTTCTGGCCCTGGCCGCCTGCGGTGGCAGCAAGACCGCCGAGACCCAGGCCCCCGCCGCCGAGGCCCCCGCCGAGACCCAGGCCCCTGCTGCTTCCGCCGCTGACGGCGAGAAGGTTACCGTCACCATGATCGCCGCCCAGTACGGCCCGAAGACCGGTGACTGGTGGACCGAATTTGAGAAGAAGTTTGAAGCTGCCAACGACGGCATCGACCTGGTTGTGGACTGCGTCTCCTGGAACGACATCTACACTGTTGTCAACACCCGTATCGCCAACGGTCAGGCTCCCGACCTGCTGAACATCGACGTTTTCGCCGATTTCCAGGCTGACGGCCTGTTGCTGCCCGCTGAGGAGTGGTGCTCCGCTGAGACCTACGCCAAGTTCTATCAGGCTTTCCTGGATCAGTCCGAGATCGACGGCACCATCTGGGCCGTTCCCGACCTGGCTTCCGCCCGCGCTATGTACTATAACAAGGACATTCTGGATGCCGCCGGTGTGGAAGTTCCCACCACTTGGGAGGAACTGACCGCCGCCTGCGAAGCCATCCAGGCTTATGACCCCGACATTTACCCCTGGGGCATTGACATGACCACCGACGAAGGTCAGGCTGCGTTTGCTTACTACACCTGGGGCAACGGCGGCGGCTTTGTGGATGACAACGACGAGTGGGCTCTGAACTCCGCCGAGAACGTGGCCGCTGTTGAGTATGCTGTCGGCCTGGTTAAGGCTGGCCTGACCAACTCCGACCCCGCCACCAACACCCGTTATGATCTGCAGGATCTGTTCTGCGCCGGCAAGCTGGCTATGATGATCGCCCCCAACGCCCTGTCCTCTCAGGCCGGTGAGGCTGGCGTCAACTATGGCTTCGCCGCCATCCCCAACAACTCCGGCACCTCCGTCTCCGCCGGCGTTATGGACCGCATCATGTGCTTCGACAACGGCCAGACCGCTGAGCAGATGGCTGCCATCACCGCTGTGGTTGACGCTTTCTATGATGACGAGCCCTACGCCGAGTGGGTTCTGATGGAAGGCTTCCTGCCCGCTACCTCCGCCGGTGGCGAGGCCTGCGCCGCTGCTGATCCCGCCATGGGCGCCTGGATCGACATCGTTGGCTCCGCGAAATTCTACCCCACCGCCAAGGCCGAGTGGGCTGACGTGAAGCAGGGTGTCATCGACGTTGAGCAGCAGGCTCTGCTGGGCGGCAACGTTCAGGAGCTGCTGGATGCTCTCCAGGCTGAAATCGCTGGCTAATCGCTGCGCGAGATAGATCACTGCGTGATTTAGCATAAGAGGTGGGCCGGGTCCGTTTGGCCCGGCCCACTTTGATTGCAGCCATTTTCAAAGTGCTGCATCCCGCTGCCGCAACATTTTGAAAGTGGCTGCATTGTTTCCAGTCGCTTATCCCACGCGTATTTCTTAAGAAACAGGGAGGTACAATTGTGAAACGAAAAAAGCCTTATACGCTCCTGAATAAGGTGGAACCCTATCTATGGATTCTGCCCAGCATCATTCTGATGGCAATTTTCATCATCGTTCCGATCGGATTCGTTTTCCGTATGGCCTTCAGCCAGGTCACAAAGGCCGGCCTTGTAAAGGGCTTCTGCGGATTTGACAACTTCTCAAAGGTTCTGAAAAGCGCCAAATTCGGTCTTGTTCTGAAGAATACCATCATCTGGACCATTCTGGTGGTGGGCCTGTCCACGGTTCTGGGCTTCATTCTGGCATTGCTTCTGAACAACGAGTTCAAAGGCCGCAAGATTGCCCGCGCCATTGTGGTTTTCCCCTGGGCCACCACACTGGTCATTCAGGCCAGCGTCTGGAAGTTCATCATCGACACGGATTACGGTGCTCTGAACACCCTGCTCAAGACCTTGGGCATCATTGAGCGGAATGTCAACTGGACCCCTGCCCCCGAAGCTTTCTTCGCCTGGGAAATCGCCTGCGGCATTTTCGTCACCATCCCCTTCGTCTGCTTCACCGCCCTATCCGGCCTGCAGAGCATTGACGCCAGCTACTACGAAGCTGCCACAGTGGACGGCGCCAACTACTGGCAGAAACTGGGCCACATTACCCTGCCCTTGGTCAAGCCCAGCCTGACCGTGGCCACCGTGCTGAACATCATCTACGTGTTCAACTCCTTCCCTATCGTCTGGACCATCACCAAAGGCGACCCCGCCAGCCGCACCGACACCCTGGTTACTTACCTGTACAAGCTGGCTTTCTACAACGGCAAGCAGGGGGAAGCCGCCGCTGTTTCCGTCATAGGCTTCCTGATTCTGCTGGTCTGCGCCAGCATCTACATGGTCTCTACCCTGAAGAAAGGAGATGAATGATCATGGCTGACAACATCCGTATCAACTGGGGCAAGCTGCTAAGCCGGGTATTGCTGTATTTCGTGGTGGCGCTCATCTGCCTGTTCATTCTGTATCCCTACTTCGTCATGGCCTGCACGGCCCTCAAGAGCCGGTCCGAGATTTTTGCCATCAACGGTACGATCTTCCCGATCAACGTCATGTGGTCGAACTTTATCGACATCTGGCAGAAAGCACCTATGGCGAGGTACATGCTCAACTCCATCGTCATCGCCGCCGGGTCCACCGCCATCGCCATGGTCTGCGGCATCCCCGCGGCCTACGCCCTGGCCCGTATGAAGTTCAAGGGCCAGACCGCCTTCCTGGGCTTCATCATCGTGTCCCAGATGTTCGCCCCCGTGGTGCTGCTGATCGGTATCTATAAGGTCATGCAGATGTTTGGCCTGACCAACTCCCTGCTGGGCCTGATCTTCATCAACGCGGCTTTCAACCAGGCCTTCACCATCTGGCTGCTGCGGGGCACCTTCATGAGCATCTCCGCCGAGATGGAGCAGGCCGCCACCATCGACGGCTGCAACCGGATCCAGGCCATGTTCAAGGTACTGCTGCCCGTAGCCGCCCCCGGCATCGTCACCACCCTGATCTTCATCTTCATCAATGCCTGGAATGAGTACACCGTGGCTCTGTGCCTGATCTCCACCGACACCTTAAAACCGCTGACCGTCGGTATCAACATCTTCAACGGCTACAACATGATCGAGTGGCAGTACCTGTTCGCTGCCTCCATCTTCGCCATCATCCCGGTGGTCATTCTGTTTATGTCCATCGAAAAGAACCTGACCAGCGGCCTCACCGCCGGCGGTGTCAAGGGTTAACCGCACAATCCCGAAATCGCAGCGGGAGCTTCTCAAAAATGAGAAGCTCCTGCTTTCGTGTATTTTCAACAATGCGTTTTCCGGACCGCTTCCCGTCCGGCATTATTTCTCCCAATCAAAGCCTCTGAAAACAGGAGAACCCGTATATCGATTGGCTTGCCGCTGGCCTCGGAGGACCTCCAGGACGGCATCCGCCATTGCTTCCTGCTCACATTCGCCAGGGTAGACCGAAATCGGAGCGATCCAGCCGCAGCGCGATTCCACTCCCTCCTGAATGTCAGTATAACGCATCAGACCGCCGGTAAGCAGAATGCCGTCCACCCTGCCCTCCAGCACTGCCGCCATGCAGCCAATGGACTTGCAGAGCTGGTAGATCATTGCGTTCCACACGGTTACAGCTTTCTTGTCTCCGCTCTCAACCATTGCATGGATCTTTGCCGCGTCGGAGGTACCGAAGTGACTGACAAAACCACCGGAACGGGACAGCATAGCCCGCATCTGGGCCGTGGTGTGACCCTGATCCAAATATTGCAGCACCTCCATCACCGGGATCGAGCCAAGCCGGGTGGGGGTGAAGGGGCCGTCACCGCCGGCGCCTTCCGTGCTGTCAATCATTCGGCCTGCTTTGTGAGCGGTGACAGTGATGCCGCCGTCCACATGGCAGACAATCAGGTTCAGGTCTTCGTAGCGCTTCCCCAGCTTTTTGGCATGAATGGCCGCGATGCCCTTCTGGTTCAGCACATGGGTCTGGGCTCTGCGGTAGAGTCCCTGAATACCGGTGATACGTGCATAGTCACACAGTTCATCCACATTGGTAGGGTTCACAGTGTACATGGGCTTGCCGTACTCAGTACCCAGCGCATAGGCCAACATGACCCCCAGCTTCGCCGGGTGATCGCTTCCGCCCTTGTCGGCAGCAGTATCATCCACTAACTGCCTGTCAATTTCCATCACACCGGATTTCTGTGAATAGGCGCAGCCACCCCGGCCCACAAACACATCCATATCCGCGGGGGTCATACCGTGGGAGAGCAGGAAGTCCAGAATCACCTGCTTGCGCATTGGCATCTGGTCGTTGGTGGTGGGATATTGCAGCAGCTCCGGAGCATCGTGGAAGATGCTCTCGGTGTACACATTCTTTTCGTCTTCAAAATAGCTCACCTTGGTGGAGGTAGAGCCGGGGTTGATGATCAGCAGTTTCACAGGCGTTTTCATGGCGATGACCTTCCTTATTTCTTCGAACCGGCAGCAACAGCACCGTTCCCTCTGTATTGGGTAATGTACTCTTATCATATCACCTTTGTGTTAAAAATGGAAGAGGGCAGTTATTCACGTCTCTGATCCAGATACCCGTCAAACGCCGCTCGCACTCCGAGATTTCTTTTTTGCCTTTGATGCCACGCCCGTCCATAACCTCATCTTTCGGGTTCCATTCGCGGATAATGGGAAAAAATTGGACGCGCGTTGTAAAATGCGCAGCTTCATTTTACAACGCGCGGCATTCATTTTTTCAGAGTTGTACTGCCGGCGGCATGCTGGATGCAGTCTGCAAGCTTCAGCGTCAGTTCCAAGGTGCCCACCTGGTAGCCGCAGGTACCATAATAGCCCCGGTGAGATGGGTCTGTGAGCAGCAGCAGAGGCCAGATACCCGGTTCCAGAAACAGTTTTCGTGCCAGCATCGTGGCATCGGAGGAGAAGCTGTCATAATAAATCTGTGCTTCCGGCACAGCGGCCAAGGCCTTCTGCAGGGTAGGATCGCTGCGGTCGCCTTCCTTACGCAGGACATAAATCAGCCTCAGGCCATGGCGCAGCCGCTGACGGAGGGCGCTTGCCGCCGAAATGATCTCGTTCAGAATGTGTTCGGTGGGTTCCTTGCTGACATCCAGATATACCAGGACCGTGGGACCCTGAAGCAGTTCGCTGGAGGGAATTTCGTTTCCTTCTGCGGTATGCAGGCGGAATGCATCTACCGCGCTGCTGCCCAGCATTTCCTCTGGGGCTGGCTCCCGGAGCACCAGGGGGAGCTGAACCGTCTCGTCCCGGTGCAGGGTGAACTGGGTCAGATGACACTGCTGACTGCCGTTGGGCAGCCGGTTGGAGGTCAGCAGACGGTATTCTCCCGGTGCCGCGGCCATAGAAAACGGATCCGTACTGTTCTGGCAGTTCAGCGGAACATATCCCTGCCCTTCCCGCCGGGAGAGGGAAAAGTTATTGGCGTAGACAAAACGCTTTCCCTCCTGGGGAATCAGGCGCAAAGCGGCAGTGGAGGCGGAAGCTACCGCAGCGCTGTGATAAGCGCCGTCCCGGAAGAATTCCGCACGTTCATCGGTCGGATTGATCCGGGCTGGAACCCCAAGTGTCCGCAGCACAGCAACAAAAAGAAGCCTGCGTCCCCGGGCATCGGTATGGCCCAATGTTAACGCAACGGTAGGCTGCATCGAAAGGGTGGGATAATAGCGCAGATCTCCGTCCGTGTAGTTGGCATCGATGTATGTCATCAAGGTCCGTGGATCCCGGATAAAGCATTCTTTCTGGGCATCAGTGAAGGCTGCCGCAATGGTGCCGCGCCAGCACTCCAGCATTTCGTTGTGCAGCCGGGGACAAAGGATCTCTTCGGCAAAGTGAGGCGCATCCCGGAAGGGCCATGCCGCCCGCAGATGATCCCGAAGCAGTGCCGCAGGTGTGTCCCGGTAGTCTTTCGTCTCCATGGAACGAAGCATCGCCTTGTACACAGACCGCTCTTCCGGCGCGGCGTTTTGGTAGAGGCTATATAGCTCGGCTGCATTTCCAGCAGCCAGGTGCAGGATCTCCTGCCAGTCAGCATCCAGAGCATCATATTCCGGCAGGTAATAGTCCTGGATCCGGACAGTGCGCGTTTCGGTGCAGTGAGCGAGGACCGCATTGTTCTCCGCCTGCTGAGCAGGCGTCAGCACCGTACGATTGACAGGGGAAGCCGGAGGTGCATAGCAGTCAAAGCTGACTGCCGGAGCAGCAGCATCCAGCACCGCCAGGGGGATGGCAACGTCGGTTTTTCCGGAGATTGTGATATCGGCGGACCCATAGCCCGTCTCCGTCCAGGCCTCGATATGGACGGACACGTTTCCGAGGCGTATGCGGCACAGTCCCTCTGAATCGCTGGTCAGGCTCGCCACAGAGCAAAATGCGGCGGCATTCACCACGTACAGATCAACCTTCGCACCCCGAACAGGCGCACCGTCGGTGTCATACACCCGGATCGTCAGATCCGAAGCCGGCGCATAGTGGTCAATCACGTTATACAGCAGGCAGCAGCCCTGCCGGGCAATGCACTGCTCAGAAGCCATGCCAGGCCCGGCAAAATCAAAAAATCTGCGGTAGCAGGCCAGCGGCGCACGGCTGGCGGCATCGGTGAACCATCCCCGGTCCAAAACAGGCTCCGGTTCGCAGGCGCCGAGGAAATGCCAGCTGCCATTTGCATACACTTCCACCCAGGCGTGATTGTCGTCGCAATGTGCCCAGAAAGGGACATAGATCTGCCGTGCGGCAATTCCCATGCTCCGCAGGGCGGTGACGGCAAAGGTGGATTCTTCTCCACAGCGGCCAATGCCGCCGCGGTAAGCGGTGAGGGGGCTTTCCGTGCGGTCATTGGAGGCCTGATAGGTCACCTGCTCGGCGCACCAGCGGTTGATTTCCAGAATCGCTTCCGTTTCCTCCAGGCCTTCCACCCGGGAGAACAGCTGACTGTAAAAGAAGCCGCGGCAGTCCTCCAGGTTTTCGGAGTTGATGCGGGGATAGAACACGAAATGGAGGAAGTAGTCCTCCGGCAGGTCCCGGCAAAAGGGGCTTTCCTTCCGCAGGAAAAGCCCGTGGCGGACAAAACCCAAAATGGTATCCAGGGAAAGGCTTGCTGTGTCCGAAGCAGGTAGGGTTCCATAAGCGAGTTTGCATAAAACAGCTTCCTCCGCGGACAGTCCCTCCAATGCAGGAAGTGGGCCGGGAGTATTTTCCCAGACCTGCTGTGCATAGCGCTCTAATTCCAGACTGAACATGGCTTAGCTCTCCTTTAATTCTATCTTCAGCACAGTGTCGGCTGCGTCGGGAAGCACGGGGTCCGGGCCCAGATCCAGGAAGCACACATCCGGGTAATCGGAGTGTACCCAACTGGTGGAAATCTGAATTTCACTGCCGTCAAAAAGGCGGGTTGCCGAGCGGATCTGGCTCTTTCGGAGCTGCGGCACCGGCAGCGGCCCGATGGAATTCTCATAAACATGGAGATAGAGCGTATTTCCTCTGCGGGTGAAGCGTCCAAAATCAGGCTTTTCCAGACCGGCTTTCCCGCAGGAATAGATGCTTTCGGAATTGACCGCCATCCAGTCTCCGATCTGCCGCAAGGTCGCCAGGGATTGGGGCGGGAACGCGCCGTTTCCCATAGGGCCCACATTCAAGATCAGGTTTCCTCCCTTGCTGACGCATTCCACCAGCTTTTTGATAATCAGGGAGGCAGGTTTGTAGTGATTGTCATCCCGATGATATCCCCAATTGTTGTTCATGGTGACACAGCTTTCCCAGCAGAGGTCCCGATTTTCCACATCCTGCAGCCCATGGGGCGGGATCATCTTTTCCGGGGTGACGAAATCGCCGTGGTAAGGGGTCGGGCAGCAGTTATACAGGGAGCCAAAGCCTTCCCCGCTGACCTCCAGCCGGTTGTCGATCAGAATCTCCGGCTGCAAGGCCCGGACCATTTCCATCAGCTGGGTGGCATGCCAGGTTTCTCCCCGCATGTGGTCATAGGAAAAGTCAAACCACAGCAGATCCAGCCTGCCGTAATTGGTGCACAGCTCCCGGACCTGATTGTGATAATAGGCAATGTAATTATCCCAATTTCGGTTTTCGTTTGTCTGGGCGGCGTCCTCCCGCATGGGATGATACCGGTCTGCAAAGTGGGGATAATCGGGGTGATGCCAGTCCAGCAAAGAGTAATAAAGGCCAACACGCAGCCCCTCGCTGCGGAAGGCGTCCAGGAATTCCCGCACAATATCCCGTCCAAAGGGTGTGGCCGTGGACTTGAAATCGGTATACTGGCTGTCGAACAGGCAGAAGCCGTCGTGATGCTTTGCCGTCAGAACGGCGTACCGCATACCCGCCTGTTTCGCGGCCCTGGCCCAGGCCTTCGCGTCGAACTGCTTTGGGTCAAAGGTTTCAAAAAAAGGCATATAGTCTGATTCCGGCATTTTCTCGTCACTGCGCACCCATTCCCCTCGGGCCGGGATAGAATACAGGCCAAAGTGCAAAAAAAGCCCGAACCTTGCGGACTGAAACCAGCGGATCCTGCTTTCATAACTTGTTCGGTCAAAACTGTAAGCTGCCAAAAGAATTCCTTCTTTCCTCGTTTTGTCTTTGCCAGTGTAGCATATCCTTAATGGGAAGTCAAGCAAGGTCGAAACGGAAGAAATATTGCCATGGGGATGGAAATCATTTACAGAATATGGTATAATTTCGTCACTTCTGAAAGAGGAGAGAAAATATGGATTTATCAGAAATCAGTGGTGCCCGGGCCTATCGCTTTTTACAGGCGTTTGATTACGTCCGGGAGGCAGGGACCCAGGGAGAGCACACTGCGGCGGAAGCGATCTGCGCCAGTCTCCGGCAGCTGGGACTGAAACCGGAAATTGAGGAATTTCCCATTCGCCGCTGTATGACAAGGAAGGCAGTGTTCCGGATTACAAAGCCCTACAAAAAGGAATACCCGGTTGCCGGACTTCGCAGCGGCTGCAGTACCGCGCCGGGAGGGGTAAAGGGTGAATTCCTGTTTGTGGAGGAAGGCGACGACATCAGCCTGTCCCGGGCCCGGGGAAAAATTGTACTGCTCAGCCACCGGCCCAACCGGGTGGAATACCGGCGGCTGATTGCCTCCGGCGCCATCGGCCTCTTGTGCGTCTGCGGCACACCGCTGGATTGCGGAGGGGACCTGCTTCCCCAGGAAAGCAAGCTCCAGGAAATCGAAAATCCCACACTTCCCGGTGTGATGCTCCATTACACGGATGCCCGGGAAATCGTGGAACGGTGCGCCAGTGAGGCAGAGCTGTACCTGGAGCAGGAAGAAGAATGCGCCTCTTCCCACAACGTTACCGTGCGGATTCCGGGCAGCACCTATCCGGAGGACATTCTGGCGCTAACCGCCCATTTTGACTCCGTACCGGAGAGTAAGGGGGCCTATGACAATATGGCGGGCACCGCCATTATTTTCGAAGTCTGCCGGTATTTTGCCTCGCATCCTCCCATGCGGACAATGGAATTCACTTTTTTCGGAGCCGAGGAGATCGGCTGCAAGGGCAGCATTGCCTTTCTGAATCAAAGAAAAACCGAATGGCCCCATTACCGGCTGAACCTGAATGTGGATCTTGCGGGGCAGACAGTGGGCGGAACAGTCCTGGGCGTGACAGCCGGGGAAAGCGTTGCCCGGGCCCTGGAGAAATGTCTTTGGGAATGCAGCATCGGCGCGAAGCTGCGCCAGGCGATCTGGAGCGGAGACGCCAATATGTTTGCCTGCTGCGGAATCCCGGCCGTGACCCTTGACCGGGACGGCTTCGGCATGCACACGCGCCATGACACGGTTGAACTGATCTCCCCCTGGGCGCTGGAGCGGGACGCAAAGCTATTGACATTCGTGGCAGATGCTTTTGACAGAGGTACAGCGATGCCCTTTGACGCAGGCATACCGGAGCCCATGCGTCAGCAGCTTTCCCGGGAATATGGCAAGTTCCTGAAAAACTGACCAAAAAAACAGCGGATGCGATTTGCAGGCGCATCCGCTGTTTCGTAGCCATCCGTTTTAGGGGGAAGGGTCAGTCATTCCCTGTTTCCGGATTTCAGCATGGTTTGGTATTTTTTGGGGGGCTGTCCCACAATGCGGTGGAAGCATTCCACATAATAGCTGGCATTGTTGAATCCGCAGGCTTCGGCAATTTCCGAAATGGACATGTCTGTGTCCCGGAGAAGGGCGATGCTCTTCTGGATCCGGAAATTCTGGGTAAATTCCAACGGACTCTGCTGCAGGACACTGCGGAACAGGCTGCAGCATTTGCTGCGGCACATAGCGCCGGAGGCAGCGATATCCGCCAGGCGAATCGGCTCGGCATAGTGATTCTGTATGTAGGTCAGCATATGCTGCAAAGCAGGTACCGGTGAATCACCGCTGTCCGTCATCGGTGTCTCCCGGATCAGACCAAGCTCCACCATTTGCTGCAGCAGCCGGTAAAAATCCGCGATGGTTGAAAGCTGATAATCCTTGGGTCTGGCCAGGTTCAGACAGATCAGATTTGCCAGATTTTCCAAAAACGCGATTTGCTGCGGGTCGTCCGGCGTAATCAGTGCCGCATCCATCCTGCTGTCGCCGATCATTCGGTTCAAGTAATTCTGACGGATGGGCTTGCACTGCACAAAGTCCGGACGGAACTGCAGGATGGAATAGACGAAATTGGAATTATCCGGAGAATAGCCATAGTGCAGCCGGTCGGAATTGATCAGCAGTCCATCGCCTTTGTGCAGAACGAACTGCTGCGCGTTTACGTGGTATACGGCAGTCCCCTCGATCAAATAGATCAGTTCGACCTCACTGTGCCAATGGGCAGGCACACTGTGGTTTACATAATCATCCAAATCTCCCTGATAAGCGCGGATCATAAAAGCAGGATCCTGATAGGAAATTACCTCGGCCAAATTTTCCTGTAAAATCAATTGGTACATAATCGGACTCCCAAATTGCAAATATGGACTATTGTTATATTATTATAGCGAATAATGGAAGAAAAATCCATGGCCAGAGGATATAATAAAAACATAATTTCAACAAAAAATCATTCGAATCGAGAGGAGAATCAAGCAATATGACGGATCCCATTCTTTTTGAAGCATGCTGCGGCTCCACTGCAGACGCGCTTGCAGCCTGGAAGGGCGGCGCAAACCGCGTTGAACTGAATTCCGATATGTTCCACGGAGGCTTGACCCCTACCCTCGGCTCCCTGCTTACCGTAAAAAAGCACGCTCCTGATCTGAAGGTCATGTGCATGGTGCGGCCCAGAGAGGGTGGTTTCTGCTACACCGACGTTGAATTTGAAACCATGCTGGCGGATGCCCGGATCTTCCTGGACAACGGTGCCGACGGAATCGTATTTGGCTTCCTCCATGAGGATGCCACAGTGGATACCGACCGTGTCAAAGCCATGCTGGACGTGATCGGCGACCACGAATCCGTGTTCCACCGTGCCATTGATGTTGTTCCGGATGTGATGACTGCATTGGATCAGCTGATCGAGCTGGGTGTTACCCGGGTGCTGACCAGCGGACAGAAGCCCACAGTGCCCGAAGGTATCTTCACCATCAAGGCTATGATTGAGCATGCTGCCGGCAGAATTCAGATTCTCCCCGGCTGCGGAATCACGCCGGAAAACGCCCAGTGGGTTCGTCAGATGACCGGCACCACTATGATGCACGCCGCACTGACCCGCACTGTGTATGACCGCAGCGCCATGGGAAATCCCAGCATCTATTTTGGTGGATGCGTCTACCCCCCCGAGGACCGCTACAGTGTAACCGCCTCGGAGGATATCGCCAATTTTGTTGCCAGCGCCAACCGATAACATTTTTCTTTCTTATAGAACTGTCTGCAAAGCGGAAATGCCGACTTCTCTTTGAGACAGACTATATAATTCTAAAAAAGAAAGGTCGAATGAAAATGAACATGTACAAGAAGATTTTGGCACTTGTTCTGGCTGTGGTCATGGCCATTTCTCTCTGCGCCTGCAGCGCTGGCTTTACCGACAGCAAATCCTCTGCCGAAACGGCTGCCCCCGCCGCTTCCGGTGCAGACAATTCCGGTGCAGAAGCGCCTGCTTCCACCACTGCAAAGACGCTGGTTGCCTATGAAAGCGCCGAAATTACCACACTGCAGCAGTGGGCGGTTTCCGAGTCCCAGGCTTTCGACGCGATGAACCAGGCTTTTGAAGGCCTGTACCGCAATGACGCCAACAACGAGGCGCAGCCCGCTCTGGCCACTGACTGCCAGATCTCTGAAGATGGCCTGACCTACACCTTCACCATCCGCAGCGGCGCTGTTTGGTCCAACGGCACCCCCGTTACCGCCAGTGACTTCGTCTTCTCCTGGCTGAAGCAGATGAGCTCCGATGCCACCAACGGCTACAGCTTCATCATGACGGATTACATCGTAAATGGTGCGGAATACAATGCCGGTGAATGCGATGCCGCCGATGTGGGCGTTGCCGCTCCCGATGACAGCACCTTTGTTGTCACCCTGAAGAATCCCTGCAGCTACTTCCTGCGCCTGACCACGCTGCCCATGTTCTTCCCCCTGAATCAGGAATATGTGGAAGGCCTGGGGGATCAGTACGCTACCTCCGCAGACACCATGATCTACTGCGGCCCCTATGTGATTACCAACTACGATGCCGCCGCAGGCGTTACCTTCACCAAGAATCCCACCTACTGGGATGCCGCCAACGTGGCCATTGAGAACGCGGAAATCAAAATCATCAAGGAAGGCGCCACCGCTCTGAACGCCTTCCTGGCTGGCGATCTGTCCATGGTCAAGCTGGACGCTTCCAATGTGGAGCTGTACAAAGACGATCCCCGGTTCACCTCCTCCGCCAACTTCCGTACCGAATACCTGCAGTTCAACCTGGACGACCCCGTCATGGGCAATGTGAACATCCGTAAGGCTGTCAGCTACAGCATCGATGTGGACATCCTGGCCAATGCCATCCTGAAGGACGGCTCCGTGGGCGCCAAGGGCATGATTGCTGCCGGTATGTACGGCGACGGCACCAGCACCTTCCGGGAACTGAACGGCGAGGTGAACTACTACGATGCGGATGCCGCCAAGGCCGCCTGGGCCAAGGGCTGCGAGGAGCTGGGCTACACCCCTGAGAAGCTGACCCTGCTGGTCCGTGACGATTCCGTCACCGCTTCCGTCGCCACCTTCGTGCAGGATCAGATCTACTCCACTCTGGGCGTTGAGTGTGTCATCGACACCAAGACCACCAAGGAGCGCGGTACGCTGATGGACGAGAACAACTATCAGTTTGCCATCACCGCCTGGGGCGCCGACTACGATGATGCCATGACCTACCTGGATCTGTATCTGGTCGCCGGCGACACCGGCAAGTCCACCCACTACCGCGGCAACTACGCCAGCGAGGAATACAACGATCTGATCAACAAAGCCAAGGTTGAGACCGATGCCGCTGTACGTCTGGACGAGATGCTGAAGGCAGAGAAACTGCTGGTTGAGCAGGATTGTGTTGTTTCCGGCCTGTACCACCGTGGTGCCGCATACTTGATCGACGATTCCGTCAATAACTTCGTGATGCATCCCTTCGGTGTGAATTACGAATTCAAGTATGCCTCCTTTAACTAAGGAATCACAGCAGGCTGATACCGTAATATGATTCGGCTGCCGCAACGTTAGGTCAACTTGGTTGCGGCAGCCTTTGCATATTATTGGCGCGGCCATATTGAGGGAGGAATTCACATGGCAAAATACATATTAAAACGTCTTCTCTATTTGGTCATCACTCTTTGGGTCATTGCCACCCTCACCTTTTTCCTGATGAAATGCCTGCCCGGTACGCCCTTTGACGCAGAGCGTCTGGCTCTGATGAGCGCCTCCCAGCGTGCCGCTCTGCTGGCGCACTACGGTCTGGATAAGCCGGTGTGGCAGCAATACTTCATTTATCTCGGCTCTCTGCTCCGGGGTGATTTCGGCACGTCCTTTATGTATGTCAACCAGAACGTTGCCGGTGTGGTCACCAACCGGCTGGGACCCTCTGTTCTGATCGGTGCCCAGGCCGTTGTGGTGGGTGTTTCCATTGGACTGGCACTGGGGATTGTGGCGGCATGGAAGCATAATTCCCTGATCGACTACCTGACCATGTTCCTGGCTGTGCTGGGGGTGTCTGTCCCCAATTTCGTAATGGCTGCGTTGATGCAGTATTATTTGGGCTACAAATTCTCCTTGCTCCCGGTGGCGTTCTGGACAAACTGGAAATGCTCCGTTATGCCCACCCTGGCCCTGGCCCTCAGCGCCATCGCCATGGTTGCCCGGTTTATGCGAACGGAAATGCTGGAGGTGCTGGAACAGGACTACATCACCACCGCCAGAGCCAAGGGCCTGAACAATATGAAAGTCCTGACCCGTCATGTCATTCGCAATTCCATCATCCCGGTCATCACCGTTGTAGGTCCGATTATCGTCAATCTGCTGACCGGTTCTCTGGTCGTGGAATCCATTTTCGCGGTTCCCGGCGTGGGCTCGCTGTTTGTCGACTCCATCAAAGCAAACGATTATCCTGTTATTATGGCAGTCACGCTGTTCTACAGTGCGTTCTACATGATTGTCGTCATTATTATGGATGTAACCTATCAGCTGGTGGATCCCAGGATTCGCCTTGCATCAGGAAGCGGGGAATAAACGATGAGTATGAAATATGATACGCTTTCACCGGATCTTTTCGAGCCCGCTATTGTCCAGGAGGACGAGAAAGAAAAAATCGCAGCGCCCCATTTAAATGCCTTTCAGGATGCCTGGATCCGGCTGCGGAAGAACAAGGCCGCCGTCATCAGCATGGTGGTAATCGCGATCATTCTCCTGTTTGCCATCTTCGCGCCTATGCTCAGCAGCTATAATTACCGGGCTACGGATTACAACAACATCTATCTGAAGCCCTGCCTGGAGCACCCCTTCGGTACGGATAAATACGGCCGGGACCTGTGGGTCCGCTGCTGGATGGGCACCCGCATCAGCTTGCTGATCGGCGTATTTGCCGCCATGCTGGATCTGTTCATTGGCGTGACCTACGGTGCCATTTCCGCATTGGTCGGCGGCAAGGTAGACAGCGTTATGCAGCGTGTAATTGAGGTCCTGGTGGGTGTCCCCAGTCTGATCGTCATCATTCTGCTGATGATGCTGATGCCCGCAGGCCTGGGTACGATTGCCGTAGCCATGGCCATTACCGGCTGGATCGGCATGGCGCGGCTGGTTCGTGCCGAAATTCTGAAGCTGAAAAGCAGCGAATACGTCCAGGCGGCCATTCTCCTGGGTACCAGCCAGGGGAAGATCATTACGAAGCATCTGATTCCCAATACCGTTGGTGTGATCGTAATCAACACCATGTTTACCATCCCCAGCGCGGTATTCACCGAGGCTTATCTGAGCTTCATCGGCCTGGGCTTACAGGAGCCCAACGCCTCCCTGGGCGTTCTGATTAACAACGGATATTCGGTCCTGCAGTCCTATCCCCATGCACTGGTATTCCCCGCAGTTATCATTGTGCTGATTATGGTTTGCTTCAGCATTTTCGGTGACGGCTTGCGGGATGCCCTGGATCCCAAGATGAGAAAGTGAGGTTGACCTTATGAAAAAGCTACTGGAAGTCAATAATCTCACTGTTGAAATTCACACTGACCACGGAACGGTGTATGCCTGCCGGGGCGTCAGCTTTGATTTGAATGAGGACGAAACACTATGCATTGTCGGGGAATCCGGCTCCGGCAAATCCATTACCGTAAAAGGCATTATGCGGCTGCTGCCCAAAACGGCGAAAATCGTGGAAGGGTCTGTCATGTTTGAAGGCCGGGATCTGACAAAGGTCCCGGAAAAGGAAATGCTCTCCCTGCGCGGCAGCGATATCTCCATGATTTTCCAGGATCCCATGACCAGTTTGAATCCCACCATGACCGTGGGAGACCAGATCATGGAGGTCCTGAAGGAGCACAAAAAGGAAATGTCCAAGCAGCAGAGAAAGGCCCGCACCCTGGAGCTGATCGAGCTGGTGGGCATCAACAATCCGGAGACCCGGTTCCGCCAGTACCCCCATCAGCTCTCCGGCGGTATGCGTCAGCGAATCGTGATTGCCATGGCCTTGGCCTGCGACCCAAAGATTCTGATTGCGGACGAACCCACCACAGCCCTGGATGTGACCATTCAGGCCCAGATTCTGGACCTGATGCGGGAAATTCAAAAGAAGAGCCACACAGCCATCATTCTGATCACGCACAACTTAGGTGTCGTGGCAAACATGGCAGACCGTGTAGGTGTTATGTATGGCGGAAAACTGGTGGAAACCGCCAATGTACGGGAGCTCTTCTTCCATATGGAGCATCCCTATACCAAAGGACTGTTGGCGTCTATTCCCAAAAAGGGCGTGAAGGAAGAGCTGCGTTCCATTCCCGGCTCTCCTCCGGATCTGATGGCGCCGCCCAAAGGATGCCCCTTTGCGGCGCGCTGCGAATACACCATGAAAGTATGTCAGCAGTACCTGCCGGAACTGACGGAAATTGCCCCGGATCACCGCTGCGCCTGCTGGCTGCTGGATGAGCGGGCAGCAAAAATGAGACAGGAGGTGCGATAATGGCGGATACCAGAACACCGCTGATCGAGGTCCGTGATCTGAAACGGTACTTCAATGTAGGCGGAAATAAGATCCTGAAGGCTGTGGATGGAATTTCCCTGGATATTTACAAAGGGGAAACCCTGGGACTGGTCGGCGAATCCGGCTGCGGCAAATCTACCTTTGGCAGAACCCTGATGCACCTCTATGAAGCCACCGGCGGTACCATCACCTATGACGGCAAGCCCATCAACAGCAAAATGTCCGCCAAAGAGCGCTTTGAAATGACCAGCCGGATGCAGATGATCTTCCAGGACCCCTATTCCTCCCTGAACCCCCGTATGAAGGTCATGGACATCATCGCCGAGGGCATCGATGCCCACGGTTTGGCCAAGAACAGAGAAGAACGGAAGCAGATCGTGAATGGGCTGCTGCAAACCGTCGGCTTGACGGCGGAGCATGCCGGTCGTTTTCCCCATGAATTTTCCGGCGGACAGCGGCAGCGTGTAGGCATCGCAAGAGCGCTGGCTGTCAATCCCGAATTCATCGTGGCAGACGAGCCGATTTCCGCGCTGGATGTTTCCATTCAGGCCCAGGTCATCAATCTGCTGAAGCGTCTGCAGCGGGAGCGTGGACTGACATTCCTGTTCATTGCCCACGATCTGTCCATGGTGCGGCACATCTCCGACCGGATTGGCGTTATGTATCTTGGCAGTCTGGTGGAGTTGGCGGAAACCGAGGAACTGTTCGCGCACCCCATGCATCCATATACCCAGGCATTGCTTTCTGCCATTCCGGAGCCGAACCCGGACGAGGAACGCAGCCGCCAGCGGATCATGCTGGAGGGCACTCTGCCAAACCCGGTCAATTTGAAGGACGAGTGTAAATTCTGTTCTCGCTGTCCTTCGGTCGGCCAGGATTGCCACGGCGTTATCCCGCCTTTGGTTGAGATTACCCCCGGTCACTGGGTTGCCTGCCAAAAATGCAAATAAGCAGATATCTTCTGTACCCAGAAACCTTTTCAACCTGCAATAAAAAGGATCTCCTTTTCCTTGCGGGTCGGCATAAGAAAACAGGGCTGCCCCACTGTGTTGTGAGGCAGCCCATTGCTTATCTTGTGGATATTTTCAGCACAGCTTCGCACCGGCAGGAATGGCATCGCTGATCATAACCAGGTTCAGTTTTTCCTCGCCCTTCTCGGTGTGGACGGCGGACAGCAGCATGCCGTTGCTCTCCCGGCCCATCATCTTCCGGGGCGGCAGGTTGGTGATGGCAACCAAAGTCTTGCCGATCAGTTCCTCGGGCTTGTAATATTTCGCAATGCCGCTGAGGATCTGCCGGTCCGTGCCGGTGCCGTCGTCCAGGGTGAAGCACAGCAGCTTGTCGCTCTTCTTCACGCTCTTGCAGTCCTTGACCTTCACCGCCCGGAAGTCGCTGCGGCAGAAGGTTTCGAAGTCCACCTTTTCCTCGGTGTAGGGCTCGATCTCAATGGCAGGCTTGACGGGCTTGTTCAGCTCCTCCAGGGCCGCCAGTTCCTTCTCCATGTCAATCCGGGGGAACAGGGCGGGGCCAGCCACGGCAGCCACATCGGCAGGCAGGACGCCGAACTCGCACAGGCTGTCCCAATCCATCCGGGCACCGCCCAGCCGCTTGGCAATCTCCGCGGCTGTGTCGGGCATGAAGGGTGTCAGCAGGCCGCCGCAGATGCGCACCGTCTCCAGCAGGTTGTACAGAACACGGGCCAGGCGGGGCTTACTATCCTCGGACTTGGCCAGCACCCAGGGGGTATTCTCGTCGATATACTTGTTGGCCCGGGAGATGACCTTGAAGACTTCCGCCAGGGCGTTCTGGAAGGCGTACTTCTCCATCTGTTCCTCGTACTTGTCCCGCAGAGAAGAAGCCATGGCGATCAGCTCCGCGTCCTTCTCCTCGTCCGCCTGCTGATCCACCGGCAGCTTCTCGCCGAAGTACTTCTGCTGCATGGCCACCGTCCGAGACACCAGGTTGCCCAGATCGTTGGCCAGATCCACGTTGATGGTGTTGATCAGCAGCTCATTGGAGAAATTGCCGTCGGAACCGAATGGGAAGGTACGCAGCAGGAAGAACCGCAGGGCATCCACGCCGAAGCGCTCCGCCAGAATATAGGGGTCCACCACATTTCCCTTGGACTTGGACATTTTACCGCCGTCCAGCAGCAGCCAGCCGTGTCCGAAGACCTTCTTGGGCAGGGGCAGATTCAGGCTCATGAGCATGGCGGGCCAGATGATGGAGTGGAAGCGGACAATCTCCTTGCCCACAAAATGCACGTCGGCAGGCCAGAACGTGTCCAAATCGTTATACTTGTCGTTCTCAAAGCCAAGGGCGGTCATGTAGTTGAACAGCGCATCAATCCAGACGTAGACCACATGGCCCGGGTCAAAGTCCACGGGTACGCCCCAGGTGAAGCTGGTCCGGGAGACACACAGATCCTCCAGGCCGGGCTTGATGAAGTTGTTGACCATCTCGTTAACCCGGCTCCGGGGCTCCAGGAAGTCGGTATTCTCCAGCAGATCCAGAACCCGGTCAGCGTACTTGCTCAGCCGGAAGAAGTAGGCCTCCTCCTCCGCGTCCTGGACCTCTCGGCCGCAGTCGGGGCACTTGCCGTCTACCAGCTGGCTCTCCGTCCAGAAGGACTCGCAGGGCTTGCAGTACTTGCCCTTGTAGGTTCCCTTGTAGATATCGCCATTGTCATACATCTTCTTGAAGATCTTCTGAATGGCCGCAACATGGTAGTCGTCGGTGGTGCGGATGAACCGGTCATTGCTGATGTTCATCAGCTTCCACAGGTCCCGAACGCCCCCGGGGCCGTCCACGATGTTGTCCACAAACTGCTGGGGGGTGACGCCAGCCTCCTTGGCCTTGTCCTCGATCTTCTGGCCGTGCTCGTCGGTGCCGGTCAGGAACATGACGTTATAGCCCTGGAGCCGCTTATACCGGGCCATGGCGTCGGTGGCCACGGTGCAGTAGGTGTGACCGATATGCAGCTTTGCCGAGGGATAGTAAATGGGAGTGGTGATGTAAAAGTTGCCCTTACATTTTTCGCACATAGAAATCCTCCTTAAGTTGAGGTAAGAGGTAATCGTGAATAGTGAATAAGTATGGTATGCCTTCGGCATAATTGAAAATTCATCGCAAAGCGATTCCTCACTTCTTCACGATTCACGCTTACTTCTTCCCTAAAATAAAACGCCGCCCTGGAAACCCAAGGGCGACATAATTGACGCGGTACCACCTTGATTCGCAGCGCTTACGCTGCCTCAAAACGCTGTAACGGGCGCTATCCGGAACCGCCTACCTATCGACGGCCCAGCTCCGAGACCATGTTCCGCATCCGCCACCGTGCCCACTCTCACCTGACAGGGCTCTCTGACCGGCCGATTACGCGTACTCTTCTCTTCTTCGCTTTTTTTGATATCCTGGTTATTATAGCCCGAAAAGGAGCCTTTTGTCAACACCCAATCGGCAGGAAAATGATCGTTTATCGTACTAACGTACGTTGGTTCCGCCTGCGTTCCGTCCACCACTGTCATTGCGAGGAGCGCAGCGACGTGGCAATCCGTTTCCCCTTTTGCACGGGCGGATTGGACGGAAAAGCTCAAAAAACGCAGCCTTTGGAGAACGGATTGCCACACCAGTGTGCGCACTGGTTCGCAATGACAGTGGTAGTCGGTACCCTTGCGGGACCAACGTACAGTGCAGTAAACGATCATTTACCACATTGATTTCGATGGATTTTCAATTTCTTTCCGCGTCAGCAACATAGCCACCGCCACGGCGCTGACGCCCCCGGCCAGCTTGCCCGCGATCATGGGGCCGATCATCTCCGGGGCGAAGCCGGCTGTGAAGCCCAGGTGGTCTCCGAACACGAAGGCCGCCGAGACCGCGAAGGCGATGTTGATGACCTTGCCCCGCGGGTTCATGTCCTTCACCATGCCGAAGGCGGCAATGGAATTGGCAAGGCTGGCGATGAGACCTGCCGCCGCCGCGTCGTTGATGCCCAGCCGCCGCCCCACCGCCATCAGGGGCTTTCGCAGTAGCTTGGTGATGACAAACACCAGCGGGAAGGCTCCGGCCAGCACAATGGCGATGGTGCCTACCGTCTCAAAGCCCTCGGAGATGGGGGCCATACCGGGAATCAGAACAAATCCTGTCAACGCCTCCACGATGGCCGCCGCCAATCCAATGGTCACCACCATCACCACGAATTTTCCGAAAACCTCAAAGCCTTTGACCATGGCCTTTTCCGCCCGCCACAGTCCCAGGGCGATCAATACCGCAATCAGCACAATGGGCACCAGATTGCGCAGCACCATGCCTATGGAAAATCCCGCCACCGTTCCGCCCACGAAAACACCGATGGGGATGGTCACAATGCCGCACAGAATCCCCTTGGCCACGGCGGGCCGATCCTGTTCCTCCAGGATGCCCATAGCCACCGGAATGGTGAACACAATGGTGGCCCCCAGCATAGCGCCCGTCAGGACACCGCCCAACAGAGCCGCCTGGGGATCCTCCGTCATCTGGGCCGCCAGCGCCGCGCCGCCCATGTCGTTGGCAAGAATCGTGCCCGCAAACATGGCGGGGTCTGCCCCCAGGAACCGGTAAACCGGCACCACCACAGGCTTCAATACCGCCGCCAGCACCGGAGCCAGGGACACGATTCCCACCATAGCCAAAGCCAGGGAGCCCATGGCGAGAATGCCGTTCTCAAACTCCTGCCCCAGCCCAAAGCGGTTTCCGATGATCCGGTCCAGAGCCCCCAGCACCGCGAAAACCGCCATCACCGCGATCAGTATTTCATCAAAAGACATACGACATCCCCAACTTTTCGAATACAGAATGCATTTCGTTTTTTATTTTGCTTTCTCATCTACAATGGCCACCACTGCCGCGTCCACCGGGGCGTCCATGCAGTACCGGGACGCCACCGTGCCAGTCGCCAGCAGTACCCGGTCTCCCGGCCCGGCTCCCACCTGGTCTGCAGCCACGATCTCTTCGCCGCAGCTTTCCACCACCAGGAAGGTCTGCCCCTGCAGACAGGCGGCTTTCCGGGTGGCCCAGATAGATCCCACGACTTTTCCTACCTTCATTGTGTTCCCTCCAAAATTTCCTTTGCCAGAGGCGTCAGCACCGCGCCGGGACTGGGCAGAGCGCCGGAAGACCGCAGAATTCGGGCCTCTTCCGCCGTAATCAGCTTCTTCCGCCCTCCGTCCGTAAACAGTACGCCCCAGTTCTTCAGCTCCCGCTGGGCGGCTGTCAGGCTTCCGGACAGCGCCCGGTTTTTGGGAACCTCCGGCAGCCCCGGGGTATAGAGATAAACCGGCTTTCCCTCCGCCAGAGCTTCCAGAACCCGTTCCTCCCGGAAGCGTAGAAGCTCCGACAAGCGCAGGGAGCCGATGACCACCGCGTCATAGGGCGGCTCCGTCACATATTGGTAGCCCAGTGCCGTCCCCGGCTCCTTCCCAACCAGCAGCGCCCGGGTCATGATACAATTCTCCCCAGGTCGCCCTTGTGAAATCCACAGGCGTTGGCCTCGTCATAATCAAGGTGGGCGTAGGGCGCAAAGTCCGGGCTGACCCGCACCACTACGTCATCGAAAATCAAGGGGCGGTCCGTAAAGGTGCGCAGCTTCACGGTCTGCTTATCCCGGACCCCGAACCGCTGGGCTGCCTCCGGGGTCAGATGGATATGCCGCTTCGCAGCGATGACCCCCTGGGGCAGGGTAACGCGCCCCTGGCTGCCCACCAGCACTGCCCCCGGCGTATTCCGCACATCCCCGGACAGCCGCACCGGAGCATCAATGCCCAGCTGTTTACCGTCAGTCAGAGAAATCTCCACCTGCCCTTCCTTCCGTTCCGGGCCAAGCACTGCCACATTCCGGAACTCTCCCTTTGGCCCAATAACCGTGACCCGCTCCTGGGCCAGGTACTGCCCCGGCTGGGACAGGGGCCGCTGAGGGGTCAGGGGATGCCCGAACAGCGCCTTGGCCTGCTCAGCGGTAACATGCACATGCCGCCCGGAAGCCTCCAGCTCCACAAACACCCGCTGGCTCACCGCCTCCATCAAAGAGCGCAATTCCTGTCCGTCCATAGATTCCTCCTAATCATTTGCTGAGCGTAACAAAAGAAAATAAATGATCGTTTATGTGCATACCCACTGTAGGGGAGGGTCATTGACCCTCCCGCTGCGTAACGAAACAGAGCGTGAAATAGGTTGCTTCCAGTGCTGGTTTTCACAAAAAGCGACAGGTTTGACCGCTCAAAAACTTTCAGCCGGCGGGAGGGTCAATGACCCTCCCCCTACAGTGGGTGCTGCTGTAAACGTTCATTTACCCAAACATTTCAGCATCCACCGTATAACATCCTTTTTCATTCATCCACGAAGGGGACTCCTTCATTCTGCATTCTGCATTTTATTTATCCCAGCCGTTCCAATATCTTTTCCGTCAGCAGCTCCACTAGGTCCGGGTTCACTGCCACCTTGGGGGTATGCGCTTCCTCCGCGTCCCAGGCCACCCGGCGGATGTTGATCAGATCCAGCGGAGAAATGTTGTTGGAGGAGCTGCTGCCACCTACCGCGCCGCAGCCCAGGGTCAAGGCCGGGAACAGCGCTGTCGTGGCTCCGATGCCGCCCAGAGCCGCCGGGGTGTTCACGAGAAAGCGGGACACAGGGATCTTCGATGCAAACCGGCGGATGACGCTTTCGTCTGTCGCGTGCATGGCAAAGGTGTGGCCGCTGCCCTCATGCTTCAATACCTCCATGGACTTCTCCAGCACCGCGTCCTCACTGTCCATGACGAAGAACGCCAGCACCGGGCACAGCTTCTCCATGGAGTAGGGTCGGGTGGGGCCTGCCTCCTGCTCCCTGGCCACCAGGACTTTGGTGCCATGGGGCACCGGGAAGCCTGCCAGCTGTGCAAGGCGCTCCGCACTCTTTCCCACAATGTCCGGGTTCAGCGTCCCGTTGGGCCGGAACAAAAGCTTGCCCAACTGCCCCGCCTCCTGGGTGTTCATAAAGTAGAAGCCCTGCCGCTGTCCCTCCGTCCGAACCTTCTCCTCCAGGGGCTTTTCCACAATGATGCTCTGCTCCGAAGCGCAGACCGTGCCGTTGTCGAAGGTCTTGGACCGGGCAATACACGCCATGGCCTTGGCCACCTCCGCGCTGTGGTGAATATAGGCCGGACCATTGCCCGCTCCCACGCCGATGGCAGGTTTGCCGGAGGAGTAGGCCGCCTTCACCATACCGGGGCCGCCGGTGGCCAGGATCAGCCGCACCGGGTCCGCTCCCATGAGCTCCTGGCATCCCGCCATAGCGGGGATGCTGAGGCAGGCCACGGAGCCTTTTGGCGCCCCCGCCTTTTCCGCCGCCTCCGCCACGATCTGGGCCGCCTTTCGGGTGCAGGCAAGAGCCTTGGGATGGGGGGAAAACACGATGGAATTTCCCGCCTTCAAAGCGATCATGGCCTTGTAGCACACCGTGGAGGTGGGGTTGGTACTGGGAACGATGGCGGCAATGACGCCCACCGGCACGCCGATCTCCCAGAGCTTTGCTTCCTCCTTCAGGATTCCCACGGTCTTCATACCCCGGACGGCCCGGGCCACCCGCTCCGAGGCAAATATATTCTTAGCGGTCTTGTCCTCCACGTTTCCGAAGCCCGTCTCGCTGACCGCCATCTGCGCCAGCACGGAGGCCTCCCTGGCAAAGGCCTTGGCAATGGCCTCCACAATGCCGTCCAGCTGGGTCTGGGAAAACGCCGCCAATTGCTGCTGCGCAATCTCCGCCTTTTTCGCCAGCTCCCGTGCTTCCTGCCGGGCAGCCAAATCTTTATCCAGTTCCATATATCCTCCATTGATAAATGATCGTTTACTGCACTGTACGTTGGTCCCGCAAGGGTACCGACTACCACTGTCATTGCGAACCAGTGCGCACACTGGTGTGGCAATCCGTTCTCCAAAGGCTGCGTTTTTTGAGCTTTTCCGTCCAATCCGCCCGTGCAAAAGGGGAAACGGATTGCCACGTCGCTGCGCTCCTCGCAATGACAGTGGTGGACGGAACGCAGGCGGAACCAACGTACGTTAGTACGATAAACGATCATCTACCGTCTAAAACAACAAACTTGATCCGTCTCCGGCTTTCTTGGTCAGCTTTCCGTTCTCCACAAAGCCCATTTTTTCCAGCCAGCGCTGGAATTCCGGGATGGCGGTCTTTCCCGTCAGCTCCCGCAGGGCCGCCGACTCCCGGAAACCGGTGGTCTGGTAGTTCAGCATGATGTCGTCCCCGTGGGGGATGCCCATGAAGTAGTTGCACCCGGCCAGGGTCAGCAGGCTTGCCAGATTCTCGATGTCGTTCTGGTCCGCCTTCATGTGGTTGGTGTAGCAGCAGTCGCAGCCCATGGAGATGCCCGTCAGCTTGCCCATGAAGTGGTCCTCCAGTCCCGCTCGAGTGACCTGCCGGGCATCGTAAAGGTATTCCGGGCCGATGAAGCCCACCACGGTGTTCACCAGGAAGGGCTGGAACCGTTTGGCAAAGCCGTAGCACCTTGCCTCCATGGTTACCTGGTCCGTGTCATGGTGGGCGTTGGAGCTGAGCTCGGAGCCCTGGCCGGTCTCGAAATACATGACATTGGGCCCCTCCGCCGTGCCGTCCTTCAGCAGCAGCTGCCGTGCCTCCTCCAGCGTCGCCGCCGAGAAGCCAAAGGCCTCGTTGCCCTTCTGGCTTCCGGCGATGGACTGGAAGATCAGATCGCAGGGGGCCCCTGCCCGCACCGCCTTCATCTGGGCCGTGACGTGGGCCAGAACGCAGATCTGAGTGGGGATTTGCCAATGCTCCTTAATTTCCTGGAACCGCCGCAGGACCTTGCCCACCTGCTCCGGAGAGTCCGTCACCGGGTTCAGGCCGATGACCGCGTCCCCGGCGCCAAAGCTCAGGCCCTCCAGGGTGGAGGCCGTGATGCCCTCGGGGTCATCGGTAGTGTGGTTGGGCTGCAGGCGGCAGCTCAGGGTCCCCGGCAGGCCGATGGTGGTGTTGCAGTGGGCGGTGACGGTGATCTTGTTGGCGGCATAAATCAGATCCAGGTTTCCCATGAGCTTGCACACCGCCGCCACCATTTCCGAGGTCAGACCCCGGCTGAGCTTGCGAATATCCGCTCCGGTGGTGGTCTCCGCCAGAATCCACTCCCGCAGATCCGACACCGTCCAGCCCCGGATTTTTGCGTAGACCGCCTCGTTGACGTCGTCCTGAATAATCCGGGTGACCTCGTCCTCCTCATAGGGCACCGCCGGATGCTCCCGCAGGTCCCCCAGGGTCAGGGCAGACAGCACCACCTTCGCCGCCACCCGCTCCTGGGCCGTTTCCGCCGCCAGACCCGCCAGCTTGTCTCCGGTCTTCTCCTCATTCGCTTTGGCCAGAACTTGTTTGATATCCCGGAATGTGTAGGTTTTCCCCAACAGGGTGGTTTGTAGCTTCATAATCTTCATCCTTTTTGAAAATGCGGAATATAAAAGAAGGTATTCCTTCCGGCTGCACAAATGATCGTATATGCTTGCACCCATCGTAGGGCAGGTCATGACGTAAGCTGAAGCACTCATGGTTTCACATGTTTCCGTTTATTTTGCCAGACTGCGTTTCCCACCTGGTCGGCGGGGTCATGACCCCGCCCTACGATGGGTGCTGCAATAAACGGTCATTTATCTAACCTTATATCCGAACACGGCAGGTCCTTCAGCATTTCCCATTCTGCATTTTCTTTTGTATCATCAAAATATAGAGCATACTGCTCATGCGGTTCAGTGCCCGAAGGATATCCACCCTGGTGGGATTCCCCGCAGGGTCAGTAAAGGCCGTCACCGCCGCCAGCTCCGCCTCTCTCGCGGCGCACCTTGCCCGGTTCAGCCGGGCGATGGTCATTCCGTCCGCCGCTGAGGGCATGAAGTGGGGCTGGCCGTAGTAGTCCTGAGGGAAATGGCTGCGCTTACGCTGTTCCTCCTCTGTCAGACCGCACAGGCGCTCCTGCTTCAGCGGCTGACCCAGCACTTCACACCGGATGATCTGCCGGGCCAGGTCCAGAATCTCCCCTACCGGGGCGGTCAGCTCCGGGTCCGTCAGTTGGCACAATATCAGCTCCGCCTCCAGGGTGTCCATCCTCCCCCGGAACAGGATCCGGGGGTGGTTCTTGGGCACCAGCACGTCGCCGTTCAGGTGGGTCATGTGCTCCGGCTTTTCCTCCAGATAGCCGCCGCTCAGCAGACGGAACCGCTCCGGCTTTGCCTGCTCCGCCGGGAGAATCAGAATTCGCTCCCGGTTCAGGAAGTCCCGGGCCCCGCTGGTCAGCTGGTCCCCTTTCCCCAGAAAGAAGACCCGTTTTCCGTCCCGGTTTCGCAGGTTTTCCCGGACGGCTTGCTCGCTGTAGAGCATGTGTTACTTTCCCGCGGTCGGGGTCTGGGGCCCCCGGCCCTTGGGGAGGATGGCGTCCACCTCCATATGGGGCCGGGCGATGACGTGAACGGAAATCAGCTCCCCCACCTTTTCCGCCGCCGCAGCGCCTGCGTCGGTAGCAGCCTTCACCGCGCCAACGTCGCCCCGGACCATGACGGTCACCAGGCCGCCGCCCACCTGCTCCTTGCCCACCAGCTGCACATTGGCGGATTTCACCATGGCGTCCGCCGCCTCAATGGCCCCTACCAGGCCCTTGGTCTCGATCATGCCCAGAGAATTTGTGTCCATATTACTTCCATCCTTTCGCTAATTTGCACTATGCATTTTCCATCGGCCGCCCCGCCACCTCCGCCACCGCCTCGGCAAAGGCCATGCAGGCGGCGTCGCAGGCGCTTTGGGTGCCGGAGAGCAAGCCGCCGCCGAAATTGGTCTCGCTGGGCGGGGTGTAGAGTTTACATAAGGTTACATCCGCCGCCTTCAGCGCGGCATCCATGGCGTACATGCCTTCCAGCGGCGGCGCGATCAGGTAGGCCAGGGCGCTGCCTGTCTGTACGCCTGCCTCCTTCGCCAGGAAGCTTCCAACGCTAGAAACAGTTTGCGCAAGATAAGGCACATTATTCACTTCTTCGAACCCAATCCGCTGCAACGCGCCCAGCGCCGCTTCCATACCGCTGCGCACAGCACCTGGAGTCTGGGCCGCCAGGATGCCGATGACCTCCCCCGCGTTTGGAGTAGAGGCGTTGCCGGCCCCGGCATAGAAGCTCCGCCCATAGGCCACCTGGACCTCTGCCGCCTTGGTGGCCGCGTCCAGGGCAATATAGGTGGCGTCATCGCAGTCTGTGGTCAGCATGCCCAGAGAGGGATAGCCTTTCGGAACCCCCAGCGCTTGGCACAGGGCAGGGCTGGCATTGGCAAGATACCGCACGGCCAGAATCTTTACTGGGATCATGCCCCCGCCTCCAGATGCAGTCCCACGCCGGAGACCTGTTTTTTCAGAATCGTCTCGATGAGTCCCGCAATGTGGGCTCCCGCCTCCACCGCCGGAGTGCCCTGGGCGTGGATGTTGGACACCACCGTCCGGCTGGACTCCGACACCCCGGTCCGGGGCTTGTAAGTGAGATAGGCCGACATACTCTTGTCTGTCACCAGGCCCGGTCGCTCTCCCACCAGCATACACACCAGCTCACAGCCAGTCACATCCCCGATGGCATCCCCCGCGCCCACCCGACAGTACCGGACGAAAATGGGCGTTCCGGCATCGATGCCCCGGATCTTCAATCCCTCCCGGATGGCTTCCAGGCAGTCCATGGCGTTGGCCATGATGGCGGCGGAGCTGAGCCCGTCCCCCACCACGATCTGCACCCTGGGCGTACCGGGAATGGCGGCACGAATCTTTCGCTGGTTTTCCTCGTCAAAGCACCGGCCCAGATCCGGGCGGGTCAGATATTCGTCCTTGTCACGGCAGCGGGTTTGCACCTCCGCCATGCCGTTTTTCGCGGCGAAATCCTCATCCACCTGGGAGAATACCGCATCCTGGGCCGCCGCATGGTCTGCCCGGAAGCGGAGCATGGTCAGGGTTTTGTACCGGGGGCCTGCCTTGCCGCAGCCCAACCGGGCAGGGGTTCGCTCCTTCATTTTTCGGTACTTCTCCCCGTTCTCCGGGTTCTCCACCAGATACAGCTTTCGTAAATCCAGCGCCGTCACATCCGGAACAAAATCTCCGTCGTGATAATCCGTGGGCCGCTTTTCCGGCTGGGGCGCAGTGGGACGGTAATCCCCGCCCTTCACCATCGGCTCCAGTTCCATGCCGCCCAATATCTCCGCCACCATGGCGGAAAGCTCTTGTTTGTTCATGTGAATCTCCTACCTGTTTCGTAAGATAAGGGTTCCTTCGCCCAGTATTGCTGCCATAAATGATCGTTTATCGCAGCAAGCTGCCGAAATGCGATGCGCATCAAAGGCTTGCGCACTTAGCGTAGGGGGCGGCATCCTTGACGCCCCTTTTGCATGCAGTACCGTCA
>CAMGIN010000011.1 GCA_946056135.1 uncultured bacterium | reverse complement strand
GCTGTTGTTGCGCCCTTTTTAAGCGGTGGCTTACTGTTGTGTTGTTTCAAACTTCCTACCTCATTTTCTCACAGGATCAGCGCCAGCAGCCACTCCGTCACCAGCACCGCCGCGCTGCTGCTGAGTGCCACCACGATCAGGCTCTTGCCCCGGTAGGCCAGAATTACCGCCACGATCAGCGCCGCCGCTCCGCTGAGGATGGAGGCGGTGCTGCTGAGAATGGAAGGGAAGGTCATGGCGGTCAGACAGCAATAAGGAACATAGTACAGGAACGACTTCAGAAAGCGGCTTTGGATGGGCTTGCGGAAAATGGTCAGCGGCAGGGCGCGGATCAGGTAGGTAGTCAGCGCCATGGCAAAAATGTACTGGTAAATGCTCACTGTGCCGCCTCCTCTACTTCCTTCACCGGGAACAGCGCCGCACAGACGGCAGCGGCCACAACGGTGCACAGGACAATGGACACGCCCGCAGAGACCTTCTGCAGCATCGGAACCCAGGCGAACAGGCTGCTCAGGATCAGCGACAGGATTACCGCGATCAGGATCTTCCGCTCCTTCTTGGCTGGAGGCACCACAATGGCAATGAACATGCCGTAGAGCATGACGCCCAGGGCCGCCCGGATGGACATAGGAAGCACAGACCCGGCCAGCGCGCCGCACAGTGTCCCCAGGGTCCACCCCACAATGGGCAGCGTCCCCAGGCCCAGCATATACAGCACTGTCAGCGGCTCTCGTCTCGCCATAGCCAGGGCGAAGATCTCATCGGTATTGAAAAAGGCGATGAACAGCCGGGGTACCAGGCCAATCTTCTCTCCCATTCGCTGACTCAGAGCCAGGCTCATCAGGGCGTAGCGGCTGTTGATGACCAGTTGGGTCAGCACCATCTCCCACAGCGTGGCCGCTGCTACGATCAACGTCAATCCCGCGAACTGGCCCGCGCTGGTCAGGTTGGTCAGGGAGATCAGGGTAGCATCCAGCGCCTTCATGCCCTGAGCCACCGCCATGGCCCCAAAGCCAAAGCTGACGGAAAAATAGCCCATTCCCACCGGCAGCCCTGTCTGAACGCCAAAGGTATATTCTTTCCAATTCATAGCATCACTCTGATTTTCTCTTTGTTTTTTGCAGGCGCACCGCACTGTAAATGATCGTTTATCTGCGTAGCCCAAGGCTCTCCCTTTGGGAGAGCTGGCACACCGAAGACGTGCCTGAGAGGGAATACAATACCCCTCTCCGACCCGGCGTTCCGCCGGGCCACCTTTCCCAAAGGGAGAGGCAAGGGCGCTGCCACGCCATAGCAGCCTTTCTGCGCGAAACGATCCTTTACAGCAGGCCGTGCCTGCTTGCTCTCCGGCCTTATTTATGATACCGCAGGGAACACACATCGTCTCCCTTGGCGATGCACTTCGGCAGATCCAGTACCGCACCGTAGCATTCGCCGATGCCGTGGTCGCCGTACATGGCGATATCACAGAGCGTGGCAATCTCCTGGTCGGTACACCCGGCCTTCTGCCAGGCCTTTACCAGCGGGCAGTAGTGGAAGTCGATGGAAAGCTTGTCATCGGTGCTTTCCAAAATATCCATCTCAAACACCAGCTGGGCAGGCTTGGTGAACAGCTGTTTGCGCAGCCCCTTCAGGCTGTCGGTGCCGCCCTTTTTGACCAGCTCCGCACCCTGGGACAAGCCGCAGCGGCGGACAGCGGGACAGCCCACTTCCTTCCAGTCCAGCCCACGCTTGCCGGCCTCATCGCACAGTAGATACAGCCAGTGGGCCCGGTGCTCCAGCTGGGCACGGATGGCCTGCAAAATGCCGTTTTTGTACTTGGGTTCATTTTTGACGATGCTCATAGACGCTTCCTCCCGGTTGTTTCGAATGTCTCTATGATACGCCCGGGAGGCAAAACCGTCAAGCCATTTTTCTCATTCTCCCTGGATTCCCTGGTACTCCATCATCTCCAGCACCTTCTGCCCCCGCTCCGTCAGAGCCATGCTGCCCCGGATGGGGTAAGACGCGTAGGCGCTTTGATCGAATCCCCGGAGGGGCTTATCAAAGTCCAGAGAGATCAGGCCCTTCTTTTCCAGGCACTGCAAAATCAGGCCCATTTCCTCCCGGTCTCCATCCTCCAGGTACACCGGCGTCAGGTCTCCCATGTTCCGGGCCACCGGCAGGAAGGGGATTTGCCCCAGCTTTTTCAGAAAGTCGATCTCCTTCCCGGTCAGCACCAGCTCCCTGGCGCATCCGGCACAGGAGCCGCAGTCTCCGCAGCAATTGCCCATATGCATCCTCCCATTTTTCAAATCGTTGTGCATCCTCCCCGAAGGAGATACCACCATTCTGTAATCGATGCTATTCAGTCGAACCCCGTGTTTTTCATATAAATGATCGTTTATCTGCGCAGCCCAAGGCTCTCCCTTTGGGAGAGCTGGCACGCCGAAGGCGTGACTGAGAGGGGATACGAAGGCCCTCTCCGACCCAGCGTTCCGCTGGGCCACCTCTCCCATAGGGAGAGGCTTGGGCGCTCCCGCGCCTGTGGAACCATCGAATTGCTGTTGAAAGATAAACGATCATTTACAGGAATAATTGCAGGGCGGCTGAATTGTAACCTGCAATCTTTTTATTGCATCCGCGTCAGAATTAGGATATACTATAAGAAACCAAATCATGCAAAGGAGTGGATATCATGTCCGAAGTAACCATTACCAAAGCCAATTTTGACACACTGGTCCTTCAAAGCAGCAAACCCGTTCTGCTGGACTTCTGGGCCCCCTGGTGCGGCCCCTGCCGGATGGTGGCTCCCATCGTGGCCGAAATCGCCGAAGAGCGGGAGGACATCCTGGTGGGCAAGGTCAACGTGGATGAGGAGATGGAGCTTGCCATGCAGTTCGGCATAGCCAGCATCCCCACCCTGCTGGTCATGAAGAATGGCCAGATCGCGGCCAAATCCATCGGCTACAGTCCCAAAGCGGAGATCGAAAAGCTGCTGGAGAAATAAAAATCGAAGCGGTGCCCTGCGCACCGCTGATTTTTTTATCCGATGTTTTGTTCCGCGGCATATCGTTTGATGGCCTGGAAGGACTCGTCGGAGATGGCATGTTCCATCTTGCAGGCATCGGCGGCGGCGGTTTCCTCGCTGACCCCCAGGCGGATCAGCAGCTCGGACAGAAGCGTATGGCGCTCGTAAATCATTTCGGCAATCTGCCGGCCTTCCTCCGTCAGGGTAATCGCGCCATCCTTATCCATGTGGATGTAATTCTCCCGGCGCAGGATGCCCATGGCCCGGGACACGCTGGGCTTGGAATAGCCGAGGTATTCCCCTACATCAACGGACCGGACGAAGGAGTTCTTTTGAGACAAGACCAGAATGGCTTCCAAATACATTTCACCGGACTCATGAACACTCATGACAATTCCTCCCCGCCTGTTCTGTGATGGGCATAAACAATAGACAGCATATAGGATATCACACTTTCTCTTCGAATGCAAGCCAGGGTTTCCCAGTTTCTCCCTGGGAGCCCAGAAACGGAAAATCCCGGCAGCTTCCGCTGCCGGGTATTTTCATTAGGATGTAAGGGTATCCTCAGTTCGCGATCAGAACGCGCGCTTCTTGCTGACGTAGTAGACAGCAGCCAGAGCGGCAGCGGACAGGCCCATGACGGTCATGACCATGTAAACAGAATCACCGGTCTTGGGGTTGGTGGTATCCGCCTTGCTGGAGCCGGAAGAGCTGCTGGAAGAAGAAGCCGTCTTGGCGTTGTAAACCATGATGTAGATGAAGGTGTCACCATCGGGGTTGACAGGAACGGAGTTAACCTCATCGTTGTCATTGTAAGCGCCGCGCTTCCAGGTTTCGTCGGTGAACAGGCCGTCATAGCTCAGACCGGCGCTGTCCTTGGCGGTGTAGTAGTTACCCACAACCTTTCTGGCCTCATAGATATCGATAGAGCCGTCGGCATCGCCGTACGTGCTGATATCCACGATCTTTGCAGGGCTGTTGGTAGCGCCGTTCAGATAGATCTTCAGATACACATTGTTCGCGGAGGACTTTCTGGTCCATTTGGCAAAGATCCGCAGCGAAGTGATGCCGTCTTCGGCGAGAACATCGTTGTCATTGACACCGTACTTATAGTTGTAATCCCAATACCAGCCAGCGAAGGTGTAGCCGTCACGGTTGGGGATCATGTTGTTCTTCAGGATAGCCTCCATGATGATACCCATCTTGGTGTTGGGATCCGTCACACGGATGAATCTGTCCTTGCTGCCCTCGTAGCACATATCCAGGGTCAGCAGAATCTTCTTGTCGCCATTGCCAATAACAAGGTCGGCATCGTCATCAGCAGGCTTGGTAGCGGGGGGAGTGGTGGGTGCCGTAGTAGGCTCGGTAGTGGGCTCGGTAGTAGGCGCCGTAGTGGGCTCGGTGGTGGGCTCGGTGGTGGGCTCGGTAGTGGGCTCGGTGGTGGTGGGGGGGACAGTCTCCTTCACGTAAACAAACAGGGTGACACTCGCGGCTTCCTCGTAGGTCAGAACATAGCCGTCCTCCAGTTCGCCGGCGGTGCTGCTCTCCCAGTGGTCGTACTCACGGTTAGTCCAGTTGTTTATAACCAGTTTCGCGGCGCCCTCGTTCAGAGCAATACCCTCCTCGGTAACGGCCAGGGTCTTTTTGCCGTTGAGAAGCTTGCCGTCTGTGTTATAAACCTTTACAGGTACGTTAATCTCTTCGGCCTCGCTGGCTGAAGCCTTGAACGGAACCGCAGAAACCAGCAGCACAGCTACCAGCATCAGACTCAGCAGCTTCTTCATTGCGTTTTTCATTTTACTAACCTCCTAATGAATTTGGTTTCAAAGTAAGAAATCTTTGCCGCCGCGCAAGGGAACCGCTCCAGACCATCGGGGAAGTCCGATTCGGTCACTTTCGCTCCGGCATCTCTTTCATGGTTGAATCATACCACAGGTCTTCCATTTAGTCAAGGGGAAAATTACAAAAGATTACAAAATCATTTATTAAGATTTACAATTATTCCTTAAGGATTACCAGTCCCCCCGCATTTCCCGGGTTTTGCTCCCGCATCCCGTCATTTTTCTCCGGGTGTTTTGTGACAATTTGACATTTTTCTGGCAATCTGTGTTTTCTCTGCAATCCCGGTGTGCCAATCGGCGCTGCAGCCGGTGTATGCATCGTTTTTTTGCGGAATCAGAAAAATTTTCTTCCAGGGTCTTTTCAAAGGGTGAAAAATGTAGTACATTGTGTAGCAGGAAATGTAACGATTCCTCCACGGTCAAAAGGGAAACGATTCGTTTTCTGACGTTTTTTGCCGCAACAGAATCGTTACCAGGAACTATACACAACTTTAGGAGGACCCCATTATGGATTATGCCAAAGAATCCCTCCGGCTCCACGGCGAGTGGAAGGGAAAGATCGAAGTCGTCGCCACCGTGCCGGTCAGCAGCAAGGACGAACTGTCCCTGGCCTACACCCCCGGTGTGGCCCAGCCCTGTCTTGAGATTCAGA
This sequence comes from uncultured bacterium, assembly GCA_946056135.1. Classification (GTDB taxonomy): domain Bacteria; phylum Bacillota; class Clostridia; order Oscillospirales; family Oscillospiraceae; genus Faecousia. The sequence continues at coordinate 38,767 of CAMGIN010000011.1, read as the reverse complement.
AGGACATCAACAAATCTTACGAGCTGACCCGCCGCCACAACCTGTGCGCGGTTATTACCGACGGCAGCGCGGTACTGGGCCTGGGCGATATCGGCCCCGAAGCCGGTATGCCCGTCATGGAAGGCAAGTGTGCCCTGTTCAAAGCCTTTGCCGACGTGGACGCCTTCCCGCTGTGCGTCAAAACCAAGGACGTGGACGAGTTTGTCAACGCGGTGTACCTGATCAGCGGCTCTTTCGGCGGCATCAACCTGGAGGACATCTCCGCGCCCCGGTGCTTTGAGATTGAGCGGAAGCTGAAGGAAAAGTGCGACATTCCCATTTTCCACGATGACCAGCACGGCACCGCCGTCATCACCCTGGCGGGGCTGCAGAACGCCCTGAAAGTAGTGGGCAAGCGCAAAGAGGACGTGAAGATCGTCACCTCCGGCGCCGGCGCTGCGGCCATTGCCATTGTGAAGCTGCTGCTGTCCGCGGGCTTCCAAAACATCACCATGTGTGACCGGAAGGGCGCCATCTATAAGGGCCGGGAGGGCCTGAACTGGATTAAAGAGGAGATGGCGGAGGTCACCAACCTGGACCGGAAGTCCGGTACCCTGGCGGACCAGCTGGTGGGCGCGGACGTATTCATCGGTGTGTCCGCCCCCGGTATGGTGACGAAAGAAATGGTGTCCACCATGAACCGTGATGCCATCATCTTCGCCTGCGCCAATCCCACCCCGGAGATCTTCCCGGACGAGGCCAAGGCCGGCGGCGCCAAGGTCATCTCCACCGGCCGCAGCGATTATCCCAACCAGATCAACAACGTGTTGGCCTTCCCGGGCATTTTCCGGGGCGCCTTCGACGTCCGCGCCAGCGATATCAACGAGGAGATGAAGATGGCCGCTGCCCAGGCGCTGGCCGGTCTGATCAGCGATGAGGAGCTGAACGAGGATTACATCATTCCTGCCGCCTTTGATCCCAGAGTAGGTCCTGCCGTAGCCCAGGCCGTAGCCGCCGCCGCCCGGAGAACCGGCGTGGCACGGATCTGATCCTTCCTTTTAAAAGTATAAAATGATAGAATTGCAATCCCTTTACGGAAATCAGACGGTTTCTCGTAAAGGGATTGCTTTTATTGATACTGATATTCAATAAAAAACGTTACCATTCAGTCGCAGCCAAATACCGCCATAAATGATCATTTATCGCAGCACCTATCGTAGGGGCCGATGCCCACATCGGCCCGCAGGGATAACCAAATTCCTTGAACCAGACCGCGGCGAATTCGGTACACTGTGCAAGGGCCGATGTGGGCATCGGCCCCTACGGGGGTGCAGACGTAAACGATCATTTAGCTGATCGAAACCGATAAGTATTCTTCATTTTACTCTTCCAAATCCTTCCGAAGCTTTTCAAATTTGCTCACAGACAGGATCTCGTGGGTGACAAACCTCCCGTTGTAATACAGGGCGAAGGTCGTGAAGGGGCAGGGCGCGCTCTGGGCCTGCTGTCGGGTGGTGATCGGAACCGTATGGAACGCTGTGCCGGATTCCTTCGCGGCAGCTTCCAGCAGCGGCACATATTTGGCGGTGAAGGGGCACTGATTCGTGTAGTACAGCGTAAAGCCCCCGGGCATGTCCCGCGGCGACTCCCGGACACAGGACTGAAAGCGTGGCTTGTCCGCCTCCGGGGAAAAGGGCAGATACATCAGTTCAAAATACGGCCTGGCAGAATCCGCCACCCCAAAGCCCTTATATTGCAGATACTTCGGATCCGACAGGAACCCCAGCTTCTTTTTTGAGGATAGCACCGCCAGCCCCTTTTTCCCCTTCTCCTTGCTGTCCCGGATGCATTCTTCCAAAAGCTGATTGGAATAGCCATGTCCCTTGAACTGTCCCGAAATCCAGAAGCAGTCGATGTACATATAGCCCTCCGCGTCAATGGGCGTCCAGGCGTATTCCGCCGGGAGATATTCGATAAAGCATTTCCCCCGGACATCCCCCTTCAGGAAGACAAGACCTTCGTCCAGCCGCTCCGACAGCCACGCCTTTTTGGACATGACCTGCGCATCCTTGTTGTTGGAAATGGCACAGCAGATGTGCTCTTTTTCCAGATTTTCCTTGGTCAGCCGAATCAGCTCCATAAATCCGTCCTCCGTTGCTTTCGTGGCATTATCCGGCAGTGCCGTTTACGATCTTTGCATAGGTCTCCTCCGGGATCATGGGGGAGCCAATTTGTGTCAGCAAATCCGCGTCAATTGCGCCGGTTTGGGCATACTGCCGTCCAGCCTCCCTGACCAGCTCCAGTCTCGGAACGGTGACCACCGCCGCTTCCGGCGCGTTGAACATGGGGCTTTCGGGAACCGTGATGACGGTGCTGTCGCCCCGGAACATCAGCCGGAACTGGGCCACGGCAGGCTCAAAATTGTGGGTGCTGTTGGGAAATCCACAGCCGCAGATCATCAGATATTTCAGGTGGGAAAAATCCGCCTGCCCCACATGCGCATAGCGGTCTCCAACCTTCTGCATGGCGATGCTGGACAGCGGCAGGGTGCGGTCAATCAGGTTTTTCAGCATAGCAGGCATCCCATAGCAGTAAAGCGGAAAGCTGAACAGCAGCAGATCGCTTGCCAGAATCTCCTCCAGAATGGCGCCCATATCGTCCTTGTGGCGGCACACACCGCCGTTGCGCATACAGGCAAGGCACCCGGAACAGAATGCAATGTGCCGGTCGATGACATGGATCAGCTGAATCTCCTGAGGCGATGCTTCCCGCATCCCATCCAGGAAAGCACGGGTGATATGCAGGGTATCGCTGCTGTCTCGCTTGGGGCTTCCGTTAAAAACCAGAATTTTCATGTTTTACATTCCTTTACTGAAAGATGGATTTGATGTCAGCGGAATCGTTTGTCTTGAGAAGGTGGATTGCCAGTTCCTCCAAAGCAGCTGCTGCCGCAACGGCACATACTGCCCAGCAATATACCCCCGCGTATTGCGTCATCAGCAGAAAAGGAACCAGAAAAACAGCCATACCTGTCAGTTTGTTGAGATAGGTATGCAGAGAAGGAAACTTCCGGCATTTGACCGCCGCGGTCAGGTATGCCGCAAGGCGTACAAGCACAATGCCTGCAACAGCATACCAGATACTTTCCGGGAGTGTACGCCAAAGCACTGGGAAAATCCTTAGCAGCATCACCGCATAGAACATCAGATCGGCAATGCTGTCCAGCCTTGCGCCAAATTCACTTGCTGTGTGGGTTCTTCGGGCGATCCAGCCATCCAGCACATCCGTCAATCCCGTCAGGGCGTACACCCAGAAGAACGCCAGGGAAAGCGGATGGAGAAATGCCAACACCAGCGTACCCGCCATGCGAAGGATTGTCAGAATGTCCGCAATCGAAAAGCGGTGTTTTTCCGCATCGTTCTTTTTTCTCATTATATACATAGCGTTGGTTTTTTTCAATCGACGTTTCGTAGAACCGGGCTCCGGGCCGCCCTGTTGATTTGAAAAGAAATGCTGCCTTCGGCGTGTTTTCCCGATACGGAAAGAAAATAGGTTCCATCCTCCGGGACAGTCACCTGAAAGCCGCCAAGCTCCGGATTCCTTCCCTCGTAGATCGGCTCCCGGTTTTCCTGTCCGATGGAAATGGCAAGCTCGCCGGAGATCCGGACCACATTGACAACGATGGCATCACCCTTTTCCAGGGCATACGGTTCCGCGATGGTGCCGTTCAGCTGCTCCATCCCCAGGGAAAAGAAATTCTCCTCCACATTACGGCTGTACCGGGAGCCGTTGGAGGGCCAAAGTGTCAGCAGGAGCATCCCCGCCAGGCAAACCGCCAATATAGCAAAACAGATCCTGAGGATTTTCCGATTTTGTCTCATACACGTTTCCTCCCTGGGTTGCAGCGCAATGCGATTAAATGGAAGTTGTCAGTATCTTCTCTGTGTCCGCAATATCCTTCTCAATCAACGGGCGCATACTGTCTTTGTATTTCGACAGGTCGGCATCGCGCAAGGCTGACAGGATCGTTGGGATATACTGTGGCTTTGCCAAGCCTACCTGCGCGAGGGTCTTGATGCACTGTCTGGCTGTAATCGGCTTTTCGTCCGTAATATGGGCGAGAAAGTCAGGGAGAACAGCATCGAAACGGTTTTCCTCATCCCACTGGGCATTGGCCGCGAGAATATACAGGGCCCGATTTCTGACCAGGGATTTTGGGTAGTCAAGCAGAGCAGCGAAGTCATCGAAGTATTCGTACCATGCATCCGATTCCAGACTTTCCGAAATGATTTTCTCTGCCAAAGCACAAGCCATTTTGTCATCCTTGGCGGTCAGCATCGCGATTCTGGTTTCTTTCATATTCTGTTGTCCTGTTCTCCCTCTCTCGTCTCCAGGAAATCCCGCCGGAACTGAGAGGGCGTGCTGCCCTCCGACTTTTTGAACACCTTCGTGAACACCCGGTAGTCGGCGTAACCGGACTGCTCCGCTACATCGGCGATGGAAAGGGAGGTGGAGAGCAGCAGCTTCTTCGCCTTCTCCATGCGGATATTGGTCAGGTACGTCAGAAAGCCCACACCGATTTCGCTTTTGAACAGCTGGCTGATATACTGGGGATTCAAATGGAACTGATCTGCCAGGACGGAAAGGCTCACTTCCTCCGCCAGATGCTCCTGCAGATACCGGGTAATGCCGGTGATGGTCCGTTCTTCCTGCTGCTCCGGCTCCGCCGATACCCGCTGCTCAAACAGGGAGATTTTCAGATTATCAATGCAGGTGCCGAACTCCTCATAGTTCACGGGCTTGAGAATATAGTCCGTAATCTGCAGCCGCAGGGCCTCCCGGCAGTAGGAAAAATCGTCATAGCCGGACACAATGACAAATGCCGTGCCCGGATGCTTCATCCGGCTGAGCTGGATCACCTTCAGGCCATTCATAATGGGAATGTTGATGTCCATGATGACAAGATCCGGGCGAAGGCTGTCGATCTGGGCCAGGGCTTCCATGCCGTCCGCCGCCTCCCCCACCACCTGACAGTCGTGGGCCTCCCAGTCGAACAGGCGCTTGAAGCCCTCCCGGATCATAATCTCATCGTCCACCAAAAGAACACGCAGCTTTTTCATTGGATATCCTCCTTCCCGGGCAGCAGCAGATGGGCCGTTACGCCGCCGGTTTCGTTTTCCGTGTAACTCAGGCCATATTCCCGGCCGCACAACAGCTTGATTCGCTTCTGAACGTTTAAAATGCCGATGCTGTTGCCCTCCAGCTTGGCCGGCTGCTTGGCGTAATTTTCCAGCATCTGGTCGATGGCAGCCTTTTTGCCCGCAGCAAAGCCACTGCCAGTGTCGCAGACCTGGATCTCCATTTGATTGTGCGCTGTTTTTTGTGCGCTGATGCGCACGGATCCCCGGTAGCCCTTGTTTTTCAGGCCGTGGAGCAGGCTGTTTTCCACCACAGGCTGCAAAATGAAGTTGGGCACCTGTACCCCGCCCAGCTCCGGGTCGATGTCATATTCGCATTGAAGCTCCGGATAGCGGTAGCACATCAACTCCATGTAGACCTCCAGCAGCTCCAGCTCATCGTCCAGGGCCACCATGGGCCTGTCCACCTTGACACTGAGCCGGAAGAAATCCACCAGACGCATCAGCAAATCGGCCACCTTTTTATCCCCGTTCAGCTGGGCCTGAATGCGGATGGTGTCCAGGGTGTTGTAGAGGAAGTGGGGATTGACCTGGCTTTTCAGGTACAGCATGGACATCTTCTGCTCCGTCAGTTCCGCCCGGAGAATGTCGGGGTTTTCCAGTGTGAGATAGAAGGACAGGGTCATCAGGGTCAGGCCCATGCCGCTGATGAGCCAGGTGGGGTGGAAGGCCTGCAAAACACTGACCGTAAGTTCCACAAACAGGGCCACGCCAATGGCGGATTTCTCCTTTGGATCCATCCGTTCCCAGTTAGAGATCAGCAGCCAGGTACACAGGGACAGATAAAAGGTGGCGCCGGCATAGCACATATAGGCACAGGGGCCATAGGAATAGTTCCCCTCCGGCGTTACCTGATAGTAGAGGGGCAGCAGGAAGGATCCCATCTCTGTCAGAACAAGAAACACCTTGGCCGGAATATCCAGTTTTCTTTTTTTGCCGGTTTCCATTTGGATGAGCACGGCAATGTACTGATAGTACAGGTAGGTCAAGAGCACCATGGTTCCAATAAAGAACCGATGCAGCACCTCTGTCAGCCATAAGGGGACCTTATCCAGGTGGCAGACAGCATACAATGTCGATGCGTCCAGGGCAAGATGGGACAGCATCACCACCAGCAAAACGGAGAAAATCCGGTGCAGCGGGTTACTCTGTTTTTCCGCAGTAAAATACATATAGGCAACAAATGCCATCACAAGAAACAGCGCGATTTCCATTCGCAGCATCATGATCCCTCCCTCGTATCATTTCATTATAATGATACCATCCGGATCAGGATAGGTCAATAACACATGGGATTGTGTCAATTCTATAGATTCCTGAAAGCGGGCCAATCACTCTTATTGGAATGGAATACCCGCTGAGCAAGCCGCTTTCGCGGCCTATTCAGCGGGCATTCCTATTTGGTTCACCGGTGATGCTTTTTTTATTGTAATATCTCTCGGATATGATCTTGAATTTTTTCCGCCAGCCGGTTGTGCTGTTCCACTTCCCCAGGCAGGAGAGCTGCCAGCCGGGCAGATTCATAGTCCTGCCGGGCAGTCTCCAGATCTGCCAGCACGCTCTTTGCCGCCTCGGGGAAGGAGATATCCATCCGCCTGGCCTGCTGTTTCTCCTGCCGGATGTCCGTAATCTTTACCAGACCCCGGGCTGTCAGCTTTTGCAGGGAGAGGGAAAACGTGCTCCGGGGCAGGTTCGCAAAATCCGCCGCCTCCCGGCGGGTCGGCTGGAAATTCAGCTCCCAGAGCGCCAGCAGGAGCTTGGCATCGGGAAGCGCCAGATCGTTTTTCAGCGCGGCTGTTTCCAGATACCGGTCCAGCAGCTTTCGCTCCCGGAAAGCGTCATACATCACACCCTCACCGTACAGAACATGGGGAGAGACCTGCATTCGCTCGTCTCCCAGCTTCCGGGAATTTGGGTGCAGCGCAGGGGGCACGGAGCCGTCCCCGGCGGCATCCAGCAGGAACCGATACACCTTCAGGCGGCTTTTTTCGTATTCGTCCTCGTCCAGCACCGTTTTGAAAAATCGATGATAGTATTCAAAAAACATCAGCTTCATTTTCACAGTCTGACTGATGGTCAGGCTCTGGGAAGCCAGAGAGCCCTTGGTCTTGACATAGTAATAAATGGGAATCTGAATGGCGCGGAAGTCTTCCGCGTAGCGGATGTACTCCAGGTTGAACATGAAGTCTTCGCACCAGCTGATTTCGGGGTTCATCCGCAGATGATGGGCCTCCACGATGGAACGCCGGTAGAGCTTGTTCCACAGAACGCCGTAGTAAAAGTCGGCAGGATTTTCCATCATGTGGGCAGCGTATTCCTCTCGGGTCATCAACCCGTCCTCATCAATATCTCCCTTCTGGGAGACCCGCTCCCCCACGACCCGGTAAAAATCGGAGATCACCAGGTCGCAGGGGCCGCTTTCCGCTGCACGCACCAGGCATCTGGTGGCATCCGGTGTGATCCAGTCGTCGCTGTCCAAAAACTGGAGATAGGTGCCCCTGGCCCGGTCCAGGGCAAGGTTTCGGCTGGCGGAAACGCCGGTGTTCTCCTTATGGAAAACCTGAATACGGCTGTCCTTGGCCGCATATTCGTCGCAGACCGCGCCGGAATTGTCCGTGCTGCCGTCATTCACCAGCAACAGTTCAAAATCCGAATATTCCTGGTTCAAAATACTTTCAATGCATCGTCCGACGGTCTTCTCTGCATTATAGACCGGGACAATGATACTGACGGTGGGATTCATAGACTTGCTCCTTTGGAGAAAATTTCTATTGATTATTTGTATCTGTCAGTCGTATCACAATTTTCTTGTAAATGATCGTTTAGCTGCGCAGCCATAGGCTCTCCCTTTGGGAGAGCTGGCACGCCGAAGGCGTGACTGAGAGGGGATACAAGGCCCCTCTCCGACCCGGCGTTCCGCCGGGCCACCTCTCCCATAGGGAGAGGCTTGGGCGCTCCGCGCCACAGTAACGAAAGATAAACGATCATTTATCTGATAGTATCTGACAGCGACTGAATAGTTACGATTATTTTAACATGGACGAAAGATCAGCGCAAGATGAGGATGAGGAAAACAGATTCCTTTTTTCTTTGCGCATTTCGGCCTGCCGCTCAAGATGCACCCTCTGGCAAAAACGCCACATTCTCCATGTTAAATAGAGTTCAGTCTGATTATGATTTTTCTGCTCCCGGAATGTACAAAAGGCGCTGCACCACACTGAGGGTACAGCGCCCGAAAGGAAAGGCCTTATGTCAGCTCTGTTTCGGTAACGCACTCGTTTTTAATGCGTCCCACCAGATACTGAAGGGCGTCTACAACGTGAGGGCGGATATCGCCGCCGATGAGCACATACATAATGTCATCCCCCACAGACAGCTCGCCCTCGTTCAGCCAGACCCGGATATAGTAGATCCCTTCCATTTGGTAGGTTTCGGCTATGATGCTGTCTACCTTCTCCTGCTCATAGGAAAAACGCATACCGGCAACGGGCAGGGTATCTTCCGCGCCGAAGCGCACCTTCGCCTTGGCGCTTTGGCGGACAACTCCGTTGTGTGTCAAGTACATGCCGATCTTCGGCGCGCTGGCCTGCCGTTTCGCTTCGTTCAGCCATGCGTCCATAGAGGGGGATTCCTTTTTGCCCATAATCATACCTCCCGGGTCTGTTTTTCTCCAGTATACCCCATCTTCCCTGCGGATGCAATACCCATTCTTCTGTCTGCAAACAGCAGCCGGAGAAAAATCAACGGTGACGGTCCTTCGCATTTTTCCCGGTATTGGCTCTATTGCGTTGCCTGTATCATCGCGAAGGAAATGCGTACCCAGATGCCATAACCGATCATCTCGCCGCCCCCAGGCCCATAAGCAGCAAGGAAAAGATCGGATGGAACCCGAACATTTCCGGTTTTAGGTCTTGTGAAACAGCACAAACCAGAGTATAATGAAGCCTGTGAATCTGTTTAGTTATGCCAACATGGGCCTTATGGCGCAGACGCAATCTCTGATACTGCCCTCGAACAGATGGGCACACAGGTACGGGGGTACTATCAGGAGCAATATAAACGGGAATCGCTGCCCGGAAATGATGAGGGAACATAAATGACTGACCGATTTGGACGCAATATCACCTATCTGCGCCTCTCTGTAACAGAGCTGTGCAACCTGCGCTGCCGGTACTGTATGCCACAGGAGGGTGTGTGCAAGAAAAGCCACGCTGATATGCTCACCGAGGATGAAATCATTCAGGCGGTGGAGGCGGCAGCCTCTTTGGGCATTACCAAGCTGCGTATTACCGGCGGCGAACCGCTGGTGAAGAAAAACATCGTCTCCATCTGCCGCCGGGCAGCGGCGGTGGCGGGCATCCGGGAGGTGTGCGTAACCACCAACGCAGTCCTGCTGCCGAAACTTGCGAAACCGCTGCGGGAGGCGGGTGTGCGCCGGCTGAATCTGAGTCTTGACACCCTGAACCCGGAGAAATATGCTTACATCACCAGAACCGGCGACATAAGCGCCTTCTGGGCCGGCTTTCACGCCGCAATGGAGGCAGGTTTTGAAAAAATCAAAATCAATGCCGTGCTGGTGGGGGGCTTCAACGACGACGAAATCGTCCCCCTGGCGGAGCTGACAAAACAATATCCGGTGGACATGCGGTTTATTGAGATGATGCCCATGTATGACAGCGGAGATTTTGATTCCTCCGCCTACATTCCCTATACAAGGGTACTGGAAAAGCTTCCCGAGGTTGTGCCGGTGATGCCCGACGGAGGTGTTGCCAAGCTCTACCGTCTGCCGGATGCCCAGGGCAATATCGGACTGATCAGCCCGGTGAGCGCCCATTTCTGCGGGGACTGCAATCGCATCCGCCTGACAGCGGACGGAAAGGTGAAGCCCTGTCTCCATTCCGATGTGGAGTATGCCCTGAAAGGGTTGGATTTCGCGGGAATGCGCGCCCAGTTGGAAAAGGCGATCTGGAACAAGCCTGCGTGGCATGGCGATCTGGATGCCATTCACCGCTCCCAGGCAGGGCGGAACATGAATCAGATTGGAGGCTGAATATGTCGGATTTTACCCATTTTAACGATCAGGGCCGGGCAAAGATGGTGGATGTGGGAGAAAAGCCAATCTCCCAGCGTACCGCCATTGCCGTCGGGCGGGTGCTGGTGAATGACCATACCTTCGCGCTGATTCAAAGCGGCGGCATGAAGAAGGGCGACGTGCTGACCGTTGCCCAGATTGCAGGCGTCATGGGGGCGAAACGCACCCCGGATATCATCCCCATGTGCCATCCCATACGGATGGACGGCATCAATCTGGAATTACATCTGGATGAAGCAAGAAAAAGCGTGGAAATCCGGGCAACCGTAAGCTGTGACGGCAGAACCGGCGTAGAGATGGAGGCCCTTACCGCCGTATCCACCGCCGCGCTGACAGTGTACGATATGTGCAAGGCGGTGCAGAAGGACATGGTGATTACGGACATCCGCTTACTTTCCAAAACCGGCGGTGTCCACGGAGATTATTTTCGGGAGGAATGAAAATGAACTATACAGCAGCGGTGATTACCATCAGTGATAAGGGCTATCGGGGCGAGCGGGAGGACACCAGTGGGCCCAACCTGTGCCGGATTTTGAAGGAGAAGGGCTTTGAGGTGGCGTATACCGCCATGGTGCCGGATGAACCCGAGAGGATTAAAGCCGAGCTGCGCAAGTGTGCCGATGAACTGGGAATCGCCCTTGTACTGACCACCGGAGGCACCGGCTTCTCCCCCCGGGACATCACCCCGGAGGCAACGCTGGAAGTGGTGGAACGGCTGACCCCCGGCATTCCGGAAGCCATGCGGGCAGAATCCATGAAGATTACCCCCAAGGGCTGCCTGTCACGCAGCGTGGCAGGTATTCGCAATCGCAGCCTGATTATCAATCTGCCCGGCAGCAAGAAGGCCTCCGCCGAAAACATCCTCGCAGTCATTGACCCGGTGGCCCACGGACTGGACATGCTCTACAGCGAAGGCAGCGCCGACTGCGCAAAATAACAAATCAGGCCCAAGCATCTTTGCGCTTTTGCTTGATTTCTCTGTCAAATACCCCCTGTTTTCGTTTCATGAAAACAGGGGGTATTTGACAGACGGATATCATACTTCATTCTAGCCAACAATGAAAAGAAGACACTTTGGCAGCGGTTTACCGGCTGTTTCGTTCCGCACGGTGCTGAATCATCTGCGCAGCAATGGAAATGGCGATTTCTGCCGGGGTCTCCGCCTGAATGCTGATGCCAATGGGGGTGGTAACCTGATTGAGTTCTTCCTCGGAAAGCCCGTATTCCTCCTTCAGAACTTTGCGCACACCGGCTGCCTTATGGCGGCTTCCGATCACGCCGCAGTAGCAGGGATGGCATTTCAGCACTTGGGCCTGGACGACGGTATCTCCCGCATGACCCCGGGTCATAACGCAGACGTAGTCCTCACTGCCGATGGTGACAGAATCTCCAATCGCGTGGAAATCCCCCAGAATAACCTGCTCTGCCATAGGGAACAGGGCTTCATCCGCAAATTCCGGGCGGTCATCCAGGACCACACACCGGAAGCCCACATGTGCCAGAACCGGCACCAGCTCCTGGGCCACATGACCGCCGCCAAACACATAGACCCGTCCGCCGGTGACGATTTGCTCAATATACAAATCCCGTCCGTCCACCTCCACCCGGTGGGGTTGGCGGGTGAGATAGGGCAGCAGGGCGGCATCCTTCTGATCCGTCAGGTATAGTCTGCCGCCGTCGCCAATGTCGGACACCAGCCAGGCATCTGTCCCCTGAACAAACCGAGCTTCCGCCCCCTCCGCCAACGAAATAATTTCCGGGTCACCGGCGGGCAGATAGTGGAAGAACACATTACAGGCTCCACCGCAGATCATGCCCAGATTCTGCACATCATCCCGGGTCAGGGTGAAGTCGTGCCCCCGGGAGCTTTTCTCCTGAAGAACCGTTTTCGCAATCTGTTCCGACCGATACTCCACAGCGCCGCCGCCGATGGTGCCACAGATTCGCCCGTCATTTCCTACCAGCATTCTTGCGCCTGCCCCCCGGGGTGTCGCTCCCGAGGACGCGATGACCGTGACCATAACCAGATCCTCACCCGCCAAAAGCCTGGATTTCATTTCCTTCAACATCTGTCTCATAATGCTTCCTCCTACCCAAATAATCTGCCGCTCCAGAGTCAACGCCGAATCCGCGTAACCACGATAATTTCTCGGATTCCGGCCTGATGAAAGGCGGCCACCACAAATCATTCCCAGATGCAGCCGATGAAAAAATCATACTGTGTTTTCGGGCCATTGTAAACCCGGAAAGTGGATATCCCTTGCTTTTTGTGCAGTATTGATATAATAGAAGCGGAAATTTGTGAAAAAAACCGGAGCCTCCTTCCTGCTGTACCTCTGCCTGACCGCTCGGGGACACTGGCGCTGTGTAAACCGTAAATATATATTGATTATGACCGAATTTTCCCTTCTTCTTTGTGCAATTTAAACAAAATTCAGCGAAGCTTTTCTGCGACTGCTTTTCGGATATAACTTGTAAAGCGAATACCGGGTACGCTACAATATAGGTGTGGAAACGCATGTTTCGGTATTTTCGTACGATCAGAAGGTGTTGGTATGGACGGCAAGGTGTTTGCAATATCCGCCAAGGAAGTAACCGTTGAGGTTGTCGACGAGGCGACGGGGCAGCTGTATCGCCGCACGCTTCCCATCGACTACTACGAAACCGCCAACGCACTGGTGCTGCGGGGGGAAAATCTGGACGGGAGTATTTCCCAGCTGGTGTTCTACTCCGCCCGGGGGATGCAGCGTATGCAGGATCTGACAGGGAAAGGCCCGGACGAAGACCCTTGCGGCTCCCACAGCAGGTGACCGCTGAGGGTCACGGAAAACCATTCAACAACACACTACCTAGGGAGGAAACGGTATGGTCAAGAAAACGCTTATCATCAACGGTGTTACCCGCAACATTCTGGTAGACGAGAAAGAGACTCTGGCAACCTTCCTGCGTGAGCGTCTGCTGCTGACCGGCTGTAAAATCGGCTGCGGCGAGGGCCACTGCGGCGCCTGTAACGTAATCGTGGACGGCAAGGTCACCCGCTCCTGTCTGACCAAAATGGGCAAGCTCAAGGACGGCGCTGAGATTACCACCATCGAAGGCATCGGCACCCTGTCCGACCTGCACCCGCTGCAGGTGGCCTGGATGGCCCACGGCTGCGCGCAGTGCGGCTTCTGTTCTCCCGGCTTCATCATGACCTCCAAGGTCCTGCTGGACAACAACCCCTCTCCCACCCGTGAAGAAGTGCGGGACTGGTTCCAGAAGAACCGGAACCTGTGCCGCTGCACCGGCTATAAGCCTCTCGTGGACGCCGTTATGGATGCCGCCCGTGTGATGCGGGGCGAAATCACCAAGGAAGACCTGATCTTCAAGCCCACCGGCGACTCCATCGTGGGCACCAAGTACATCCGTCCCTCCGCCGCCCAGAAGGTCACCGGCACCTGGGACTTCGGCGCGGACGACGCCCTGAAGATGCCCGAGGGCACCCTGCGTCTGGCGCTGGTTCAGGCCAAGGTCAGCCACGCCCTGATTAAGGGGATCGACACCTCCGAGGCCGAGAAGATGCCCGGCGTGGAGAGAATCATCACCGCCAAGGACATTGTGGCCGCCGGCGGCAAGAACCGGATCAACGGTCTGGTTATGCTGCCCCTGAACAACAAGTGCGACGGCTGGGACCGTCCCGTGCTGTGTGACGAGAAGATCTTCCAGTTCGGCGACGCCATTGCCATCGTCGCCGCCGACACCGAGGCCCACGCCCGGGCCGCCGCCGACGCCGTGAAGGTGGACATCGAGGAGCTGCCCGCCTACATGAACGCCATGGACGCCATTGCCGAGGATGCCATTGAGATCCATCCCGGCACCCCCAACGCCTACTACGAGACCAACTGCATCAAGGGTCCCGACTTCGACTTTGACTCCGCTCCCAATGTGGTGGAAATCGAGTCCTACTGCTCCCGTCAGCCCCACCTGCATCTGGAGCCCGACTGCGGCTATGCCTACATCGACGAGGACGGCATGGTTACCGTGCACTCCAAGTCCATCGGCATCCACCTGCACATGCCCATGATCGCCGACGGCATCGGCGTTCCCATGGAGAAGCTGCGCATCGTCCAGAACCACGCCGGCGGCACCTTCGGCTACAAGTTCTCTCCCACCAACGAGGCCATTCTGGGCGCGGCTGCCAAGATCCTGCAGCGGCCTGTGTCTCTGGTGTTCAACCAGTTCCAGAACATCACCTACACCGGCAAGCGCAGCCCCGCCTTCATGCACATCAAGCTGGCTGCCGACGAGAACGGCAAGCTGCTGGGCCTGTGGGGCGACAACTATGTGGATCACGGCCCCTACTCCGAGTTCGGCGACCTGCTGACCCACCGCCTGAGCCAGTTCGTGGGCGCGGGCTACGACATCCCCACCATCCGCAACAAGTCCCAGACTGTCTTCACCAACCACGCATGGGGCTCCGCTTTCCGTGCCTACGGCTCTCCCCAGTCCTTCATGGGCTCCGAAATCGCCATCGATGTGCTGGCTGCCAAGATGGGAATGGATCCCTTCGACATCCGCGAGCTGAACTGCTACAAGGAGTCCGCCCAGTCCACCATCCCCACCGGCTACAAGCCCGACGTCTACTGTCTGGAAGAAATGTACAAGAAGGCCCGTCCCCTGTACGAGGCCGGTAAGAAGCGGGTTGCCGAGAAGAACGCCGCCTCTGACGGACGCTACAAGTACGGCATTGGTGTTGCCTCCGGTGTTTACGGCTGCGGCCTGGACGGCGTGGACGCTTCCCAGGCTTACGCGGAGCTGAATCCCGACGGCACCGTCACCATGTACACCTCCTGGGAGGATCACGGCCAGGGCGCCGACATGGGCACGCTGGTTTCCGCCCATGAGACACTGCGCCAGGCCGGTATCAAGCCCGAGCAGATCCGCCTGGTGATGAACGACACCAAGATCACCCCCAACTCCGGCCCCGCCGGCGGCTCCCGCTCTCAGGTCATGTCCGGCAACGCCTGCCGTCTGGCAGCGGAGAACCTGCTGGCCGCCATGCGCAAGGAAGACGGCACCTACCGCACCTACGACGAGATGGTTGCCGACGGCATCGAGACAAAGGTTCAGGGTCAGTGGGTCGCCACCTACTGCGCCGAGCATCCCGTGGATCAGGCCACTGCCCAGGGCGATCCCTTCTCCGTGTACATGTACACCCTGTTCCTGCCCGAGGTCTGCGTGGACACCCAGACCGGTAAGGTCAAGGTGGAGAAGTTCACCTGCGTGGCGGACGTGGGCACCATTATGAACAAGCTGCTGGTAGACGGCAACTTCTACGGCGGCCTGGCCCAGGGCATCGGCCTGGCGCTGAGCGAGGATTTCGACGATCTGACCAAGCACACCAGCCTGAAGGGCTGCGGCATTCCTTACCCCAAGGATATCCCCGACGACATCGAGCTGCACTATGTGGAAACCTACCGTCCCGAAGGCCCCTACGGTGCTGCCGGCTGCGGCGAGGCCCCTCTGGATGCGCCGCACCCCGCTATCCTGAACGCTATCTACAACGCCACCGGCGCGCGGATCACCCGTATTCCCGCTCTGCCCGAGGTCGTTCTGGCAGCGCTGAAGGATCTGGAAAAGTAATCATTCCTATGCTATAATGAAGAGGCGGGCAACCGCCTCTTCATTCTTAATAGGTATCAATTCAGTCGTGTCTAAATCTGCACGGAAAATGATCGTTTACGTTTGCACCTCCGTAGGGGCCGATTGAGGCACATCGGCCCTTGCACAGTGTACCGAATTCGCCGCGGTCTGGTTCAGGAAATTAGGTTATCCCTGCGGGCCGATGTGGGCATCGGCCCCTACGATGGGGGCATAAGGGAACGATAGATATTGCTATAAACGAACATTTATATGAGAAACTTGGGGTACGACTGAATAGTTACCTTAATAGAGAATTCTTTGGAAGGGAAGTGACCTGTGTGATGATTGAAGAACGGGCCTCCACCCATGTTTACCGCCAGAAGCGGATGTTCACCAAGGAGGAACTGGAAGCCAGGGAGCATCTGTGCGTCCATGAGCAGCCCCCATACTGCAATGCGGCCTGTCCCCTGAAGCTGGACACCAAGGCTATGATTGCCGCTGTTTCCGCCGGGGATTTTGATCGGGCTCTGGCGCTTTACGATAAGATCACCCCCTTCCCGCATATTCTGTGCGCCCTGTGCGAAGCTCCCTGCGAAGGGAAATGCAAATTACACGAAGTGGGCGAGGGCGTCTCCATCCGGGAATTGGAAACAGCCGCTCTGCGTTTTGGCGCACCCCCAAAAAAGCGGGGGCTTCTGCGGAAAAAGAACAAAAAGGCCGCCATCTTCGGCGGCGACCTGTTTACGTTGTTCCTGGCGGGAGAACTCTGCCGGAAAATGTACCCGGTGACGGTTTTCTGTCAGCAAGATGGCTATGCAGCCTTCCTGCGCGCTTGTGCCTCCGGGATGCCGGAGGAGATTTTGGCGGCATCGGAGCAGACCCTGTCCCGTATGGACATTACGTTTGTCTGGAACACCGACCCGGCGGAAGCCTTTGCAGAAAAGAACGCTTCTTTCGACCTGCGCTGCGCTGCTTATGATACTGCCCAGCTTTTGTTCCCCGGGCTTGCTGTGGATGAAGCGGTGATGGTCTGCCGGGAACACAGGCTGATTACCGGCAGAACCCAGGGCGTGCTGGGCGCGGCCTTCGGGGCAAAGAAAGCAGCCCTGTCCGCCGACCGTCTGGCCCAGAACCTGGACCCTGCCAACACCCGGGGTGAAGAGGGCAGCGTGGAAACCAGACTATATACCTCTCTGGACGGTGTGTCTCCCTCTCAGCGGATTCCCTGCACCGACCGGGCAAGCGCTGTGGCGGAGGCAAAGCGCTGTATTCAGTGCCGATGTGAGGAATGCATCAAGGGCTGCGCCTATTTGCAGCATTACAAGAAATTTCCCCGGATTCTCACCCGGGAAATCTATAACAACGTCTCCATCATCATGGGCGACCACATGATGAACAAGCCCATCAACGCCTGCAGCCTGTGCGGTCAGTGCAGTGTGCTCTGTCCCAACGGCTACGACATGGCCGAGGTTTGCCATATCGCCCGGCAGAACATGGTCACCACCGGGAAAATGCCCCTGGCGCCCCACGAATTTGCCCTGATGGACATGCTCTTTTCCAACGACGAGGCCTTCCTGTGCCGTCCCCAGCCGGGGTATGCGCAGTGCAAATATGTATTCTTCCCCGGCTGTCAGGCGACGGCCATTGCCCCCGCCACCGTGCGGGCGGCGTATCTGGATTTGTGCCAGCGTCTGGAGGGGGGCGTGGCCCTGATGCTGGGCTGCTGCGGCGCCATCTGCGACTGGGCAGGCCGGTATGAGATGTACGACGATACCGTGAAATTCCTGGATGAACAGCTGGCGCGGCTGGGCAATCCCACCGTCATCACCGGGTGCCCCACCTGCAAAAAGCAGCTGTCTTCCCATGCGCAGCTGGAAATTCACGGTATCTGGGAAATTCTGGAAGCTATTGGCGTGCCGGAAAAGGCGAAACGGCTGGAGAAACCCGTTGCCGTCCACGATGCCTGCGGCGCAAGGGGAGATAAGGCCACTCAGCAGAGCATCCGCCGCATTGCGGAAAGTCTGGGCTGTCAGGTAACGCAAACACCCTACGAGGGAGACAAATCTCCTTGCTGCGGCTACGGCGGCCTGACCCAGTACACCAACCGGGAAGTGGCAAAGGAAATGACGGACAAGTGTCTGGAGCGTTCTGACCTGCCCTACTTAAGCTACTGCATGGCCTGCCGGGACCGGTTCGCCCGGGAAGGTCGGGAGTCCATGCACCTGCTGGAGCTGGTCTACGGTACCTCCGCCGACCACTGTCCGGATATCAGCGCCAAGCGGTATAACCGGCTGTCGCTGAAGCATCATCTGCTGGAAGAAATCTGGAACGAGGAAGTGATTGCCATGGATTTGGGCTTTACCGTCGCATACACCCCGGAAGCGGAAGCCATGATGGACGACCGGATGATCCTGAAAACCGATGTGATCCGGGTCTTGCAGAGCCTGCGCCAAACCGGCGAGGCCATCCGGGAGGAGAATTCCGGGCTGCTGCTGACCCGAGCCCGGCTGGGCAATGTGACCTTCTGGGTCAAATACGAAGAAGTGGACGGCGGCTACCGGGTACACCGGGCCTACAGCCACCGGATGAACATTGTAAACCGCCTGTAAGAGGAAAGAATTATGGCAGAGAAGAATTACTATACCATTGACCCCGACGGAAAGCTGACCTGCATGAAGTGCGGTGTCCGGCTGGAAAAAGGCAAGGCGAAATTCCTGTATCTGGACAACGGTTTCCCCGTGGAGCTGCCGGTGTGCCCCAAGTGCGGCTTCATCTATGTGCCGGAGGAGCTGGCCCTTGGCAAGGTGCTTTCCGTGGAGAAAGCCCTGGAGGATAAGTGATGCTGGGGCATCCTGGCGGCGAGGCGCACAGCCGCTATCTGATCGAACTATCTTTCCTGCCGCCGCCTGCCAGATGGCTGGACATGGGTGCCGGAGACGGCAGCACTGTCCGGCTGCTGAAGGAAATGGGCTACGAAGCAGAGGGGATCGATTTATGCCCACGGGGAGAGGACGTAACCGCCGGGGATTATCTGCACCCACCCTACCCGGAGGGCAGCTTTGACGGCATCCTGTCCCAGTGCAGCTTCTATGTCAGCGCCGATGTGCCCGGGGCCTTGACCCAGGCGGGAAAGCTTCTGCGCAAGGGCGGCAAGCTGGTGTTCTCCGACGTGACGGAGGATGTGGTGGCGCTTTTGAACCAGACTCGGCAGGCAGGCTTCGCCGTCCGGCATCTGGAGGACCTGACGGAGCAGTGGCGGGACTATTATCTGGAAGCCCTCTGGACCCAGGACAATGTCTGCCTTCCCCAGGGAAAGAAAATCACCTATGTGCTGTTCGTATGCGAAAGGATGTGAGAGCTTGGACCTGGAAGAGAGAATTATGGAGCTGAGCCGGTACGGCTATGCCTGCGCTCAGATTCTGGCGATTCTGCTTCTGGACACGGTGGGCGAGGAAAATCCCAAGCTGGTGCAGTGCATGCAGGGGCTGAACGGCGGCATCGGCGGCAGCGGGGATGTCTGCGGCTGCATGGCAGCGGGAGCCTGCCTGATTTCCTACTTTACCGGAAAACCGGACGCCGACAGCTACGACAGCCCCCACCACAAGGCCGCCCTGGGAGAATTTACCCAGTGGTTTACCGATGAGATGGAGCTGGAATACATGGGCATCGACTGCCGGGATATCGTGGGCACCAGCCCTGCGAAAAAGGTGCAGTATTGTCCCGGAATCATTGCCGCCACCTATGAAAAGTGTATGGAGATACTGGAAAACAGAGGACTTTTGTAAATGGAAATCGGAAAAACCATGAGCGTCTGTCCGGTTTGTCTGGCCAGGATTCCCGCTGTGAAAACAGTGGGGGAAGACGGAAATATTTATCTGGAAAAGAAATGCTGGGAGCACGGCCCCTTTCGCACCCTAATCTGGGAGGGTGATCTGGAAAGTTATGGAAACTGGGCATCCAGCGACAGCAATGCCGCGGTAACGCCCGTTCATGCCGTCGTGCCGGAAAAAGGCTGTCCCTACGACTGCGGTCTATGCCAGAATCACGAGCGGGACGGCTGCTGCGTGCTGCTGGAGCTGACCAATCGGTGCAACCTGCGCTGCCCGGTGTGCTTCGCCAGCGCCGGAGAGCAGAAGCCCCATGACCTTACACTGGAAGAAATTGGAAAACAGTACGACCTGCTGATGGAGCGGGGCGGCCCTTTCAATATTCAGCTCTCCGGCGGCGAGCCCACCATGCGGGACGATCTGGATCGGATCATCGCGCTGGGCAGAGAGAAGGGATTTTCTTTCTTCCAGCTGAACACCAACGGTCTGCGCCTGGCTCATGAAGAAGGGTACGCCGAGCATCTGGCCGGGGCTGGGGTCAGCACGGTATTTCTGCAGTTTGACGGACTGGAGGACGAGATTTACCGCATCCTGCGTGGCGCGCCCCTGGTACAAATAAAACTGCGGGCCATAGAACGGTGCAGGGAAGCGGGGCTGCCCGTGGTGTTGGTGCCCACCGTGGCCCCGGGGGTCAATGACCATGCCCTGGGGAATATTCTCCGCTTTGCGCTGGAGCATGCGCCCCATGTCCGGGGGGTGCACATCCAACCCATTTCCTACTTTGGCCGCTGCGGACTGGAAGCGCCGGAAATTCGGCTGACCATTCCCGCCGTGCTGCGCCGGATTGAAGATCAAACCGGCGGCCTGATGAAGGCTGCGGACTTCGGCGGCGGCGGTGCGGAAAGCCCCTACTGCTCCTTCCACGCCAGCTTCCTGCGAAAGCCGGACGGCACGCTGAAAGCCTTGCCCCGGCGCAGAAGCCAGTGCTGCTGCGTCAAATCCAGCGACGCCCGGGACTTCGTGTCCCAGCAGTGGAGCGGCAAGGCAGCCTGCTGCGATGGGGACAGCGATACGGCTTCCCTGGATGCCTTTTTGCAGCAGACGGTGGAGAACACCTTCACCGTCTCCGGCATGGTGTTTCAGGACGCTTACAATTTAGACCTTGACCGCCTGCGCCGGTGCTATATCTGCGAGGTGGATTCCGAGCAAGGCATGGTTCCCTTCTGCGCCTATAATCTGACGGATATTCATGGAAAGGCACTTTACCGCAAATGAAGAAAACACGACTGGACAATTGGATCTGTGAAATTGAGTCCCTCCCGGAGCTGACCCGGGAGGGACTGGAACGCTTGCAGTTAAAGCGTCTGAACGAGACGCTGGCCCGGCTGAAAGCCCGGGGCGGTGCTTACAGAGAATATCCGGAAAAGCTGGTGAGCCTTCAGCAGTTGGAAACTCTGCCCTTCACCACCGCCGCCATGCTTGCGCAAAATCCGGGGGCTTTCCTGCTGACCTCTCAATCGGAGGTCAGCCGTGTGATTTCCGGGGCTACCTCCGGCACCACCGGGCCTGCCAAGCGGGTGTTCTATACGGAACGGGACACGGAGCACACCATCGGTTTTTTCGCAGCGGGAATTGGAGAAATGCTGAGCCCCGGGGAAAAATGTCTGATCGGTTTTCCCTTCACCGGCCCCTTTGGGTTGGGGGATCTGATTGCCAAGGCGGTGGCGCGGCTGGGAGGAGTCCCCATCCCGGCAGGCTTCGGACAGAGCTGGGGGGAATTGTGCGCGTTGGTTTCGGATACGCAGCCGGAAACCTATATCGGTTTTCCGGTGACACTGTTGGGGCTTTCCCGAATGTATGGGAAGAATTTTCCCATCCGTCGGGCGTTGGTGTCCGGAGATGCCTGCCCCAAAGGCGTGATGGACGCTCTGGAACAGACTTTGGGGAGTCACCTCTACCCCCACTACGGCAGCCGGGAGTGCGGTCTTGGCGGAGCCATCACCTGTCCGGCCTTCTCCGGTATGCACCTGCGGGAAAACCATATTATCCCCGAGATTATCGACGATGCCGGAAACGTGCTGCCGGAGGGCGCATATGGGGAGCTGGTAATCACCACCGTCGGATTGGAAGCCATGCCGTTGATCCGCTACCGCACGGGTGACTACACCCGGATTCTTCCGCCCTGTCCCTGCGGAGGTGTGACAAAGCGAATCGACACCGTTTCCCGCCGGGAAGGCGAGATTTCCATAGAGGCCTTGGACAGTGCTTTGTTTGTTATCCCGGAGCTGGTGGACTACCATGCTGTTTTCGACGGCAGCCTTCGCATCGACGCGCGGACAACCAACGGTGGAGGTGGGGAGGCTTTGCGCCGGGCGGCGCAGGCCTGCGTTCCCCACCGGGAGGTGGAGCTGCGGGTGCAAAACGCCCTGCCATCTCACCGTCCCATGTATCTGGGGAAACGGTTTGTGGAAACATCCGTTTGATCAGAAGGGAAAAGCCGGCTGGTTTCCCCGCAGGCTGTGCGATTCCGATTGTTCCAAATAATGCAGGGTAAAAAAGTTCTTGTGAAAGGAAATCAGCCCTTCCTGCTCCATCAGGCTCAGCTCATGGGACAGCGCACTGCGGTTGACACAAAGAAAGGCAGCCAGCTCTTCCCGGGAGAAGGAGATGGCAAAGGCGGTTTTCTGAAGCTTGCCGGACTGCATGGACAGATACGTGACAATCCGATCCCGCAGTCCCTTTTGGGAAAGGATTGCCAGACGATATTCTTTTTTCATATTCTCGTTGGAAATCCACGTGGCCAACCGGCTCAGAATCTGTAAGCGCCAGCCTTCCTGCACAATCCCGGGTTCTGTCAGCATGGCGGCGGGGAAAAATACAACCCGCGCCGTGGAAGCAACCATAGCGTAATAGGGAGAGCGCCGGGTTCGGGTGCAAATCAGATCTGCACCCAGCAGATCCCCGGCAGTAAGCGCAGCGGTCAGGCTGTAGTTTCCCTCCTGAAAAAAGTGCATTATATGGATTTTCCCGGCCATAACCACACCGAAACGGCTCATTTCCTGCTGCGGCTCAATAAGAAACAGCCCCTTTCGGCATTCCTGAAGCTGCCGGTGGGGCATTATCTCCCGGAGAATCACCCCTTCCGGGACGTCGGAAAACAGTTCGGTTCTTTTCAGTGCAGTCAGTATTTCATCCATATGTCAGATACTCCCGAGATTTGTAAGCCTATGCGGATTTATTTTGAGTATACCACAATAATGTTGTCTTGGCAACGTACTTTTCTCTTTTGATGGTATATTCTAGGAATAAGGCGGCGGGTGTACAGCAACATGACGAAAACTCCCGCCAGATTACGAATGTGGAGGAATGAAAATAAAAAAGCTGATTGCCCTTTTCACGGTGCTGTGCATGATCTCCTGCCTGTTCGCAGGCTGCGGCAGCGCAAAAACAGATACCCCTGCCACTACGCAGGCCCCTGCCGCTGCGCAGACTCCCTCACCCGCGGAAACCACCGCACCCCCAACGGAAGCCGCTCCGGAGAGCGTGGAACTGATTGTATTTGCCGCCGCTTCCATGACGGAAACTCTGACCACTTTGGGCGATCAGTACATGGCTGACCATCCCGAAGTGACCATCGTCTTCAACTTTGACTCCTCCGGCACCCTGAAGACTCAGATTCAGGAAGGCGCCGACTGCGATATCTTCATTTCTGCCGGTCAGAAGCAGATGAACCAGCTGGATATCACGGCAAACCCTGAAGTCAATACCGAAGGTCTGGACTTTATTCTGGAGGGCTCCCGGTTCAACATTCTGGAAAACAAGGTGGCCCTGGCCGTTCCCGAAGGCAACCCCGCCGGGATCAACTCCTATGATGATCTGATTGCCGGTCTGAAGGAAGGAAAGATCGTTCTGGCTATGGGCAATGCCGACGTCCCCGTGGGTCAGTACACCCAGAAGATTCTTGCTTACTATGAGCTGTCCGAGGAAGATCTGGCTGCCGCCGGTTCCGTCACCTACGGTTCCAACGTCAAGGAAGTCACTACCCAGGTCAGCGAGGCCACTGTAGACTGCGGCATCATCTATCAGACCGATGCTTTCTCCGCCGGTCTGACCGTGGTGGATACCGCCACCGCCGAAATGTGCGGCCAGGTTATCTATCCCGCCGCCATCTTGAAGGCTTCCCAGAATGCTGATGCTGCGCAGGCTTTCCTGGACTATCTGGTAAGTGATGCCGGTGACGCGGTATTCGAGGCTGTAGGCTTCACTCCTGTGGCATAAGTTCCGCGCATTTCTATCCGCACAGGCGGGCAAATTTGCCCGCCTGTTTCGATATTTCCGTAAAGGATTGATGGTATGGACTGGTTCCCCCTTTTTAATTCCATCCGAATTGCCGCCATCAGCACCGTTATCATTTTCTTTGTGGGTATTTTCGCTGCCTACTACATAGCAAAAACTCCCCGGCTGGTGAAAGGCGTGCTGGATGTATTTCTGACCCTGCCGCTGGTGCTGCCGCCTACCGTTGTGGGCTACCTGCTGCTGCGGGTTCTCGGTCCGAAACGCATCATCGGCGCCTGGTTTTTGAAGGTATTCGGCCTGAAGCTGACCATGACCTGGTGGTCGGCGATTTTTGCCACCACCGTGGTGATTTTCCCCCTGATGTACCGCACCGCCCGGGGCGCCTTTGAATCCTTTGACGAAACCCTGGCCTATTCTGCCCAGTCGCTGGGTTTAAGCAACACCTATATCTTCTGGCGAATCCGGATGCCCTACTGCCGTCAGGGTATTCTGGCGGGCACGGTTCTGGCCTTCGCCCGGGCACTGGGAGAGTACGGCGCCACCAGCATGATCTGCGGCTATACTCCCGGAAGAACCGCCACCATCTCCACCACGGTTTACCAGCTCTGGCGCACCAATGACGACGGCATGGCCTTCCGGTGGGTTCTGGTGAATCTGGCCATCTCCTTTGTGGTGCTGCTGGCTGTGAATATGCTGGAAAAGCGCACCGGCAGACAGAAGGGAGGGGCATAAATGTCGATTTTTGTGGACATTGAGAAAAATCTCGGCTCCTTTCATCTGAAGGTGAAGCTGGAAGCCGGGGACGAAACCCTGGCTCTGCTGGGCGCTTCCGGTTCCGGCAAGAGCATGACCCTCAAGTGTATTGCGGGCATTGAAAAGCCGGATCGGGGCCGGATTGAGGTGGACGATGTGGTGCTGTTTGACTCTGAAAAGCACATCAATTTGACCCCGCAGCAGCGGCACACGGGACTGATGTTCCAGAATTACGCTCTCTTTCCCAACATGACGGTGCTGCAGAATATCCGTGCCGGAGCCAGCCGGGAGCCGGACAAAAAAAAGCGGGAAGCTGCTGTCACCGCCGTTATGGACAGCTTCGGCCTGACCCCTTTGGCAAATCATCTGCCCTCCCAGCTTTCCGGCGGGCAGCAGCAGCGCACCGCGCTGGCACGGATCCTGGTTTCCAATCCCAGAATTCTGCTGCTGGACGAGCCGTTTTCAGCACTGGACAACCACCTGCGGTTCCGGCTGGAGCAGGAGGTTCGGCAGACCATCGCGGATTTTGGAAAAACTGTGCTTCTGGTTTCCCATGACCGGGACGAGGTATTCCGGCTGTCGGACAGCATTGCCATCGTGAATGACGGAACCATTGAGGCCTTCGGAACAAAAGCGGAGGTATTCGCGAGGCCCCAAACCCGGAAGGGCGCTATGCTCACCGGCTGCAAAAACATTTCCAAACTGGAGTGCTTGGGAGCCGGACAGATTCGAGCGACGGACTGGGATATGGTGCTGGACGTTCCAATGGTATCCCCGGATACCCGCGCGGTAGGCATTCGAATGCACGATATCCGCCCGGGGCAGGGAAAGAATGGCTTCCGCTGTCAGGTCGTAGAAGAAATCGAAAATCCCTTCTCCTACACCGTCATGCTGAAGCCGGTCAACAGTGCCTGTTCCTGCCCCATCGGCTGGGAAATGGAAAAATATGTATGGCAAAAGCTCCGGGCGCCGGAAGTCAGTGTTTGCCTGCCCCCGGAATCCCTGCTCTTTCTGAAAGAATAAAATAAACGAGGTGCAAAATGAAAAAGATTAACGTACAGGACGCAATCGGTATGGAATTGTGCCACGATATCACGGAAATGAACGACGGCTTCAAAGGCGTCGCATTCAAGCGGGGCCACATCATCCGGCAGGAGGATGTGGAGCATATGCTGAATATTGGCAAGCGGACGGTATTCGTCTGGGAAGAAAACGCCGGGGAAGTCCATGAGGATGACTGCGCGCGGCGGATGGCAGCCATGGCCCCGGTAGCGGGCTGCCACTACACCGAGCCCGCCGAAGGCAAGGTCCTCCTGTTTGCCGATCAGCGTGGACTGTTCCGGGTAAACCGGGAATTGCTTCGAAAAATCGATTCCATCGGCGATATCACCATCTGTACCCTGCCTGACCACTATCCCGTGGAAGTGGGGGCACGGCTGGCTTCCATGCGTATCGTGCCGCTGGTGACGCAGGAAACCCAGATTCTGGAGGCGGAGCGGCTGTGCGCCGAAGAGAAGCTTCTTGACCTGCTGCCCTACCAGCCGAAGAAGATCGGCGTGATCATCACCGGCTCTGAGGTCTACAGTGGCCGCATCAAGGACAAGTTCGAGCCGGTGGTTCGGGCAAAGATGAAGCAGTACCCTGCCGAAATTCTGGGGATCTCCATCTGCGACGACGATCTGGACATGATCGTGAATGCTGCCAAGACCCATCTTGAAAACGGTGCGGATTTCCTGATCTTCACCGGCGGCATGAGCGTGGATCCAGACGATCTCACCCCCACTGCCATTCGGCAGCTGGGCGCAGAGATCATCAGCCACGGCGTTCCCTCCCAGCCCGGCAACATGACATTGGTGGCCTATCTGGGAGATGTGCCCATTCTGGGCGTACCCGGCGCGGCAATCAAGCTGCCCACTACTGTGTTCGATGTGCTTCTGCCCCAGATTTTTGCGGGAGAGAAGATTACAAAGGACGATCTGATCCAGCTGGGCGACGGCGGCTTGTGCCAGATGTGCAAAGCCTGCCACTGGCCAAACTGTACCTTCGGAAGGTATTGACTCTGGGCAATACAGAAAACCGTTTACAAAATAACTTCTTTTTATGTAGAGATTCTTCCGAGACGGATTTCCATCAGGCGATTCCATTGCAATGATAAATGTCTGCTCTTTATTGCAGAAGTGTATCGGGTGCCCATGATCCACACTTGGGAAGCCGCTGCAAATTCGAAAAACTCCCATGCGCCGAAGACTTTTCTCAGGCGCATGGGAGTCTTTTGCTTTGTATGTCCCATCCAGGGTGAGCATTTCCGCAAAAGACAAATTTCCAACAGATTTCTGTTCATAGTCAAAGACACCATACGTCCGTTTGTATCGGTTATTCTGATACAGGCGTAGATCCAAGTTTTGTGACCATCCAAACCGCAGCAGTTTTTTTATACTGATATTCAATAAAAGACTTTAATTCAAAGAATTGAAGTTTTTTATATGAAGATCATTACAAGACGAGTTTTCGTGATTTTCTATTTCGAAAATCACGAAAACAGCAACGCCGTATGGCGGTGTATATCAAAATAAAAACCAAAGGTTTTTTATTAGATATTAGTATTACAAATGATCGTATATCGCAGTGACTTTCGTTTCATTTCGCAGCGAAATTGCCGCCGGATTACGAAAAGGAACCGCCTGCCAGCGTTACCGCAAAAAACCAAGCATAGCTTTTTTGTGTCGGGAAAAGATATCTTTGCGGAAAGAAAAGTCGTTTTCCCCCGGAAAGCGTCTGGACTTTCCGGAAAACGACAAAAGGAGAGATTTCGGTATGAAGAGCAATAACCAGCTGAATGTCCCCCAGGCTCGTGAGGCGATGGACAAGTTCAAGATGCAGGCAGCCTCTGAGGTTGGTGTCAACCTGACCAATGGCTACAACGGCCACCTGACCTCCCGGGAGGCCGGCTCCGTGGGCGGTCAGATGGTCAAGAAGATGATCGAGGCCTACGAGCAGGGCCTGCAGTAACCTTCCCCTTCAAAAAAGGCAGCCTGGCAGCAGGCTGCCTTCTTCTTGATTTCCGCTGCTCCGTGCCACATCTTTCCTAAGGAACTGTATAAATATAAATTGTGCATTCTGGCTTGTCTTTTTCGTCGGCAGCTGCGTTGTCAAAACTTGCCATACACCAAGTATGGCTGCGCTTTTCCGCCTTGCTGCCAACGAAAAATCCTGCGCCAGCTTTACACATTTTATTTCTATACAGTTCCTAAGCATGAAAAATGCGCAAAGGGCCTTTTCTTTCCCTTGCGGTTTTTGGCGGATTCACAGAAAGTGCCGGAAATTCCGGAATTGTGCGCCGGTTTCTTGATTTCACGACCTTAACATGCTATAGTTATGGAAACTACGCGTTTCCGGAGGCAATTCCCCAATGATCGTTCTTTTGAAAAAAGCCGCGCGTCTCGCCTGCGCGGCGGCGGCTGTACTGGTTTTGTCCGGGTGCGGCAGAGCCCGGGCTGAGGTGCGTACAGATGCTACCGAAATCATCACCCTTCCCACCGCTCCCGTTGCGGAGGAGACCGTTCCCGAAACCGATCCCATGGAGCTGGTGGAAAGTCTGACCGTGGAGATGGAAGCGGGGGAACTCTATACCCTGGACCAATACCCCAACCTGAAAGCCGTGGATTTCGGCAGCAGCTCCTGCTACGATGCCATTGTCCATTATATCGAAAACCATCCGCAAGTGGATGTCACCTATTCCGTTTCCCTCGGCGGCATCTCGGTTTCCAACAAAGCCGCAAGTGTCGTCCTGGAGCCTGGGACCTTTGACGATTCCCTGCTTGCGGAGAACCTGCAGTACCTTCCCGCGCTGACCGACATTTCCCTGCCGGATATCCATCTGAATGCAGAACAGGTGACGACTTTACGGGAAGCTTATCCCCAAATCGTCCTGGAATATACCGTGGAGCTCCTTGGTAACACCTACAGCGCAGACACCACCGAGCTGGATCTGAGCAATATGGATTCCTCTCATGTGGAGGAGGTGCTGCCGAAGCTGGGCCTGCTGACAAATCTCGTCAGTGTGAACCTGAGCAACTCCCTCAGCCTGGAGGATGTGGCGCGGCTCCAGGATGCCAACCCCGGCGCCACCTTCCTTTATACCTTCACCCTGTTCGGCCAGACCCTGTCCACCACTGACGAGACAGTGGAATATAAAAATTACAGCATTGGAAACGACGGCGAGCCGCAGATCCGGCAGGCCCTTGCCATCCTGGACAACTGCAGCCGCTTTGTACTGGACAACTGCAAGCTGGGCAACGAAGTCCTGGCTGGGATTCGGGAGGATTTCCGGGATGGCCCCAAGGTGGTCTGGCGGGTTTATTTCGGTGTGGATGGCAGGTACAACCTGTTGACCGACGAAGAAACCCTCCGGGCGGTGTACAACGTCACCGACGACACCTGCGGCCCCATGAAATACTGCGAGGATGTCAAGTATATGGACATCGGCCACAACGAGTACCTGACGGATCTGAGCTTCATCAGCTATATGCCCAACATTGAGGTCGTCATCGCCTCCGGCTGTGCGGTAAAGGAGTTGGTTGGGCTGGACAACTGCAAAAAGCTGACCTGGCTGGAGCTGGCCTACTGTGCCAAGCTGAAGGACATCGAATGCCTGGCGGGCTGTGAAAGTCTGACTTATCTGAATCTGAGCTACACCGGGGTGACCAGCTATGAGGCTCTGGACGGCTTGCCCCTGCAGCGGTTCGTATGTCTGTCCCCCAAGGCCTCCACAGCTGAGCAGAACACTTTTGTTGCTATCCACCCCAAGCCGGAGTGCATCTCCGTATTCTACGGCTACTCCAACCCCTACGGCTACGGCTGGCGCTACGACGACAACGGTAAGACCTTCAATGAGTATTATAAAAATGTTGTCCGTGTAGCCTTCAACTACGACTATCTGGAGACTCTGCTGCCAAAAGATAACTAAACCTTCCTGCCGCCGCTTTTCTCAAAGCGGCGGCAGTGATTTATTTGCAAATAAGGGAGCTTTATGATAGAATGGCTTCACAGCAAAGAAACCTTGGCCTGAAAAATGATCGTTTATCTTACGACGGTTCCACTGGCGCGGCAGCGCCATGCCTTCCCCTTTGGGGAAGGTGCCCCAGTGCGCACACTGGGGCGGATGAGGTTGGTACGCACCGAAGGTTTGTACCAGTCCCAAGCAAACGGAAAAGCTGTTGTCCTGCTTTATTTTTTCCGTCCATGGTTCTTTATGCGCATACTGGTCTGGGTGCATTCCAACCTCATCCGACCCGGCTAGCGCCGGGCCACCTTCCCCAGAGGGGAAGGCTTTGGTGCGCTAAACGATCATTTACAGCACATAAACCGGAGGTGTATGGCATGCACAAATCCAAGCTTCGCGTTCTCGCGCTGATCCTGGCAGCAGCGGTGCTGCTTAGCGGGTGTATGGCGGAGGACGGCGCTGTGACTTACGAAAAAATGCAGTATGAACGTCCGGATATGACCGCGCTGCAGCAGACCCTGGACGCGGCCTGCGAAGCCGCAGTGGGAGAGGAACCGGATGCCATTCTGGATGCGGTGTACCGGTTCTATGATGCCTATGACTGGTTCTATACCTGTGCCACCCTTGCGGATCTCCACTACTGTGCCGACCTGACCGATTTCTACTGGCGGCAGGAGTCCGACTACTGTGCCCAGCACAGCGCGGAGGTGGATGCTGCCCTGGAAACCCTGAACTATGCCCTGGCCCAGTCTCCCTGCCGGGAAGCGCTGGAGGCGGAGTTCTTCGGCATGGGCTTCTTCGACAGCTACGAAGGGGAAAACCTCTGGGAGGGCGAACTGACGCAGCTGCTTTCCCAGGAGGCCCAGCTCCAGAGCCAATATTATGTGCTGTCCGAGGAGGCCCTGGACTACGATCCCGGCACGGAAGAATACTACAACGCCTGCGCCGACAGCATGGCCCAGCTTCTTGTGGATTTGATCGAACTGCGGCAGAAAATCGCGGACTATTGCGGCTATCGGGATTACGCCCAATTTGCCTACGATTTCTACTACTACCGGGACTATACACCCCGCCAGGCGGAGGCCTATCTGGAGCAGATCCGGCAGGCCCTGGTTCCCCTGTACCGGGAGACTGTCACCGAAGATGTCTGGAATCCTTCCTATGTCTCCTGCTCCGAAAAGCAGGCCTTAGACTACGTCCGCCAAACCGCCAAAAACCTGGGCGGCACAGTGGAGGCAGCCTTCCAACTGATGGAGCGGGCCAAGCTGTATGACATCGCCTACGGCCCAAACAAGTACAATGCCTCCTTCGAGGTCTATCTGACCAGCTACTGGGAGCCTTTTATTTTCCTGAATCCCACCCTTACCGCCTGCGACAAGCTGGGCCTGGTTCATGAGTTCGGCCACTTCTGCAACGATTACGCCAGTTACGGAAGCTATACCGGAGTGGACGTTTCCGAGTTCTTCTCCCAGGGCATGGAATACCTGAGCCTGTGCTGCGGCGACAGCACCCTGACCCAGGTAAAGATGGCGGACAGCCTGAGTATCTATGTGGAGCAGGCAGCCTACGCCAGCTTTGAGCAGCAGATGTACCGGCTTACCGCCGAAGATCTGACAGTGGAAGCCCTGTATTCGCTGTACGAAGAAACGGTGGTATCCTACGGTCTGGACAATGTGGAATACGACCGGCGGGAGTTCGTGGACATCACCCACTACTATACCAACCCCATGTACATCATCAGCTATGTGGTCAGCAACGACGCCGCCATGCAGCTGTACCAATTGGAACAAACCAGCAGCGGCGCGGGCAAAGCGCTGTATGAGGAAAACCTGGACACGGAGGAATGGTACTTCCTGGAATTCCTGGACAGCGCCGGTTTGGAAAGTCCCTTCGCCCAGGGCAGGCTCCAGGAGGTCAAATCCACCTTCGAAGAACTGCTGAAATAAGACGCCCACCCGTTTCCAAAAAAACCCGGAGCTTTGGGCGTTGTTCGTAAGACAGTAAAATATGCAAAAGGCGTGACTTTCCTGGTCACGCCTTTTGCCTTAAGCTGCTACCCGCCTTCGCGG
Source organism: uncultured bacterium (assembly GCA_946056135.1). Lineage (GTDB taxonomy): Bacteria > Bacillota > Clostridia > Oscillospirales > Oscillospiraceae > Faecousia. Next base: position 6,929 of record CAMGIN010000011.1, on the reverse strand, counting down.
CACAAGGAATACAGTCCCTTGTTTGGAACGCAGTGGCAAAAAATCGCCCCGGACATTTGATAGTACCCGGAGTATTTTGCCTCGCAGAGCGCACATACAGGTTTGTCCCGTATAGAAGTGCGCCCTTGTATCTGTCCGACAAACCGGAATTGTACAAGTTCTTTTTATGAGAACATCATCTATCACTTTCAAGTATTGTATGATAGTCGTTCACTATTTTCTCCATTGTTATAGACTTCATACTGGATATTAAGCTTTCTTTTAGTGTTTCATATGTTCGATCAAGTACATCTCCAATATTTCTTCCAACTGGACAGAACGGAGATGGAGAAGGATGAACACTAATCATTTTATCAATAGCCTGAGGATCTACCGCCGCACAAATACGGTATAAGGAGATATCCTGTATCGGAACTGCAAGAGTTGCCCCTCCTGTTCCAAATTTCACATCTATAATCCCATCTTTTTTCATTGCGCTAATGATATTTCTGATCGTAACGGGATTGCATCCTGTAGAGAGCGCAAGCAATTCACTTGTCACTTTGTTTTCTTCTCCATATTCATTTATGAATATCAAACAGTGAACCGCAATAGAACATTTATTACTGATATGCATAATACAAATCCTCCAGTTCAATTTTACCATATAAAAACATCGGTGTAAATATTGACATTACACCAAAATCATGTTATTATACTTCTCAAGGTGTAGTTTTATTTTTTACATCAAAGGAGGAACTAACATGAAATACTATCTGATTGTTTTCAGCCCAACTGGTGGAACCGAACGAGTTTCCAAAGCAATTACGCAGAACTGGTCTCAGGTTGACACCATTGATTTATCCGTTCCAAATGCCGATTATTCAGGCATTGCTTTTGATCAAAACTCTCTTGTTCTAATTGCAATGCCCTCTTTTGGCGGCGTTGCGCCGCAGCTTGCTTTGGATAGACTTGCCATGATCAAAGGGAACGGAGCAAAATGCGCTGTTGTTGCAGTTTATGGAAATCGTGCTTATGAGGACACTCTCGTCCAAATGGAGGATTATGCCCAAAACGCCGGGTTCCAGGTAATTGCCGCCATCGCTGCAGTAGCGGAACATTCCATCATACACGAGTACGCAGCCGGAAGGCCTAATGTGGATGATTGTAAAGAACTTGCGGAATTTGGTGATCGGATTCTTGAAAAAGCCACTTCCAATCAATTATCCAAACCTTCCGTTCCCGGCAATAGACCATACAAAAAATCTGGGACCGGAATGGTTCCGAAAGCCGATTCCAGTTGTACTTCCTGTGGTTTGTGCGTACAGAAATGTCCCGCAGGCGCTATCTCAGCAACTACGCCCGGAGCGACTGATAAGAGTAAATGCATATCCTGTATGCGATGCGTGTCGATCTGTCCGGTTCACGCCAGAAAGGTCAGTAGTGTCATGACCGCTGTTGCTGCAGCGGCAATAAAGAAGGCCTGCTCTGTTGAAAAATCAAACGAATTGTTTATATAAAGCAGTTACTGATTATTCCAACCCCTCCCAACCAATTTAGATTGGGAGGGATAATTCATACATCGCATTTTCACAAGTGCTGATTTGTAGGTTTGTTGGGTTCATATTATCACATAACAGGATAAAATACAAGAACAGCCACAGCAGTGCAAACTACTGTGACTGTTAACTGTCTTATGAACACCACACTGTCCGGGGCTTTTTTGTATCCTCCTGTCAAAACAGCGCATACTAAGGCATGAGGTGAAAAGCATGAAGGAAGACGAAAAGAAGCCCATCTCCTGGGAAGCCGCCGACCCCAAGCCTCCGGTGATCCAATCCGGGCATATGGAAAGCAAGACCAGAAACCAGGCGGAGGAATTTTGAGTGTGGAGTGTGGAGTTAGAAGTTAGGAATTAGGAATTGAGAGTGAATGTTAAGGGCTCTTTTGGAAATAAATAAAAGATGCCTATGTTTTTTTAATCATCCACGAAGTGGATACCATAACTCCACACTCCTAACTCCTCACTCCACACTCTCCGCAAATTCCGCTATTGCTATTTTCCCCCAAAAACTCTATAATAGACCTATCAACTGACAAAGGAGAATCCTCATGAAATACGATTTTACCTCCATTTTGGACCGTCATGGGAAGGACGCTGTCGCTATTGACGCTGTGGGCGCTCCCGATGGTATGTATCCCGCTCCCAGGGAGGGGTTTGACGTTATCCCTATGTGGGTGGCCGATATGAATTTCCCCGTGGTGCCCACCATTCAGGAGGAAATGGTGAAGCGTGCCCAGCATCCGGCTTTCGGTTACTTCTTCCCCACCGACGAATATTTTGATTCCATCATCCGCTGGCAGGAGGTACATAACGGCGTTACCGGTCTGGCCAAAGAGAACATTGGCTACGAAAACGGTGTTCTGGGCGGCGTGGTCTCTGCGCTGAACGTGCTCTGCTCCCGGGGCGACAAGGTGCTGCTCCACTCCCCCACCTATATCGGCTTTACAGGTAGTCTGACCAACAGCGGCTACGACATCGTCCACTCCCCCCTGGTCAAGGACGCAGATGGCGTCTGGCGCATGGACTTTGAAGACATGGAGCGCAAAATCGTGGAGAACAAGATTCACGCGGCTGTCTTCTGCTCTCCCCACAATCCCTGCGGCCGGGTCTGGGAACGCTGGGAGGTGGAGCAGGCCATGGAGCTGTTCCGCAAGCATGATGTTATGGTCGTCTCCGACGAGATTTGGAGTGACCTTCTCCTCACCGGCTACCGCCACACCCCCACCCAGTCCGTCAGCGAGGACGCCAAGATGCGCACTGTGGCTCTGTACGCTCCCTCCAAGACCTTCAACCTGGCGGGCCTGGTGGGCAGCTACCACATCATTTACAACAAACTGCTGAAGGACCGCTGCGACAAGGAAAGCTCCCTGTGCCACTACAACTCCATGAACGTCATGAGCATGCACGCCCTGATCGGCGCTTACAAGCCCGAGGGCTACGAGTGGGTGGAGGAACTGCGGCAGGTTATCACTGGCAACGTCAACTTTGCCTGCGACTTCATTGAAACCCACTTTGAGGGCGTGGAGGTTAGCAAGCCCCAGGGCACCTACATGCTGTTCCTGGACTGCGGAAAATGGCTGGAAGCCCACGGCAAAACCCTGGACGAGCTGCTGAAAGCCGGCTGGGACGTAGGCGTTGTCTGGCAGGATGGCCGTCCCTTCCACGGACAAACCCACATCCGCATGAACCTGGCCCTGCCCCTGAGCCGGGTGCAGGAAGCCTTTGACCGGCTGGACAAGTACGTGTTTTGAGTGTGGCGTTGTGAGAGTGGAGAGTTATATTTGCTGCATATTTATATTCTATCCCGAAGGGATTCCTTAACTCCACACTCCACACTCCACTCTCCACTCCCCAAACTTCTCGCTCTTTACACGGATTTTACAATTCTCTCCTTGTAAAGCTTACAAATCTGCCGTACCATCAATAGTGAGAGAATCCGCTTTATCCGGGAGGGAGTTTATGATTTACTGTGTGGAAGATGATACCAGCATCCGGGAGCTGATGCTCTATGCTTTGCGGGCATCGGGATTTGAAGCAGAGGGATTCTGCGAAGGGCAGGCCCTGTTTGCCGCCCTGGCCCATATCGAGCCTCAGCTGATCCTGCTGGATATCATGCTGCCCGGCATGGACGGTATTGAGATTTTAAAAAATCTGCGCGCCAATCCCGCCACCGCCCACATTCCTGTCATCATCGCCTCCGCGAAAGGAACGGAATACGACAAGGTGGTTGGCCTGGATCTGGGCGCTGACGACTATCTGGCAAAGCCCTTCGGCATGATGGAAATGGTGTCCCGGATCCGGGCAGTGCTGCGCCGAACCGCACCCAAAAGCCAAAGGGAATTGCTGCAGATGGGCCAGCTGCAGATGGACCCCCAGGCCCATACCGTTTACGCTGACGGCCGCCGGGTGGAGCTGACATTGAAGGAATTTGAGCTGCTGCGGCTGTTCCTGGAGCATCCGGGCCGGGTCTTCACCAGGGACCAGCTGCTGGAGCGAATCTGGAGCACTGACTACCTGGGCGAGACCCGGACCGTGGACGTACACATCGGCACGCTGCGCACCAAGCTGGGGCCCTGCGGCGACTACATCCGCACCGTTCGGGGCGTGGGCTACCGGCTGGAGGAAACCCCATGACGAAACGCATCTTCCGGTCAATCCTCGCCGTGGCGCTGACTGTTCTGGCGGCGGCGCTGGTGCTGATCCTGGGCGGTCTGTATACCCATTTCACCAATGTCCAGTTTGCCCAGCTTCGGGAGGAGACCGCCCTGGCCGCCCATGCCATTGAGCGCCAGGGACTTTCTTATTTTGACGGATTGGACAACGGCCTGACCTGCCGGGTCACCTGGATCGCCGCCGACGGTACCGTCCTCTATGACAATCTCTCTGACCGGAACGCCATGGAGAACCACCTGGCCCGGGAGGAAATCAAAGACGCCCTGGCCAACGGCTACGGTCAAAGCGTCCGCTACTCCGACACCCTGCTGGAGCGCTGTCTCTATATCGCCCAGCGTCTCAGCGACGGCAGTGTGCTGCGACTGTCCCTGTCCCAAAGCTCCGTGCTGAACCTGATGCTGGGGATGTCCCAATTCATCGTCATGGTTCTGGCGGGAGCCATCGTTCTGTCCTCCGCCCTGGCTACCCGACTGTCCCGGGATATCGTCAAGCCCATCAATGAGCTGAATCTGGACGATCCTCTGTCCAACCGGGAATACGAGGAGATCCTGCCCCTGCTGCGGCGGCTGGAAGCCCAGCAGCGCCAGCTCCGGGCCCAGGCCGTGGAGCTGGAACAGAAGCAGCGGGAATTCAACACCGTCACCCGCTCCTTAAGCGAAGGACTGGTGCTGGTAAACAGCGGCGGTACCATCCTGAGCATCAATCCCGCCGCCGCCAGGCTGCTGGAAGTCACGCCAAACTGTCTCGGGGCGGATTTTGACCTGGCCAACCGGAACGCCGAGATTACCGCCCTGATGGACCAGGCGCTTTCCGGGCAGAAGGGAGAACAGACCGTGTCCCTGTCCGCCGGGGATTATCTGGCTGCCGCCAGCCCTGTGCTGACAGGCGGCAGCGTCTCCGGTGTGGTGCTGCTGCTGTTCGACGTAACCCAGAAGCAGCAGGCGGAGCAGCTGCGGCGGGAGTTCACCTCCAATGTGTCCCACGAGCTGAAAACGCCTCTGCACGCCATCTCCGGCTACGCGGAACTGATGAAAAACGGCATAGTTGCGCCGGAGGATATGGTCTGCTTCTCCGGAAAGATCTACAGCGAAGCCCAGCGGCTGATCCAGCTGGTGGAGGACATCCTGCGCCTGTCCCGGCTGGACGAGGGTGCGGCGGGCATGACCTGGTCCTGGGTGGACCTGTACGACGCCGCCCAGCAGGCGGTGCAGTCCCTTGCCGCCCCGGCGGAGCTGAACAATGTGCGCCTCCGTCTGGAAGGCGGCAGCGCCATGGTCTACGGCATCCATCCGCTGCTTTCCAGTATTCTGTTCAACCTGACGGACAACGCGGTCAAGTATAACAAATCCGGCGGCAGCGTCACTCTCCGGGTGGAGGACCGGGAGAAGGAAGTGGTGCTGACGGTCTCCGACACCGGCATCGGCATCCCAGCGGAACACCAGGACCGGATCTTTGAACGGTTCTACCGGGTGGACAAGAGCCACTCCAAGGAGGTCGGCGGCACCGGGCTGGGGCTGAGCATCGTCAAGCACGCCGTCCTGATCCACAAGGCCAAGTTGGAGCTGACCAGCCGCGTGGGACAGGGAACGACCATCACTGTCCGGTTTCCGAAGGTGGAAACGGGTAAAGCCAAATGACTCTTTCGGCAAAGGATCGTTTTGCTCACCGGCGCGAAGCGCCCATGCCTCTCCCTTTGGGAGAGGTGGCCCGGCGGAACGCAGGGACGGAGAGGGTTTTCAGGAGAACCTTTCCCCTCTCAGTCACGCCTATGGCGTGCCAGCTCTCCCATAGGGAGAGCCAAGGGGGTGCCGTGAACAATCATTGGGCTTTTCCAGTCAACATGGGATCGTCATCCAGTTCCACAGTCAATCGCATGGCGGTGCGAATGCCTTCCAGAAATGCCGACTTCTCATGTTCACTGCATAACCGGCAGGTCAGGTTCCACACCTGGTCATATTCCTGCAATGTCAATTTACCCAGAATCCGGTCCAGACTGTGGAAATCTTCTTTAATCTGCTGGGTCTCGAACGAATTCTGCTCCAGATAGCAATCATAGAGCATCTCCAGTACAGTCTGAACGTCCCCATCCCAGGGGACGTTTTCTTTTGCAAAGCGTTTCCATTGTTCGATGTAGGGGTTCATGTTACTGCCTCCATTCTGTGTTTTTCCTATCATAGCACAAACTAAGGAAAACATTGGAATTTTCATTCAAACAAATGATTTATTTTTTGCAAGGCAGTGTCTGTTTAGGCAACACCACTCTCCAAACTACACACCCCAAACTCTTTACACGGATTTTACATTCTCCCGATAATGGATTTGATGTTTTCTTGATAAAATATCCTTGTCAAATTATCGTGAGAAAGGCAGAATCCTATGGACATATTTGATATTCTAACCATGGTCGGCGGCCTGTGCCTGTTTCTGTTCGGCATGAACATTATGGGAGAATCCCTGGAGCGCCGGGCGGGCAGCAGTCTGCGCACGCTGCTGAGCAAGCTGACCTCCAACCGGATACTGGGCTTCCTGACGGGCCTGGCCGTCACCGCCGTCATCCAGTCCTCCTCCGCCACCACTGTTATGGTGGTGGGCTTCGTCAACTCGGGGCTTCTGACCCTGAGCCAGGCCATCAACGTCATTATGGGCGCCAACGTGGGTACCACCGTCACCGCCTGGATTCTCTCCCTCAGCGGCATTGAAGGCAACAGCCTGT